>NZ_DATFZD010000201.1:0-7808 GCF_035314665.1 Mycobacterium sp. | reverse complement strand
ATCCCGGTGGTGAAAGCGGGAAGCACAAGCACCTGGCGATGCAGCCAGGTCAGGATCGCCGTCGCGGCCATGAACACGACCAACAAGCTGTCAAAGCCCAACCACGTCAACGGCCAGTCGCGGACGGTGTAGTTCTGAGGCAACGTAAAGCCGAGGTAGACAATCCAAGGGATCATGAACACCGCGCCGCCAGTCATCAGCCCCAGATGTGCTTGTGTTAGCTTCGCTGCGAAGCCTTTTGGCCTCAGATCCGCCATGGGCCGCTCGAGCCGCTGAATTAGCTCACGCCGCTGCGCGGCTGTCAGCGCGGTGATCTGCGCATCCGAGAGAACGTTCTTTGTCATCGTCGGCACACCCTCAGGTTCTTACCAGGTCACGTTCAATTGGCGGACGTTCGACGCGGCGGCCATGGCGATGCGTATCGAAGTCTCGCGTGTAACACCGCCCACGTGCGGGGAGAGCGCGACATTCGGCGCGTGCAGCAACCGTAACGCGGCCATCGGCGGTTCCGGATCGAAGACATCGATGCCGGCCCCGGCGATCCGGCCTGCTTCTAGCGCGTCGGCGAGTGCGTCCTGATCGATAATCGCGCCCCTGGCCGTATTGATCATGAATGCAGTGGGCTTGACGAGCGCAAGGCGCTCGGCGTCGATCAGGTGCCGCGTCGCGTCGGTGAGCGGTGCGAGCACGAGGATGTAGTCGCTCGTGCGCAGCAGCTCGTCGAGCTCGACACGGCGGGCCCCTAGCCGGTCGGCGACCTCGGTCAAGGTATCCAACGGGTCGGTGTAGACGATGTCCATGTCGAAGGCGGCCCCGCGCCGCGCGACTTTCTGGCCGATGTGGCCGAGCCCGATGATTCCTAGCGTTTTGCCGTGCAGTTCGGTGATGGAGCGCAGCAGCCTGGGCAGGGCCCAGTCCGCCTCCGTCAGGGCGATGTGCGCGGGAATCAGCTGCTTGGCAAGGGCCAGCATCAGCGCGAAGGTCTGCTCAGCGACGTCCTGTCGTTCGGCATCGCTTGACCCGATGTTGCACACGATCCTGCGGCTGCGGGCGGCTGCGAGGTCCACGTAATCGAATCCGTGGCTGGCACACTGGATGAGCTCCAAATCACGAGCCGCGGCGATGTGTTCAGCCGGAACGCGCCCGAGGCCGGTCAAGACGACACGGGCCCGGCCCAGCGCCGCTGCGTCCTCGTCGGTGGTTTCCACGACGGTAACCGAGAATCCGGTGCCGAACAGACTGGCGAGCTGTGCGCCCACGGCACGTCCCCCGGCCTCCGCCGGAATGACGGTGAGAACCTGCTTGCCGGGGGCCGAGGTGGTCATCGGCGAAGTCTATCGGCGAGGTAGAGCCCGGCCCTCTGCCTTCGATATCCGATTTACCTTGGCAAGCACGGAGACCCCTGACCATTGCAGACCTCAAGGCAGACCATCGACTAGATGCCGATGGAACTGCATCGGATCCAGACCTGCCAACTCTTCGACACACGAAAAACCACAGATAACATCAATATCGGCAGGCGGCCACTACCAGACTTCGGCCAAATTAGACGGGCCGCGGGTTGCGGCAATGACGGCAACCAAGCGCCTAGGTACGGTTGCAGAAGCCGACAATCGGCAGTTCTACGGTGGTCAGGTCACCGTAAGTGCACCCAGCTCGGTGGCCTGGTCGATAACAGCGCAGATCATCAGCGGCTGCGGTGTACGACCCTCGGCGAACGGCTCCGACGGTCTGGATGACGAATTGGCCTGAGCGATCCGGCGAGTACCGCACAACCAAGGAGGTGGCAAACCGTGCGGTGGTCGGGTACGCCGAGGACGGTATGCACCTTTTTCCTGATCCACATCCCCCTTGGGGGCCGGCATTCGGATCCATTGCCGAACAACCGGTCTCGTTGCCACCAGTGTCTGAATCATGCGGCTTTGTTCGGCGCTGCACCAAACACCTGCTTGTGCATGGCGGTGCGATCCTTGGTCTGCCACCCCATTTGAGCACCTACCAAAACCGACGTCGTCAGGTGACTTGCTCGATTACCACCGATAAATAGGATCGCTGATAGGCCGCCGCTCTTGCTGTGTCTGTCTTGGCCTTCACCAGCACGCATGCGGGGGCCGCGGGCATCAATTATCTCGTCAGCGGTGTGTGATCTCGCCGGACCGTGCCTGCGATGTTGTCACTGCGCGGGATGCGTTCATGCGGCTGCGGACTATGTTTTCGACGAGGATCGGGATAAAAGCTTGGATCGGCGCGTCGACGAATTGTTGAGCGGCCGCCTCGCACCACCGCGCGATCTCATCGGCGCGGTGTCCTTTTCGAGAATTCCTGGTGTGTTGGCTCTTTCGCTGCCTTGGTCCACTTTGCCTGATTCGTGTGTAGCCACATCGCTCACATCGCCTCGGTGGAGTGAGGTCTAGCTCTCTGCACGTGTTCATCAGGCAGCCGCGCAACGTGAGTTCTAGTTCCCACCTTCGACCGAACCTTGGGTAGCCGGGTTAAGCGGTGGTATGGACGGTCGGTTCGGGTGTATGCGGCTTCCAGCCGGTGGGACACCATTTCGTCGCAGATGACGCCCGCGCGGCATGAATTCCAGTGTCAGCATGACGAATAGCGCCGGCAGCAGGTGATGCATGGACAGCAGCACGTAGCGTCGTCCGTTGAGCGAATGATACTTTCGCAAGTAGCGGTATAGCGATTCCAGTCGGATGAGCGGGTCACCGAGGTGGATCAACACGAAGAATACCGTTTGCATCGCCCCACGGTGGGTTGCTTGAAAGATCTCTGGGAATGCTGCAAAGGCCAACGAGAGCCGGCGCGCGCCATGGACTTTCGACCAGGCGATCATATCGACGCTAAGACGCTCATCCACACCGTTCGGAGCGCCCAGGTGCCGCCACGGAACATCTAGCGAAACATCATTGCCGCCACGACCTGGGTCCGCGGTTATATGCATGCTTTTGCCATCCAACCTAGAGCCGTATGGCCCTAGGGGCTCATGTAACGTTAGGCACATCGTTGAGGGTGTGAGCAACCAAGGCTATGACGGCAGACTGGGCTTGGAGCAGCCCGCCGCGGGCGCTCAGCGATTAGACAGTGTTGAGGCGATACGGTTGCTGGCCAGCGTCAGCTATGGGCGCGTCGTCTTCACTCTCAACGCGCTTCCGGCGATCCGCCCAGTCAATCATCTGCTGGACGAAGGCCGGATAATCATTCGCACCCGCCTGACAGCGTCGATCTCCGCTGCCGTGCGATCCGGTGAAGGCATCGTCGTCGCCTACGAAGCCGACAGCATCGACCCCCAGACTCGGACGGGCTGGAGCGTCGTCGTCACCGGACACGCACACACCATCACCGATCCCGATGAAGTCTCGCGCTACGAGCAACTACTCCATCCGTGGGTCAACCACGCCGACACCGCCATCGAACCTGAGATCATCACCGGCTTCCGCATCGTCTCCACGGAGACGTAAAAGCCAGTGGGCACCAAACTGACCCACTACCCGGCCTCGATCCGTCTGACGTCGAAAGGCACCAGCGTCTCGTCACGGCGCCGAACCTTTGCCGCCACCCAGCCATGGACGCCGATTTCATCGCCTTATCCCAAAGCGCCTACTTGCTCTTATAGTGGGAGATGGCCGACTGCACGGCTCCGAACCGACGTTGTGCACGCTCGTCGGCGTCCGCCTGTCCAAGACGGGGATCGTCTTTGGGCTCGACCGCGCCACGAGCGATCGCCGATCACGGCACTCCCCCCGGGGTTGCGGCGCATTCCCGGGCCCGTGGACGGGATTCGAACCGCCCTGTCTTTTCAACGAGCCGGATGCGGTACAGCGTCGCGTGTGGCGCGCTGGTGTGTTCGGATGTGCTTGGCATTTCGCAGGCCGCAGTATGGGCATCAGCCGGTCGACGAGGACACACCGGTGATCGTCGTGCGGCGCAACGGAGGCGGATTCAGCACACCCATCAGCCGGTGAGGTCTTCTCGACCGGTTCTGCTGTGGCGTGAGCGAACTCGCCGCCTTCTGGTCGCCAGATGCTGTCCGTGACAGATGCACCGACCGTGGCTGGTACTCGAAGGGCGCGGAACCCCGGTTGTAGCTGTGATCGCCGAGCAACCTGTCCCACGGCCAGGCTGCCCTGCCGACAGCGTTCCGTCGAGGCCTCTGGGCACAGTTCTAGGTGATGTGTCCGCGACAGGCGATGGCGACCAGAGCATCGGGCAAACTCCGACCTATCAGCGGTCAAAGAACCCTGCGTCGGTGCGACCGTCTTCTGACTTCATCCCACTAATCCCTTGCGGTGTCTATGCTGTCGTGCAAGCGATCTCGATGGTTGCGTCGTATCACTTTCAGCGTCGGTGGGATCAACGTATTTGCTCGTTGTGGGTGATCCTGCTTTGCGGGGCCGTGAGTCGGGCGCGTGCCCGCTCGTCGGCTTCCTCTTGTTCTTCTTGTTCTTCTGGAGTTACCACGATGGCGTCCGAGCCAGGAATAACCGTGGTCTCGTAGTCGGCGTGGAGCCAGCGCACCACATAGGGCGGCGAGCCGTCTTTCGAGTGGACCTCGGTGATGAGTCCGCGCTGATCGTGCCGCTCAGTGGTGGTGCCTTTGATCACTAACCAGTCCCCGACTTTGGCCTTCATGTTTACTCCTTCGCGTCGAGCCCATCATCCACGCGCTCGCCCTCACACAGGCAGGGCAGTAGGTCACCGTGATATGGCCGAAAGTCCATGACTGTGCCAGCTGGAACGGGCCGCCGAACACTGGGAAGCGCGACAGGGCGAACTACCCGCGGCAGACTCGGCTGAGTGGCGGCACGTATCCGAGCCCGCGCACCGGCCCAGCTACTTTCCCCGTTCGCCGGATGAACGGCGTGTCATCCGGCGCAAGTCGTTCGCTATGGCGCCCTGCACGGTCGACGAGGCCGCCCTCGAAATGGACTGCTCGACTATGACTTCCACCTGTTCACCGAGAAAGGTACGGGCAGCGCCGGTGTCGTCTACCGTGGCGGCCCCAACGGGGCTATCGCCTAGCGCTTGTAGCACTGGCTTCAGCGGATCAGCTGAGCCCGTTCGATGGAAGTGGCCTGGTTTGCCTGAGTTCAGCGCGGTCATTCGGGTTCAACCACTATGTACACGCGCTTGAGCAGTCGCGGCTGCTTTATGTTCACGCTCTCGTCCTTAGAAAGGCGCTTATAAAACCGTCGGGCGTCAGCTTCGTCCGTTGGACCAAACGCGACGCTCTCCCACTGGCCGTCACCCAGCTGGAATTGATACCGCACGTAGTATTCGTCAGAACCTTCGCTCACGTTGCTGCTGCCTTCCTCCCAACCGCATTATGGACCTGTTTGCGAGGGCTTCGAGCCGCTATCACTCCGACCTGGATCGTGTGACCATTCGTCGCTTTCCGGTGAACACGACACTGACCGCGGTGAGTGGGGACCAAATGCCCTCGGGCCGGGGCTTTCGACTCTGCCGACGCACGTCGGCATTTTGTACCGTTGGCGCGCGCCAAAAGACCTGCGCAACGCGAACATATTCGTCTCATGGCGTCTGGCTCGTGTCGGAATGCCTCGCAACGGGTCGAAGAAAAACAGGAGGCCCAAATATGCAACCAGAACGCTTCGAATCACTGGTGAGCGTGCGTGGTCCGTTCGTGTCGATCTACATCGACGACTCGCGTAATACCGCGGACGCCGAGGCCCAGCTGGACGCGAGGTGGCGCGATGTTCGAAGACATCTCGCGGACCGAGGCGTGGACGAGGACCTCATTGTCACGCTCGAGCGCGCCGTCCTGCACAGCGAACCGGCCGTTGGTCGACAGGGCCGCGGGGTGATCGCCACCGGCGACCAAGTGTTGGTCAACGAGCATCTCGTCGGCCCACCGTCGGCCACGGTGCTTCGCGTGTCAGATTACCCGTACATCGTGCCCCTAGTGGAGCTCGGCATGTGGCGCCCGACATACGTATTTGCCGCCGTAGACCACGCCGGCGCCGATATCACCCTGCACCAGGGCCACATGGTCCGGTCGGAGACCGTCGACGGCGGCGGTTATCCCGTGAACAAGCCAGCCAGCGCCGGGTGGAACGGCTACGGCGACTTCCAGCACTCGACCGAAGAAGCCATCCGCATGAACGAGCGCGCAGTCGACGACCGCCTCACCGAGCTGGTGGACAAAACGGGTGCTGAAGTGGTGTTCGTGTGCGGCGAGGTCCGCGGGCGCACCGATGTGGTTTCGGCGCTGCCGGAACGCGTGGCGGCGCGGGTGTGCCAACTGCACGCCGGAGCACTGGGCAGGCGCATCGGCGAGGACGAGATTAGCGACCTGATCGATGTGGAGTTCGAGCGGCGCCGACGCACCGAAATCGCGGATATCGCCCAGCGGCTCCAAACCGAGATCGGACGCCGATCCGGGCTGGCCGCCGAAGGGCTGACAGCGGTGTGCGCGGCGCTGCGGGCCGGCGACGTCGACACGCTGATCGTCGGTGAGCTCGGCGACGCCACGCTCGTCACGGGCGAAGAGCTCACCACCATCGCACCCGACGCCGATGCGCTCTCCGAACTGGGGGAAGCGCCGGTTCGGGTGGTGAGGGCCGATGAGGCGCTGCCGTTCGTCGCGATCACGATTCGCGCATCGGTGGTCCGGGTCGACGAGCGCATCGCACCCGCCGATGGGATCGGCGCCCTGCTGCGATACACCCCAACCGGCGTGCTCGGCGACCGTGGAGCACCAAGCCGATCGGTCGCCCCTTAGCAGCTCTGGTTGGTATCAGCTGCAGAACCGACCAGCGTGCCAGGCCGACGCGGCTGGCTACCGCCCTGCTCGGCGACGCAAGGTGCGGACAATAATGGCCGAGATAGTAAGGCCAGGGAAGTGAGGAGCATATGGTCGCCGACCCGCAGTGCGCCCGCTGCAAACAGCCCATCGAACCTGGATGGCTCTATGTGACTGCGCATCGCCGCGGCCAAGCCGCGACAGCCGAAGACGGCGCAGTATTCATTCATGTGCCCGGCGAATGCCCCCGGCGCGGGGAGCACGTTCCGAAGAGCTAGCTGAGCGGGGGAGCTGTCGCACTGCGGCGGCCCCCTTTACCTGCGACGCCACAAATTTTATTCAATTGACCGAGCCTGCCAGCATGTTGGTCAATTAATCTGTCGCAGAATGCGGGCGGTCGACGCTCAAGGTGGGCAAAAGCTTTGTATCCGGTGTCGTGGCGGCTGATCGGGCGCATGCATACTCGCACCGCCCGGCGATGTGGTGCAGATCTTCGCCGGGTAACGATGTGGTGGCCACCCATGTGCGCCGGTTCGCGGCTGTCAAGTGCGGTCGACATCGTCATGCGCTGACTCGCTGATCGAGCTGCCGACGTGGTTGTGTTGCGGTTCAATGGGTTTGACCCCGCATCGTCATTGGCTGCTAGGAACCATTCGGGACATCTCCTGGTCGAGCCGCTCGTTGCCGAACCGAATTGCCCTGCAACGAAGTTCGTCACTGCACTATGTCGGTGCTGTCGATTTCGTTGGCGGGCAGTGACTTCGGTGCGAACGATGGCAGTACGTACCCGCCTCGCCGTATTTCAATGGGATCGCCGTGCGCTGCCCACACGGCTGGTAGCGGCCCGCTGCGGTCGAGGATCTTCGTCAACTGGCTCGGCGGCGCCCCGGCGTGTATGTGCAACACCATGACCGCATGGCCGAGATCGCGTCGCAGAGCAGCAGCGAGTCGGACAAGCGCCTTCACCCCTCCTGCCGAGGCGCCGACTGCCACCACACGCTGTTGCGCGCCGACATCCATGGCCGCCACAGTGTCAACC
>NZ_DATFZD010000200.1:0-5843 GCF_035314665.1 Mycobacterium sp. | reverse complement strand
GGTCGGCCCGAGCGCATTGACCTTCCCATCGTCCATCGTGATCACCGCGATGGACTCGTCGCGACGATAGCTGACTGGTCCGCTCATAATGCTCCTTCGGCTGTAGCGCCTTGTTTTGTATCGACGTTACGGAACAGCGTTACGAAATGCAAGAGTCGATCTCAACCGCGGTGGTTGGCGCGGTGAGGCGCCGCGCCGCATAACGCTGAAGGGCTGGGCTCAACCCGTGGCTAGCCGCGTCTGTGGGGACCGAGAGCGACAGTAATTCAGGGCCAGGCTTCCCAACTGATCATGGTCCGCAGCGGTCCGGCGAATATGGGTCGCACTGCTGTTGATCGCCAGCGTTCTTCGACGATGGGGGCCAGGGCGTCGGTGGTGACGAGGGGCTCGTCGTCGAGGTAGATGACGGTGACGTACTGGGGCTCGGTGCGCCATCCCCGCGGTGTGCGGTTCCATGCGGTGGTCGAACCGAATGTCCATACGCCGGCCGTGCCGGGTGTGGCGAGCAGCGCTGGATAGTGTTCGGCGTGCAGCCATTGCAGCCACTGGTTGGGCCGGTCATGGGTGGGTTCCTCGACGATCAGCAGTACGCCGCGGTGCGGCCGAAACGGCACGACCTCGGCGGAAACGAGCGCGTGCGGTGAGGACTGCCATTGCAGCAGTCGCAGGCCGGCCACCTGCAGTGACGGTCGCACGATGGGAAAGCGACCGTTCTCACGCAGCGCGCGGCCCAGCGCAACGAAGTCATCGAAGGTTTCTTCAACGGGGTCACTGACGAGGTAGTGGACGACGTTGCCGACCTGTCCCAGTGGTCCGTAGGAAGCCAAGCGATGGTCGCGGTAGCCGCCGTCGGCGAACCAGCGCAGCGCGTACACGATGCCCGGTAGTTGGTATTGCTCCGGCATGTGATCCAGCAGGTGCCAACGCAGGTAACCGCCGTCATCGTCAGCCGGCGCCGAAGCGGTGAGGCTGAATATGCCTGCCTTGACTCGGATCACGCTGAACAGCCGGAGCTGGCGGGGCGTCGATTTTGCCGCAGCGTGACGAGCGCGGTTGCGGCCGGTGACAACCGGCCGTCGGTCCGCCAGGCCACACCGACACAAGCGCGCAACGTCGGACGACCCAGACGTAGCAGGTGCAGGTCGTCGCGCGTGCGTGCATAGGACTCCGGAAGCACCGCGACCCCGAGACCGCGCGCCGCGAGGTCGGCGACGACCTCGGGGTTGCTTGCTTCCAACGCAACCCGGCACTGTAGCCGTGCCGTCGCACACCCTTCGTCGAGGCTGGCCCGGATGCCGGTGCCGCCAGCGCATCTTCGCCGTCGCAGGGCGGCGATGCCAACAACGCCGAGCTTGTTGACGTGTGATTTCTTCACGGGTTGCTGATCTGCCTGTGTCGCAATGGGATTCACTGTATGGTCGAACCGGTGCAGCGACGTGCGCTAACCTCCCGAGTTGCGAGGGTGGGCGCCCCACTGCGGCTTATTGGTGATGTCATTGAAGCACGTTGCCCCCGCGGGCGACGATGACCGGTGTGCGGGTCACCTGTACCACCGCGGCGCTGACCGAGCCCAGCAGCAGTCCGCTGAATTCACCGTGGCCGCGGGTGCCGACCACGACCAACTGGGCGGTTTTGGCTTGCTCGATGAGGTGGTGCGCGGGTCGGTCGAGTACGACCACACGGCGCACACGAACATCGGGGTAACGTTCCTGCCAGCCGGCCAGCCGCTCGGCAAGGGCTTCATGGGCTCTCGGCTCAGCGACGCCCCACTCCAGTTGGTGAATGCCGAAGGGATCGCTGTCGCATGAGGCGTGCAACGCGACCACCTCGACGCCGCGCCACGAGGCTTCGTCGAAGGCGATCGCGGTGGCCAGTTCGGATGGCGGCGATCCATCAATGCCTACCACCACGGGCGCATCCATAGACGCCGCCTCGGCAGGGGATTCGTCGTGGATGACCGCGACGGGGCAGCTAGCGCGGTGGATCATCGCGGTGCTGACCGAGCCGAGCAGCACGCCCGACAGCGACGACCTACCGCGTCGGCCCACCACGACGATCTGCGCATCGTTGGACAGCTCGAGCAACGTGGGTACGGGCGCGGCGGCGATTACCTTGGTCTGAATGTGTAGGCCACGGGCAATGTCGTTGGCCGTCTTGGCGGCGTCGTCGATCAGGCGCCGGGCGTATTCTTCCTGCGCGCGCAACACTTCTGACGAGGTGGGCCCCGTCCAGACAATGAGCGATGAGCCGGGCACCACCGGTGGGGAGGCGTGAACAATGGTTAACCCGGTGTTGCGCATCGCCGCCCAGCGTGCGGCCCACCGTACCGCCGCGGTCGAAGCGGTGGACCCATCGACGCCGACCACAATTCCGCGATGTTCTGACTGGTCAGGCATTTCGCTCTCCCTTGCGATCGTCAGGAACTTCCACCAGCCAGGCATCTGCTCCGACAGATGCGACGAAGGGGCTGATGCACTACCCCGATCAGATTAAGGGCTTGGCGGCCCGCTGGGCCAAGAGGCTTAGGTCCCGAAACGCGTGGTTACCAAGTTAGCCATTCTTTCTCCCGAATTCCTTTTCCACACTTAAGATTTCGCTCGCTGTGGCTACTGGTAAGCAGCTGGTAGTCTGAAAGCCGGTGTCCGGGTATGTTCTGGGGGTTGCCGCGAGTTCGTCGCGCCGGAAGGCGCGGCTATACGACATTCGCCGAACCGTTGCGACCGGGCCCGATGCCGGAATCCTCGATCGACTCGTCCGCTTCATCAGCCGGCAAACGGCCGTTGCCGATTCATTCGCCAATTGGAAAGGTGAATCATGCCGAAGATACCAACCCACAAGGCGCAGTGTTCAGCGTGCTGAAGCCGGCGCAGCAGTCGTAGGGTCAGGTGCTGGCCTACGTTGCGGCGGTGCTGATCGGCGTCTGGGGGATCGCCCATGCCGTACCGACCAAGCGGGTGGTGGCCGGGTTCGCCCCGATCACGGTCGATAACCGCCGTGTTCTCATCCAGGAGTGGCTGGCTGAATCCTGCACTATGTGGGGCATGGCGGCCTTGGTGGTCGCGGTCACCGCGACTGCGGCCGACACGCAAGTCATCGCCATCGTGTACCGGACGGTCGCCGGATTGCTGGTGGCGCTTGCGGTACTGACTGCGCTCACCGGCGCTCGCACCCCGATCGTGTGGTTCAAGATCTGTCCGGTACTTCTGGCCACTTCTGCGGCACTTTTGCTAGTGGCCAGTATTCTGTGACGGCGCGCGGATCCCGCCGGCTGAGTGTCGTTCGTAAACCATCGGCGGTCAGCCGGCCAACCGCACCCGCAACGCCTTGGGTCCACGAATCGATGGGGTGTTGAAGTACGACAATGTGTCGGACGTGACGCGGTATTCCGGAAAACGCGAGAGCAGTTCTTCGAATGCAATCCTGGCTTCAAGGCGCGCGAGATTGGCGCCCATGCAGAAGTGGATACCGCTGCCAAACGCGATGTGTTTTCGTGCCACGCGATGGATGTCGAAACGGTCGGCGTCATCGAAGACTCGGGGGTCACGGTTCGCCGCGGCCAAGAGGAGCATTACCTTTTCACCCGCGCTGATGGTGTGTCCGTGTATTTCAACATCGGTCGTTGTCGTCCGCGTCAGCGTCGGGACAGGCCCCTCGAATCTCAGCACCTCTTCGATCGCATTGGGCAGCAACGACATATCGGTAACGATCTCCGCTCGGGCGTCGGGGTGAGCAGCCAGCGCGGTGGCGGCATTGCCGAGCAGATTTGTCGTGGTCTCGTTGCCGGCGATCAGCAGAAGAGCACAAAACCCGAGGATGTCGTCGTCGGTGAGCTTGTGCCCGTCGACCTCGGCCCACACAAGGGCGGTGACCAGGTCGTCGCGCGGGCTGCTGCGGCGAGCGGCGATGACACCGCGGAAATAGTCGAAGATGTGGTCGTAGTTGCGGACCAGCGATTCGTAGTCGCCGGCCGCGGTCGCCATGATCCCGTTGGACCATTGTTTGAACAGGTCTCGATCGCACGGATCGACGCCCAGCATCTCGGCGATCACCATGATTGGGAACGGCCCGGTGAACGTCGACACCAGGTCAACTTCGTCTTCGCTAGACATCGTGTCGAGCAGGGCTCGGGCGGTATGCCGGATCAGGCTTTCCTGTGCGCCGATTCGCTTGGCAGTGAACGCCTTCTGCAGAACCCTCCGCAACTCGGCCTGGCGGGGCGGATCCATCAGGATGATCATCGGCTTAATGCCAGAGAACCCATCTAAGGTGATGCCGCTCGCGGATGAAAAGACCGGCCATTGGCGCAATGCAGCCTCAACATCCTCGAAACGGCTGATCGCCCGGAATCGTGGCCGGTCGTTGAGATGAACCGGGCGCTCCTCGCGCAGCGCGGCGTACACCGGGTGGGGATTTCCGAGGTGCGAACGAGAATACGGGTTGAAATTCATGATCTTTCAAGGGTTTCGGTTCAGGCCGCACCGCCGGGGGGGCCGACACCGCGCCGAAGTCCGTCGACCGAGACGTCCACCTTTGCTACCCTAACATTGCAATCTTAAAAAGAAAGCAGCTATACACCTCCAGCGTCGCCACCCGGCGGGTCCGGCGGCGACCGTCGCATCCACGCGTTCCCGCGCGGTCACTTCACCGGTCACCGCGCCCCGGGTTGTCGCTGAAAAGTCGCTCATAGGCGGGCATTTCGCATAGTGGTCGGCAGCGGTGACGGCTGTGACAGAGGTGACGCACACGCCAGTGGGCCAGGTAATGGCTCATTTCGCGTCGTCGATGAACAGCGCCATCGACGCGGTAAATCCGTGCAGCGCGTTGCGGCCCGCGATCGGGCCGATCTCCCCGGCGGCGAAGAAGCCGGCGAGCGGAATCCCGCCAAGTAGGTCCCCGATTGTTGACGCGTCATGGTCGGCGACCCCGAACATCCGCCGCCCACGTCCGTTGCAGGTGAACAACAGCGCGCCCACCGCACGCCCGGATAGCTCCGCTCCCGCCCGCTCTACGGCCAGGCGCAGGTCCTTGTCGGCCCCCGCCGCGTCACGGACCTGGAACTGCACGGTCGCGCCGACCTCGACAACGTCGCCGATCTCGATCGCCCCGGTCGATTGGTCGGCGCCGAGCAGCCCGCGGATCAGGAAGTCGCCCTGACCCGGAGCCGCCAGGTGCTCGTCGACGACGATGCCGATCTGCAGGCCGTGGCTGACCAGTTCCTGCTCGTCGCGCTGAAGCCCCTCGACGATCTCACGCAGCCGCTGCAGCGGCGGTCGGCCGCCCAGCTCGGTGATCAGTGCGCCGTCCGCGCCGGTGACGATGTATGGGTGGCCGATCGGCCGGCAGCCCTGCGACACGATCGGGATAGCGTGCATGCCGGGCAGGCGCACGCCCACGAGGCCGGCGGTGAGCACGCCGTGGTCGCGGAACAGCCGGGTGTCGCCCGGTCCCCGCCCACCGCTCACCACGCCGCCCAGCACGGTCGTTCCCGGCAGGTCGGTGTTGAGGTGCTCGACGAGCAGGCTCGACGGGAATGTGTACGGGTCCGGCAGCAGCAGGTGCAGATCGTGCACGGTCCGGTCGAACCGGTAACCGGTGAGCAGGCCACCCGAGCCGGTGCGGACGAAGTCCAGCTGGAACGTCTCGGCGGCCAGGCCGGACGCCAGCCACACCGCCACCGCGGGCTCGTCCTCTATCTCGCGGCGGCCGGCGACGATCGCCTGGGCGATGCAACCGATTAGCGCGGGCGGCTCGATCATCCGCTGCACCGCGTCGAGGACGTCCACAGCCTTGTCGGTGTGTGATCGCGATCCGAGTAGCACCGCCAGCGACGGCTCCTCACCCGC
>NZ_DATFZD010000199.1:0-13526 GCF_035314665.1 Mycobacterium sp. | reverse complement strand
CGCGGCCGATGACCAACGTGTTCCCGAGCGGACGCAAGGAGGTGTTCCGAGTTCGGCTGGCCTCGGGGCGCGAAGTGGAGGCGACGGGCAATCATCCGTTCATGACGATCGACGGCTGGGTTCCGCTCGAGCGCCTGGGGGTTGGCGATCGCGTTGCGGTGCCACGATGGGTGCCCGAACCTCTTGATACCCAGAGGACCGCTGATTCAGAGGTGATTCTGCTGGCGCACATGATCGGCGGCGGCTCACGCGTGAAGCGACAGCCGACCCGCTGCGCGAGGGTCGATGAGGCCAATTTGGCCGCGGTGCCGGCCGCGCGATTCGGGGTGCCGATCGTGGCACGGCTCGACGATCTGGGGTTGTTCGGACCGCGCAGCCACGAAAAGTTCGTGCCACGGGAGGTTTTCGCGCTCCCCAACGATCAGGTGGCGCTCTTCCTGCGGCATCTCTGGGCGACGGACGGCTCGGTCCGATGGGAGCGAGTGGCTGGTCGGGCAAGGATTTACCATGCATCGACGAGCCGGCGGCTGGTTGATGACATTGCACAATTACTGCTGCGTCTCGGTGTTACCAGCCGGATCAGTAGAGTTCGAAAGGCGAATTACCGCGATTGCTGGCAGCTATCCATCGACGGAGCTGAGAATCAGAGAAAGTTTCTGCGCGACATCGGCGTTCACGGGGAGAGGGCAGGTGGGGTGGAAGAGGTACTTGCCAAGGACCCGCGCATCCACCCGCTTGCGACGAGCGACGTACTTTGGCACAAGATCGAAGAAATCAGCAGTATCGGCGAGCACGGCGTGTACGACGGAACAGTGAGCGGCACACACAATTTCGTCGCAAATGGCATCAATTTGCATAATTCTTTGGAACAAGATGCCGACGTGGTGATCCTTTTACATCGGCCGGACGCGTTCGAGCGAGATGACCCGCGCGGGGGCGAGGCCGACCTCATCCTCGGCAAGCACCGCAACGGTCCGACCAAGACGGTCACCGTTGCCCATCAGCTGCACTTGTCGCGGTTCACGAATATGGCGAGGTAGGACGGCTCCTTGTAGGTTCCCATTTTGAGTGTCATATTCCCATTCCAGATGTCATCTTGATGTCATTTATGACATGGAAATGGGAATTGCTGAAACGGAGTTGAGGGCGGCGGCGAACTGGCACTGGTAACCATCGGCCCCGAGGCGGCGACGTTTTCGTTCTGAGCTGTGGTCGCGCCCCTGTGGCCATTGGCGCTGTCTTTGCCACGTTGTGATCCGCTACGGTCCCAGCGCAAGTCGGGGTGTGATTTCCCGGCCCGGTGCATTGAACAGCCACATGAAATCTATTGCTTCCGTGAATGTATGGAACCTCGCAAGTGAGTTTGACAACGATGGCGAGCACCGGACACCCACGGATGTTGGTCTCGATCGAGGTTCACTTCGGTAAAGATTGTGGTCCAGGGATTTACTGATGCCGCCTCTCACATCGACCATCGCAGATGCCGGTGTGAGTGTGACGAAGGCGCGGCCTATGAAGGTAAATGCCAAGAGTGGCGCGGGTTCTGCTGAGGTGTGCTTTAAGAGATCCGATGGCCAGGTCAAGGTAGTGGCGTGGAACGACCTGGACCCCAACGCCGTAGCCGAAGGCCGGCCATGGCGGACTTTCCCCTGGTATCTCGGTCAGAAGAACTATTCAGGGCTCTACTGGTGCGCCACTGAAGCCCGGTTGGTCGGATACGAGTCGCGTTTGGAGTTGACCCGGCTGGTGATGGCCGACTTCGACGTGGCGGCAAAGCGGATCGTAAGTCAGCCATTTCGGCTCACTGCCACCATCGGCAAAGAGCGCATTCGTCGGGTCCCAGACTATCTCGTGCTTACCGAGGCCGGTGTGCATGTAATCGACGTGACGCGCGCAAGCAAGTTGGAGAGACCCGAATTTGCGCGAGTTGTGGAGCAGACGCGCCAGATCGTGGAGTCCCGGGGGTGGATCTACGAGGTCGCCAGCGAGCCACCACGAGTCGAGTACAGCACCATCCGTTTCCTTGCCGGCTATCGGCGGCCCTGGTTGTTTAAGCCGGAAGCCCTGGCTGAGGTGAGGCAGGTCGCGAAGAGGGTTCCTGAATTAACCATAGGGGAGATCAGCTCGCGTACAACGCTTCCCAGGCCGACAGCATTGCCGGCCCTGATGCATCTCCTGTGGCGGCAAGAGTTTCGTGTTGATTTGACGCGCAGACTCTCGCCGCACACGATGGTTCGGACGATGGCCTGACCAATCAGGCGCCGAGTGCTCGGCGTGCCCGCGCCGCAGTGCCGGTCGGTGTCGGTACCACTTTCGCCTACGACGGCGAAACCGTCACCGTCGTTGAGATGCTCCCGACAAGTCGTGGCAACGAAGTCATCGTCGCCGACCGCGGCGGTGCACGTCGCTACCGGTTGTCGCTGCGTGAGCTGCTGGCTTCGGGGCGCGCTTCGATCGTCACCACCGACGACGGCCCGCGCAGCGACGACGACCTCGAAGTCGCCGGCGTGGTGCTGTCCAATCTCAGCAGCAGCCAACTGCGGGAGGTCACGCAGAAGGCAGACCATGTAAGGGAGGTGCTGACCGGCTACAAATCCGGGTCTGCCGATACCGCCGCGCCGGGTGAGCCGCGAAATGAGTATGCCCCGGAGTTGCCCTTGGGTCAGCGCTACCTCGCCAAGGCGCGCGAGGTCGGCCGCTCACACCGCACGGTCCGGCGGTGGGTGGCTGCCTACCTCGAGCACGGCGAGGCGGGGATCGCCGCAACGATGTGCAGCAATCCGATGGGGCGCACTGATCAGCGGTGGCTGGACACGGCCACCGAGATCATGATGGAGAACGCGGCGATGTCGCGGCCGAACAGGAAAAGCATTTTGATGCAAACCCGTGCGCGGTTGGCCTTGGTCTATGGACCCGGTGTCGTACCCATCCCACCGAGGACGACCGCCTACAAGCGACTCGAGCAGATCAACCGCCGCGTACCAACCTTTGACGGGAGCCGGGAACGCAATCGCGATGTCGCCGCCAGGGTGGATCGAGAGTACGGGCAGCTGATCCCCTCTCGGCCCGGTGAATATGTGGTGATGGACACCAACTGCCTCGACGTGTTCGCGTTGGACCCGGTCACACTGCGGTGGGTATCCGTTGAGGCTACGGTCGCGATGGACGCCTACACCCGATGCGTCGTCGGGCTTCGCGTCACACCGACAACGAAGTCACTCGACGTCGCCGCAACTCTATTTCAGGCGTTTCGGCCCCTCCCGGCGCCCGAGTACTGGCCCGAGCATGCCGTGTGGCCCGAACACGGCATCCCCCGGGTCGTCTTCCCTGACGCAGACGCGTTGGCGGGCCGTCAGGCCGGTGTCGCCAACCCGGCGATCGTGCCGGAAACGATCGTGGTCGACCACGGCCGACCGTTCAAATGCCAACACATCAACAGCGTGTGCCAGCGGATGGGCATCTCCATTCAGCCGGCCCGGCTCAGACAAGGGCAGGACAAAGGAATCCTTGAGCGCTTCTTCTTGACTCTGCGGCTGGATCTACTCCAGCACCTGCCGGGATACAAAGGACCCGATGTGTATTCGCGTGGTGTCGCGCCGGAATCCGATGCGTTCTTCTTCCTCGATGAGATCGAACAGCTGATCCGGCAATGGATCGCGGCGGTGTATCACCACCGTCCCCACGACAGCCTGTTCGACCCCAGCGTGCCGACGCACCGCCTCTCTCCGGCGCAGATGTTCGAGCACGGCGTGGAACGTGCCGGCTACATCGAAGCACCGCGCGATCCCGACCTCGCCTTCGAGTTTCTGCGACCGGTCAAACGCCAGATCCATCACTACGGGGTGGATATCGACAGACGCAGGTACAACGGTCCAGGCCTGAACGGGTTCCGGGAAACTGACAGCGACTATCTCGGACAGACGCAGCGCCGCTGGCATCTGCACGTCAACCCCGACGACATCACGCGCGTGTTCTTTCGCCGCCCCGACATCCGCACGTGGCACACCCTGCTCTGGACGAAGGCTCCGGCCGCAGAACTGCCCATGAGCGAGGATGCAGCCAGGTACGCCCGCCGGCTCGCCGCCGCTCGCGGCACCTCCACGGAGCCCGACGCCGCGCTGGCGGCGATGTTGGAGCAATGGTATCTGGGATTGGGTATGAGTGCCGCCGAGCGACGCATCGCGCTTCGGGTGGCCCGGGAACGGGCGAGCCTTCTCGGGGACCTCGCCACCGACGACGAGCCGCAGGCCCGCGCATTCATCGCCGAGTTACTCGCCGCCACCGCCGAGAAATCGCCACCAGCGGCAGGGGAATCGGACAGTACCGAAACACAGGACGATCTCGACGGCTACAGCGATGACAAGGCCGAAAGCGTCGACGACATGGACGACGACACCTACTACGCGGATGCGTTCGAAGAGTCATGACCACATCAGTCGCGAAACCATCGCAGCGGCAGCGTAGTTCGCAAGACCCGCGACTGCGCTGCCGCAATTCAGAGAACCAAGACCCAGTGGGCGCGCCCAAGGTGACTTTGGACAACCTCACACTGTCTCGCAAGGAAGGGTTCCAAGCCAAGGCAGAGGCACCGAAGCGAGAACAGCCGGAACTGTTGACAATCAGACAGCTCGCAGCGCTCAGCACTGATGCTCGCCGCGGGTACAACGAGCAGCGCAACCTCTGGCATGCGAACCTGCCCACCATCAACACCTCGCAGCTGCTCGAACTGCGCGAGGATCTCACCGACATCGTGGCCAGCAACCAGCAGGACGGTGACAAAGCCAAGGGCGCGATCGCCATCGAAGGCAGCGCCGGGATCGGGAAGACCTTCGCAACACTGGATTTCGCGTACGGCTACCACAACGACCAGATTGCGCAGCATGGCCGCCTGACCGGAGACGGCAACGAACGATGGCCGGTCTGCCGCGTCGGTATGTCGGGCAACACCGGCATTAAGGACTTCAACAGAGCGATGCTCGGGTTTTACAACCACGCAGGAATCAAGCGCGGCACCGCCGTGGACTTCGCCGACCGGGCACTGGACTGCGTGCTGTCGTGCGAAACGAAGCTGCTCATCGTCGACGAACTGCACTTCCTCAAACAGCGGACCACGAGCGTTGAGATCAGCAACCAGTTCAAATACATCAGCAACGAATTCCCCGTCACCATCATCTTCATCGGTATCGGGCTGCGACAACGCGGCCTCTACAGCGACGGCACCTATGCCGACGGCATACTCGGCCAAAGCGGACGACGCATCACACCATTGAGGCTGCGCGAATTCACGATCGACGCCCCCGAGTATCGCCGTGAATGGCGCCAACTGTTGCTGGCCATCGAGAAGCGCGTCGTACTGGCACGCAAGCACCGGGGGATGCTGGTCGATCTGTCGAACTACCTGTTCGAACGAAGTTCGGGCCGCATCGGCCCGCTGACCACCTTGATCAATCGTGCCTGCCAACGCGCGGTCCGCACCGGCGTCGAAGGTATCGATCAGGATCTGCTCGACAGGGTCCGCACCGACGCGGCCTCCGAGCAGCAACGCCCCGAGATGCAGGTCAAGATCCGACATGCTCAGCGGGAGTTACTGACGCCACGATCGCGTAGGCCGCGCCCGCGGCCCTCGTGAGGCCCTGGGCGCCGGGACCGGAATCGAGCCGCGCTCGGTGAGACGGACACTGCCCGTGCGGGTCGAGCCCATGCCCGGCGAAGCGTTGGAGTCGTGGTTGGCCGCATATGCCACCCGCATGAACGCCACCTGGGGCGAGGTCCTCGACGCCGTGCTCCCGGTTGGTGCGGACGGGATCGCCAGCACCCACCGCGGAGCGGTGTTGACCACAGGCCTGACCGACGAAGAGCGGGAGAGTATCTCGGCCGCCACGGAAGTCGACGCCGCTGATCTCGACGCGATGACCTTGATGGGCCATTACGCCAGCCCGATGATGACGACCGACGCTCGCACAGGCCGGGCACGGACTCCGTGGGGCTTGGCGTACCGGCAGCGGTTCTGCCCCTTGTGCATGAAGGCTGCACCGGGCCGCCGTATGCTCGAATGGTTCCTGCCGTGGATCGCGACCTGCATCGAACATCGCTGCTTTCTCGTCGATTCGTGCCCGCAGTGCGCTCAGCTGCAGCTCGCCACGGACTGGTTAAGCCGCCGGCTGTATCCACATCCGGACCGCTGCTCCCGGCTGGTCAAGGGGGAGCCGCATAATCGCCGGTGCACAGCGCGGCTGTCGCGAGCTCACCCCGATAAGCTACGACCGGGACATCCTGTGCTAACCATGCAGCAGACGCTCACCGAGCTGCTCGCCGAGGAGAAAGTCGATGCCGGCGTCTACCGCGTAGCGCCGGTGACAGCGGAGCAGCTGCTCATCGATGTGCGCGTGCTGGGGAACTGGATAGTCAGAGCACCCAACCTCACTGACCTGATCGAACTATTCGGGGGCCGCGCGACCGATCACGAGATCGGCCTGTGGCGCCGACGCCTGCACGCGCAGGCGAACACAGCTCAAACCTACGACAAGAACCAGGACGTGGCGAGCGCGACGCGGGTAGCGCTCGCCGCGCCGGCGGCATGGGTCGGCACCGGAGTGGCCGCAGCCCTGACCGTGCTGATGCAGCCCTCGCCCGATGATGCCGCTCGAGCCTTCCGGGCAGCCACGTCCTCCGCACCGGCCAGGGAGATTCGATATCGGTCCCGAGTCTCGGGACTGACCCACAGCACGGCGGTGACCGCCGTGGATCTCAAGGCCAGGGCCGCGGACTTCACGGTGATCGAGCAGTTGCGCTACCGGACGGTTACACATCTGCCGCGGCTGCCCGACACTCGGCGGTTTGCAACCAAACACGCAATGCTGCACGCGGTGCCCACGCTGTTCTGGCCCGAGTGGGCGTTCCGGCTCGACACCGAAGACTTGCCGTGGGGCACCGCCCGGCAAGTGATGTCACGGCTGCTCCTCACGATCGGCTGCGTCATGTCGACACCCGAACTAGAACGACACCTGCATTCCACCGTCGACGCTCAGCGCATCGCCCAAGCAGCCAACAACTTTCGCGCCCATCCGAATTGGGAGGGGATCATCACCGCGCTGCTCAGGCTGCACGAACACCTGCAGGCACACAAACCGCCGATCGACTACCAGCGTCGCCGCACCCTGAACTACGATCACCTGCTCTCCGAGCAACAGTGGACACACCTGGTCGCCGAAGAGGGTCTCCGCACATCGCCGACGAGCGCGGCCGCGGCGCGACTGTGGCTCATCGAACAGCTCAGCGGCGCCCCGGTGCCCAATACGCAGCAGGCTTTGCCCTGCCGGGGAGTGTGCACCGACCGGATGAGGACAACCCTGACACCCCAGCTGGCCCGCGCACTCAATGCAGTCAGCGCCGACTATCTACGGAAACGGGGAGTCTCGGGTGAGCCCCTGACCTGGGTACCGCCGCTGACTCTCCTCGATGGTCTGAATCTGCCTGGGAGGCCGCCGGAGACGATCGAGCCGAACTCAATCCACAAACTCCTCGACGCCGGCCTCACTGTGACTGCCCTTGCCCACAGACTCGACGCATCCGTGTGGAAGGTCCGCTACCAGCTCGAACACCACCCCATTCCTAGCGGCGCCATCCGAACCCGGTCACCGAAACGGATCAAAGGACGCCGCCGAATCGGCGCCCACGAACGCGTGCGGGCATTGCTGCCCGAACAGAAGCTGCGCGACCTCCACGAACATCGAGGGTTAACCTTCACGCAGATCGCCGCCCGCCTCGAGCTTCCCCTGTCCTTAGGCTATTTGGCTCGGGTGATTTCCCACCTCGCCATCGAGTACGGAATCCACCATCGTCGCCAACCGCTAGCAGAATTGATCACCGCGGATTGGCTCCACCAACGCCACGTCGTCGAGCTCCGAACGCTTGGTGAGATGGCCGACGAAATCGGCGTTTCTGACTCGACCATCGGGACGTGGGCCCGAAAATTCGGAATCCCGGTTCATCATTGGAAGCGGCGCCCTCCGCTCGACCCGCGTGTGATCCGCCTCGTCGAGGCACTCTTCACTGAACCGGGAGACGTTCCAGCAGGGATGCAGACGACGGCCGCATGGGTGCGCATCCAGCGTTTCGCCGTCATCGCCAGCTATGCCAACTTCACACGCGCCGCCCAGGCACT
Organism: Mycobacterium sp.; assembly: GCF_035314665.1. Lineage (GTDB taxonomy): Bacteria > Actinomycetota > Actinomycetes > Mycobacteriales > Mycobacteriaceae > Mycobacterium. Next base: position 5,362 of record NZ_DATFZD010000199.1, on the reverse strand, counting down.
CGGATGCCGCAAAGAGCGGTTGAGCGCGCAGATCGGTCGCCTCGAAGCCGATTTGGGGCACACCCTCGTCGAGCGCGCCGTGTCACGCCACCATTCGATGACGCTGACCAGCTTTGGCGAGGAACTCGCACAGGCCACCAGGCGCTCGATGGCCCGTGACCTCCGCGACGCACAGGAAGAGGATGTCGCCGAACGCTAACGGGATCACCCCGCAGCTCGCACCGGAATGTTGTGGTGGTTTGCAAGTCTGCGGGCGGTTTGTCGTGATGTCCCTGCGCGCGCGCCGATCTCAGCCAAATCGGCACATTGGCGCACGTAGAGGTCGACAAACCCGAGCGGGTCAATTGGGCTTTCAGTCGAGCGAAAGCTGGACCACGCGGCTGCATCTGAAGCTCATTGAGAACGTGTGGTGCAGGTCGCGCCGCGAGAGTGTTGCGAACGTCATCGACGTGTGGCGCCGAGTTGCTCTGCCACGGTGGTCAGGTTCAGGGCAGGATTCTGCACGAGGTGATGCAGTCAGCGAAATCGACACCCGAGGCAGACTGCGGCAGTGAGCACTCCACGTTCGGCCATGAGGTGGCCGCCGTTGAAACGGTCGAACGCCGGCTGAACAACACAGGCCAATAACTTCGATCAGCCCTCACCCTCGGCGAACTGTCCACGGGTCCGGCCCGCCGAAGTCCTAGACATGGCGCCGCCGATCGGCCGGCCGGCCCGTCGGACGGCTATCCCGTACCTCTGGGCCAGTTGGGTGAGCGCCTGCCGGGAGACCCCGGCCTCGGCGGCGATCGTCGCCAGACCCCACCGGCACTCGTTATAGAGGTAATCGAACTGCTCTGGTGACAGCCGGCGGCTCGCAGACGCCACGGAACCACCGGATGACCCGCCGGTGTCCACCACAGCTGACGGCGTCGGCGCTTCCTCCAGCAGATATCGCACGGCATCGGTATCTACTCCGAAGTGAGCTGCCACAGCGGCGAAGCTACGGGGCTGATGACGGCCGATCCACCGGTGCAGCGCATCGACATCAACTCCGCCGCCATCGTCACCTGCAAGACGTCCACCACTCACCACACCAGGGGGACCCGCCACAACCGGCTCGCTGCGAATACCGTTGTCAGCAAGAAACTCTCGGGCATAGTCATCCAGCGCTGCGACCAACTCAGCAGTCAGCCACAGCGGCAAAGCCGCCAGCTTGCCGCGAAAATCCGCGGAGTCGACTGCCCACGAGCAGCTCTCTGCCGGCAGGGTGGTCAAACGCTCGTGAAGCCAACACCGCATCAGTTGCAGTCGGACTGCCCGTCCCGGGCCAACACCCACCGACAAGCACAGATCCCGCCACACCTCGACGGGCAACAGGTCGGTGCATGGCAGCGTCCGGCGTCGCCGGTAGTCGATCGGCGGCGGGGCCGCGTCCAGGTAGGCGGCCCACGCGGTGATGTCGGATCGGGTTTGCGCCCACCGTGGTGAGGCGTGCAGGTGCTGCAGCACCCGCAACGCACGACGCACCGTCGCGACCGAACCGAGCGCACCGACCACCTCAGCGAGGGGAGCGCGGGTTCCCACCAGCGCTATCGCCACCGATAGCGCCGCCCGCAACTCGCGGTGCCCCACCCCCGGACAGCGCAGCGGCAGACTCCAGCGTGGCCACACCAGCGCGGGAAGACATCCCGCGCGCGCCTCGTCGCCTGTCGACGTCGGGTAAGCGCCGGTGGTGCGGTGGCGAAGCTGGTCGATAGGCGCCATGAAGGGCTCCAGCGCCGCTAATTGCACGGCGGCCAGTACCGGGCTGATCCCGCGGCCCCACCCGAGCGTGCTGGCCCGCACGGCCACACCACGCCGTCGGCTGGATGCGACCAGCCACCGCAGCCGCCCACCTGCATCGACGACCGTGAGTGCGGACAGGATCGACCACGCCGCCGTGGCGGCGACCGCCGCGGCTGACGCGGTTGCGGAGGCCGTGACACGCGACGCCCGCCCGCCCGCTGCGCCGGTGGCAGCGCGATCGTCGAGATACTGATCGACGACGTCGCCGGGGAGGACCCCGCGCAGTTCGTCGCGGGTCGCGTAGCCCAGGATGCGGCCACCCACCGCGGCGATGTCAGCGATCAACTGCGAGAACGGAATCGGCGCTCGGCGATAGACGCCGAACCCTGCCCACCCGGACTGCATCGCCTCCAGCAGCGCCCGCTGGGCGCCCAGGACGGGATGGTCGGGCCCCAGCGGCAGGCCATCCGCCGCCGTGAGCTCACCGTCACAGCGGGCGATGTGTCGACCATGACTACCCAGACGCTTCCTCGTACAGCCCCCGGGCAGCGGAATAAGTCCGCTCGGCGGAGGTTCTGCGCGTTGGGAGCGATGACACATAGGACATACATCCACCAGCAGGCAATGATGGTGGGGGCAAGCAAACGCCCAGCGCAGCCGCCACCACAGCGCCCAGCGCCCGCCGTTCTCCGACAAACACGCAGCGCAGAACCGGCAACGCCACCCCCGCATCCACAGCAACGACTCCAGCGACGATCCGCGCAAACCGCCACTGCCTGCTGCCCGGTTCAGCACGCCCTGGAACGTCATCGAAGCCACCTGCTCGGCACTGATCCCGGTGGCGGTCGACACCGCCAGAACCTGCGCTGCGCTGAGACCGCGAAGCCAACCCGCCACACAGTCCCGTGCGCTGTCAGCGCCGGCGGAGATCAGTCCGACGCTCTCTACGACGTCACCCCAGCAGGCCGCCATCCGTACCGCCAAGGCCTCCAGCCACGAGTCGAGGGCCTCCCCGCAAACCGGGGCAACGCGAACCGGCAGAGTGCGCACCGCTGCCAACTCACCAGACGGGCGCGAGGCGTTGTGCCCGGCCGCGGCCTGCCACCCCAAGGGAAGACCAGGCCCGAAAGATACTGCTCCTCGATCGGACCGCCGTGCTTCCCGTCGAGCACCCTGGTCGGCCGCGTGGCCGCGACCAGCGCTGAACGGATTCGGGAGGGACGGCCCGCACACCAGCAATGTACTACTAGTAGGGCAGACAGCTGGGACGCTCGCACGGATTACTGGGACGCGTGCCGACGCGTCCCAGCCAGAACAACCCCGAGCGTGTCGCCACGTGGCAATACTGGCGAGGCACCGTCGGACGCAACATCCGCGCACTGCGCCTCCAACGCGGCATGACCCAGGAAGCATTGGCGTTGCGCTCCGGCGTCACCCGAAACGTCCTCATCGACGTCGAACACGGAAAGCGCGGCATCCTCTACGAGAGGCTCGTGGACATCGCCGACGCCCTCGACGTGGCCCCCGCAGACTTCTTCATCGAGCACGCAGCCCCCATCGAGTGAGCAGTCATGGTTCGTGCTCGCCATCGCACCGTCGACCGGATCGTGGCCATCCTCGAAGCAGTCGCGACCACCCAGCGAGGACTCACACTGACCGAAATGGCGGTGCGGCTTCGGGCGCCGGTGTCGTCGATTCAGAAGCTCGTCAACGGCCTAACCGCGGTGGGCTACCTCGACGAGGAGGATCAGCACCGGTTCGTGCTCGGCCCGGCCCCATACGTGCTCTCACTGCGCTCGCGCCGCCTGCCCATCCGCGACATCCGTCACGACGATCTGGTTGCGCTCAGCCAAACTGTGGGTCTGCCAACACTTATTGCGGTGCGCGTCGGCCTCAGTGCGATGTACGTCGACTGGGCCGGTACCGACGAACCATTCGACTACGCACTGGCAGCCGGAATGCGCGCCCCCCTGGACCGGACTGCCGCGGGTCGGGTCCTATTGGCACATCTACATGAATCCGACCGGAAAGAAGCCGTTGAGCTGATAACCCGAGGTAATACCGACGCTTCAGTCGCATTGCTCGAGCAGTGCCAAACGATCCGCTCCCAGGGCTACGCCATGCAGGCCTCGGACCACCAGATGCGGCACACGACCGCAATCGCCGCACCAATCGTCCAACGCGGCACGGTGGTCGCGGCGATCGCGCTGGCCGACCAGCAGCACTCGCTCGCGGCGCGACGCGACGATCTCGTCCCGTTGTTGCAAGAATGGACAACGAAATACCGCACCGAGTAGGCCATGGCAACCGATGTCCAGCCGAGTGAAACGGCAACCGGTGACGGCGTCGACGTCGCTGAACCCGCCCATGACATGCTCTTCCCCCGGTCGTCGAACGCAGCCGTCTTCCAAGCGCTGGCGGCGTGGGGCCAATTCGAATCACGCCGGGGCCAAGCCAAGTTGACATCGCGAACCGCGCTACCGTCCACGATGCCGCCAGAGACCTTACGCGACCGGCTTGCTCAGCTTGCCCTCCCTTGCGCGGGCTTCGAAATCGTTGTGAGTGCCGCCGAAGCCTGGATCCCATTTGCCGCGCCCGAGCAGGCCGTGTGTGCCGCGGAGGCGCTGGCGGGCGCCGGAGCGACAACGTCCAGCCCCGGCTGCGTCACGAATCGCTTGAGCACTATCTCGAACAACTGGACGCGTTGACGCGGATGTCCTGCTTCAGCGCGTCGCCCGCCGCCCAGCTGTAGCCCCATCCTGCTCGACGCGCGCGTTGGCCGACGGCATTCCACCGTTTGCGTAAATTCGTCCGTACATTGGATGCCTGCGTGGATTTCCCTGTGCCCCAGCCTCACACTCATGCTGAGACACTTTTTGCAGGTCATCGGAATGTCTGGAGAGGGCGGGCGGCTATGAACGAACGGACATTTCGGCGCGTGGGCGCCTTGTCGGGGGGCGCGTTCGTGGTCTTATCGGTGCTGTCCACTTTTCTGTACCCATACCCCCCTGCGATCGACAGTGATCCCGCCGCCATATTGAAGTGGGCGCATCCCCATCGGGTCGGCATACAGGCAGGCATGGTGCTTGGCGCCTTCACGGGCGCCTTGTTCGTTGTTTTCGTCGCCGCGCTACGCGACCGCATTGATGCTGCGGGCGATCGAGCACTCGGTTCCCTGCTGTACGGATCGGGAATAGCGTTTGCCGCTGTTTATGTCTTGGGCGTGATCCCGCTCGGCACCCTGGTCTTCATGGAAGGTCAGCCAGGCGGTTTCGGGGATGGCACCGTCGTGCGACTGCTCTTCGACCTGAACTGGATCATGTTCGCCCCTGCCATGGCGTTGGGCGTCGTTTTTCTGCTGTCCACCGGTATCGCGATTGTCCGCACGGAGGTCTTCTCACCGCTGCTCGGATGGGCTTCGATCGTGGTCAGTGTTCCGGTCGCCCTTTTGGTCTACATCTCGCTGACCTTCAGCAGCTACCACGCCGGCGGATGGACCGTCGTCGGCTGGGTCGGCTTTATCGGCAAACTGGCCGTAATTTTATGGATGAGTCTGGCAATGGCTCGCCAGCCCAAGAATGTCGATCAAACTTCG
>NZ_DATFZD010000198.1:0-13779 GCF_035314665.1 Mycobacterium sp. | reverse complement strand
CGAATCGTGCTGATCACTGATCTCGGCGACCATCCGCACCGCCCGCTCACGGAGCTCCGGCGGATACCTCCTCGACGAACCACCTGACATGACTCCAACCCTCCCAAGAAGTGGAGTCTCCGGACTCGCCGGGGCGGTTCACCGCGCCGGGAAACACCCGGTTGAGGTGTTCACGCAGCTGGTTGGCCACTCGTACCCGATGCGCGACGAGATCTTTACGAGCTCGGCACAATCCCCGCAGCGCCACGGTGGATTGGCCATCAGGCACCAGCGGACGCAATCGGGCGCGGTCAGTGCGCAACGTGTCAGCCAGCACGAACGCATCGAACCGATCGTCCTTATTGCCCGCCGAGCCGTAACGGCTGCGCAGATTCTTCAGCTGGTGGGGGCTGATCACCACCACCGTGATTCCCGCGCCCAACAGTGCATCGACCACCGGACCGTCGGGACGTTCGATGGCCACCTCGGCCACCCCGGCGTGGGTCAACAATTCCACCAACGTCCGCAATCCCGCCGAGCTGTGTTCAATGGTGCTGCGATGAACCTCACGGCCACCGGCGTCGACGATCGCTGCCGCATGATCATCACGCGCCCAATCGATTCCACACGTCACACCATTGACCGGTTCCGCCGCCAGGACAGTTGAGCCATACTGCATCACAGCCTCCTCGCTGCTTACCTCAGTGGGGAGGCACCCGCATCTCGGTGCCGGGGCGTGACTGCCGGTTTGCTCACTGAACGGCGCTCGGAGGCGCAAAGCCCTGTCGACGGTCACCACACCCCGGGTAACCGCCCAGCCCCGCAACACTCCTATCGGACATCCACACGCGTCCAGCATCAAAGGCGGTGACCGGACGGCACCTCGGGTGCATCGGCGACCCATCCAAGATCACCGACCTCAAAAGGGTGCACCGATCAATGAGGGTGCACCAGTGAGCATCTGCTATCTAGGTAATTGGAACCGCGTGGAAGTTCGTTTTGACGGAGCACATTGCGAGGACTTAAGACCCTACGCCGGCGCGCAGCCCGGCGAGACGATAACAGCACGGACAAGTTATCTACGATGGAGGATACCCTGATGGCAGACAAGGACCTGGCCGGGCAGTTCGGAAAGATCTCCAAGGCCGCCAAAGAAGCGGACGAAAAGATACGCGCCGCAGGGCAGGGGGCCCGCCAAAAGATCGAAGAGGATGCGGACCGGGCACGAGACAAGGCATCACACGCCGCTGATCACCTCAAAGACCGGGCTGAAGCCTCCCACGACAAGGCGTCCAAGCATTGGCAGGATGTGACGGACAAGTGGCATGCGCACGTCGCCAAGACGCGCAGAGACTTCAAGAACCAGAAGGCCAAACATGAGGCCAAAGAGATGGAGGTCTACGCCGAGATGGCCGAGGGCTACGCCCTCGATGCGATTGACTTTGCGGAGGCCGCCGTCTACGAAGCGGAATATGCAGTGCTCGATGCACTTTCGGCACGCACCGCCGCGGAAGCGATGGCTTGAACGTCATCACGCGAATGTGACCGTTACGTCGGATGGTTATTGATGTACGGCGCCGGGCCGGCTGGTTGCCGGAAGACCAGGGCGAGTTGGAGTCTTGGCTTTCCGGTCACCAGCACCGGGTGCAGGCCACGGGCAAGTAGGTCATGCTGAATCCTGCGATCGCCGAGTTTCAGGAGTTAATCGACTCCGATCCCGTGGTCCGCACGTAGGTCCACCGGATGGTCGCCGAGGTTCCGCACACTCAGCAGAACCACCTCGACAGTGTCGAGAAGATGCTCGGCTGATCAAAGAGGTCCTGACAATGGCGCCGGTTCGGCCCCCGCTGGGCGGCTCGGCGGCACGGCTGATGACCACGCTGCTCTATCAATCACATCCAAGACAAGGGAATCCGCTACGGGCTGCAGACGATCTGTGAAGGCGGCGGTCAGGCCAACGCAACCATCGTGGAGCAGCTGTCACTAGAAACCGCGGCACAAACCCCCGCCGTCATCGTCATCACGATCAACCGGCCGCAGGCCCGCAACGCGTCAACGGATCAGCGGCGTAGCCGAATTATCAACTCTCCCAACCCACTGCCGCTCTAGCGCGCCTGCGACCGTTGAGTGCCAATGCACTACTTTCCCATCTGGTAACGCAGCGAGCGTGGTTGGATGGTGCGGTCGCACCCTTCATGCACGCTACCGAGAGTTCACGGATTCACGCGCTGCCCCCGCGCAGCCGCTGGTAGCACAGCTCGTCGGTGCCAAGAAAATCGAAGGCGAACGCGGTCATCCGGGTGAAGCCGGCCGGCACCGTGGCGCCGTTAACGTCGCTGGCGACTAGACCGTTGGTGAGCAGCCCGGCGACCGCTTCGTCGATGTCGCCGGCAGTCATGACAAGGCTGTTGCCCGAGGCCAACTTGACCGGCTCAGCCATCTTGCGGTGCGCGGCTCCGGTCAGGCACGCGGTTAGCACGGCCGCCATCGGCGTGTCGAGGGGTAGACCGCGCTCGCGCTCGAGGTTCAGCATGTATCTCGACACGATCACCGATAAGGCGGTGTCGGGGCCTTTCAGGAGGACGTTGCCATGCAGAAGGAAGTAGTTGGTGTCGTTGGCAGGCGCACCCATCTTCTGCAGGGCAGGTAGGTCGACGACGACGGTGTTGGTGGCCGGACAGTAGGACGCTGGTGAGTTAGCCTGTGCATCGGGGCATCTCGCGTGATCTACGGACTGAACGAACGCTTTCACCTGCAACAACGAATCACCGACATGATCAGCGGATCGAACCGTTTTAGCGTGGAGGAACTCCTCAAGGCTGGAAGTGCGGTGTTCGGCGCCATATCCCAGGTCGCCATAGCGTTCGTTCTGACCGTCTACTTCATGGCCGATATGCGCCGCATCCGCACGGGCTTTTACCGATTGGTGCCGAACTCCCGAAGGCCGCGTGCGATCCTGATCGGAGACGAGGTGGTGGCCAAGCTCGGCGACTACGTTTTCGGCAATTTGCTGACATCGTTCATCGCGGGGTTGGCGACCTTTGTCTGGTGCTTTCTTCTCGATATCCCCTACGCTGTCTTGCTCGGCATCGTGGTCATGATCTTGGACCTCTTCCCGTACGGTTCCTCCGTCGGCGGGTTTATCGTCGGTGCGGTCGCGCTGGCGGTTTCTATCCCGGTTTCCATTGGCACTGTCGTGTTTTACGTAGCGTTCCGGTTGGCCGAGGATTACCTGTTGACACCCAGGGTCATGGCTCGCGCGGTAAAGGTACCGGCAGGTGTGACCGTTGTCGCCGTCCTCCTCGGCGCGGCGTGGCTGGGTGTGGTCGGAGCGGTGATCGCCATCCCGCTGGCAGCGGCCATACAGCTGCTCGCGGAGGAGGTGCTTTTCCCCACGCTCGACGAGGCGTGACCCGATTAGACGGCGACCGCGGTGACGTTGGGAGGCGTCGGTGTCCGTGCTTATCCGTGCCCCGTAATTAAACGGTGTGACAGGTCAGGCAACCTTGTTAGGTGCTGGCTCGAACGCCCGGGAGACTCGCCGCTCCACCGTTTTCAGATCGCTCCGGGCTGCCAACGCCGCCACTATCTCGAAGATCCCGATAACGACGAGCCGCGCACCGGTTACGTAGGCGAGCACCACAATGGAGTCGAACGGCCAGGCCACAACGGCACCGGCGGCCACGCTTACCACCCCGAAGAAGATGTACCAGCCGCGTCCCGGTAGGTCGCGAAAGCTGATCGCCGTCGCCAACTCGGCTATCCCTTCGAAGAAAAATCCAACGCCGATCCAGATGGCCAGCAGCAACACAGCGTAACTATCACCGAAGTGTCGCAGGGACAATATTCCCAAGACGAGCAACAACGCGCCGGTGATGAACATCAGCACTCGGTAGGAGGCAGATACATGCAGGCTGAACGCGTATATAGCCTGGACGCGTCCCATGCTTTCGCCACGGCGGCGGTCACAACAGGGCCCAAAGTCATCAAAAACGGCACTCGATTGCCCTGCCTACTAATGCTGTGGAACGGCCGCGTCAATTGACTTGCTCTCATTGTGTATCCGCCATCCATTGTGTATCCGCCATCCCCGGGCGACGTTGTTTCTGCGCGCAGACAAATGCCGCGGCCGTCATGCTGGCGCATAACCGCCACCGATGTCAGGAAAAGGGGGTTGCGCCGGTCACGTCGCCTGCGCGACTTGAATCCGGTTTTGGGCGCGTCCGTCGGTGTCGGATACACCAACTGACACAGTCAGGATGCCCTTGTCGTAGCTGGCGGTAATGTCGTCTTCCCGCGCCCCCGGTGGCAACTGGACCGAGCGCAGGAAAGAGCCGTAGGAGAACTCCGAGCGCCCATCGGATCCCGTTTCCACCCTGCGCTCGGCCTTGATAGTCAACACCCCGTCACGAGCGGTGATGTCCACATCTTTGCCGGGATCGATGCCCGGCAATTCGGCTCTGATTTCATAGCGACCGTCTTTCATTTCGTCCTCCAGCCGAATCGGCTGACCGCCGAACACCGCAGGAAGCGTCGACCAGGACGGGAACCCGGGGAACCAGTCAGACAATGGCGACCGCAGCGGCCGTGACGGAAACTGGCCGAGACTGCCGCCAATCACACTCTCTAGCTCGTTGTCGGTGCTGCGAGCCCAAGGGCTGTCCCAGTTCGCAATGGCCCAGATCACGAAGATGTCGAGTGCGATGACCACGATGGACCAGATCGGCGAGTATGGCAGCCACATGAACATGCTCACGATCGCTATGGAGGCGATGACAATCGCAGACACCCGTGCCCATAGCTCACCCCGGAACAGCCCGATGGCAACGGCCCCGACCAGGACCCCCAAGATGATGTGGATCCATCCCCAGGCGGTGGGGTTCAACCGGTACACATAACTATCCGGAACGGCGATGAGGGACTTGTCACCGACCAGCGCCGAAATGCCCTGAAGAACGATCATAATCGCCGAAATCATCAGGACGATAGCAGCCGCAACCGTCGCGCTGCCCGCTATTACCTGGCGAGTTGAACTCTCTTGCTTTGTCGATTTGTCGGCCATGCGTGCCTCCTGGATTCGCGCGTTGGCGTATCTACTTCTCTCACGCCGTCACAAGTCATTCCCTTTGGCCGCGCTACCGCCATCGTTGCGCGCCTCAGGTTCTCGGGGTAGGGACCGAAGTCCTCGGAATGCACAACCTGTTACGTCCCGCCGCATCAAGCGTCGTCTCGACTCACGAACTGAAAGTGGCGACATGACACGAGGCCGGTTCGTGGTGTAGGACCTTCGGCCCTACCGTGGCCAGGCGAGCAGCGCGATGCTGGGACATTACTGGGAATGGCATTATTCCGCTCCTGGCAAAAGGGATCTAATCGTGCAAAGGGATGAAGAACAGCAGGGAGCTGACTGACCGGCAACAGCCCGGCACGCACGCCGAGATCGCTTACGCCGGCGTGGTTTCCACGTTTATCGCGGCGTCAAAGGATGCGCACATGATCGTGACCGGAAGCCGCGGGGTTGATGCCTTCAGCGCGTATAGGCTCGGCTCGGTCAGTGCGGCGTTGCTGCGGGACGCGTGGTGCCCGATTGCAATTGTTCACGACGCTGAATCTGGCGACCCAAATGGTCGCGATGCGTTACCGGTGCTACTCGGTATTGACGGAACGCCGGCTTCGGAAGCCGCGACCGCGTTGGCCTTCGACGAGGCCTTCCGCCGGCAGGCGCCACTGCTGGCGCTCCACGCGTGGAGCGATGTCGGAGTCTTTCCGATTTTGGGCATGGATTGGCACGTCAATCGTGACCAAGGCGATGAGGCGCTCGCCGAACGGTTGGGCGGCTGGCACGAACGATACCCTGACGTGCAGGTGCAGCGACAACTGGTGTGTGACGTGCCTGCCCGTTGGCTCGTGGAGGAGTCAACCGAGGCGCAACTGGTGGTGCTGGGCCGGCGCGGCCGCGGTGGATACCCCGGGATGCGGCTAGGGTCGGTGAGTTCGGCAGTGGCCCAGTCCGCGCGCGTTCCGGTGATCGTGGTACCTGACGACCAACCTCCTGATTAGTGTCGTATGACCAGTTCGTCGGGGACTTATACCCCATGGCGGCGCTAGGCGGGGCGGCTAGCGTCATCCACACAGCGCTAACCGGTATCAATCCGGAAGGGCGATGAAATGACAAGTGCTAAAACCGATCTGGGAATTGTCGTCGGCGTGGACGAGTCGCCCGGTGCCAACACGGTGCGCTGGGCTGCACATGAAGCAGCACTGCGCAAGATACCGCTCACGCTGGTCCGTGTCGGGCTGATGCCTGCGTCCGGCCCCCCTGCACGGGTTTGGACCACTGCTCCGACACCGGACGAACTGCGTGAACACCATGCGGATGAAGCGCAGCAAATACTTTCGAAGGCGATCAAGATCATCGAGGACAGCGCTGACAATGGCGACCTCCCTGCTATCAATAGCAAGCTGCTCTATTCGGCGCGTGTGCCGACGCTTGTTGACCTGTCAAAAAAGGCTCAGATGGTGGTGGTCGGCCGTCGCCCGCACGCTGCTTCGGGCGGGAGCCTCAGCGATTCGGTCGCCACCGGTTTAGTGCACCTGGCCCACTGCCCCGTCGCGGTGATCCACGATGAGGATTCGGGATCATTGCCATCGCCGCATCTGCCGGTGCTGGTCGGGATCGACGGCTCAGGCGGGTCGCAGTTGGGCACTGAAATCGCTTTCGGGGAGGCCTCCTTGCGACGCGTGGAACTGGTGGCGCTGCACGCCTGGAGCGACGGCGATACGTCGACGATGCCCACCGTGGAATGGCCCGCGGTGCAATCCAGGGCGCACCAAGTCCTCGCAGATGGACTGGCCGGCTGGCAGGACTGCTATCCCGACGTCACGGTTCAGCGCATTGTCGTGCACAACGACCCGGCGCGTCACCTTCTCGAAAAGTCCTGCTCGGCACAGCTGCTCGTCGTTGGCAGCCACGGCCGCGGCGGCAGCATGCTGCTCGGGTCGGTCACCACGGCCGTGATAGAGGCAGCCGACATTCCGGTGATCGTGGCCCGCTAGGGCTGCGCTCCGCCGGCACGCCACTGCCCCAAGTCGTGATGACAAGCGTGGTCGATCAAGTGTCTTTCGACTCTTGCACCCCCGTTTATGCTGGAGCGACGTCGGATGCGTCGGCGCGCCATTCGAAACGAAAGCGGCTTGCATGATCCCTTACTCCGATGGCATTCAGGCCCGCCGGTTCCCGTGGGTCAATGTCGCGCTGATCGCCGCCAACTTCGCGGTCTTCGTGTTCTACGAGTTGCCGGACCCCGAGGCGGCGATCAACCAGGCCTCGTTTTATCCATGCAATGTCGACAACGCCTGCCACATGGGTTACCCGTGGGGTGTCAGCTGGATCACGGCGATGTTCCTGCATGCCGGCTGGGATCACATCCTGGGCAACATGTGGTTTCTGGCGATCTTCGGCAAGAACGTCGAGGACGCGTTCGGAAAGCTCGGTTACCTGGTCTTCTACTTCGCCGGCGGATTCGCGGCAATGTTTTTGCAGACCGCGATGACCCTCCTCTTCGGCAGCGCATCCGACGGGCAGATACCGACCCTCGGCGCCAGCGGCGCGATCGCCGCCGTGCTCGGCGCCTACTTCGTGCTCCATCCCAACTCGAGCATCCTCACGCTCGTGGGGTGGTTCCCGATCAGAATCCCGGCATGGCTGTACCTCGGTGGGTGGTTTCTATACCAGTTCTTCGAGGGAAACTCCGCACTGGTCGCAGCGAAGAACGGTGGCAGTGGCGTCGCGTTCTTCGCGCACGTCGGAGGGTTCGTGTTCGGGGCGCTCGTCACAGGACTATTGGTGAGCACCGGGCAGGTCACGGCGCGGAGGCCGCAATGGGACGAAACTTAGGTCCATTGATCGTGATGGCGGGCATCGTCATCGCGGCGTTGGGCATCCTGGTGTGGGCCGGTGGATTCTCGTGGTTCGGCCGCCTTCCCGGTGATATCCGGATCGAACGCGACAACGTGCGCGTCTACATCCCGGTGGTCTCGATGCTTTTGGTCTCGGTCGCGGCCAGCCTACTGCTGTCCATCGCGGAGTACCTTTTCCGGCGGTGATGACCCTGACGTGCCGACGGCTGGCTCAGGAACGGTCAGTCGTTCCAGCCTTGATCCGGATGAATTCTTTTTCGGACAGGCGGATCTCATACGACGAGATGATCTCGAGCACGCCCAGGACCACGAGACAGATTCCCACAACGGTGGCCAGCGTGACTATAGAGCTAAATGGCAATGCCATCAGCATGACACCGGCAGCAGCTGTGATGGTGCCGAAGAAAGTGGTCCAGCCACCGTCAATTGCGTCGGACTCGCTGATTCCGTAAACCATTGTGGCCATGCCGCGGAAAAGGAAGCTGACTCCCATCGGTATGGCCAGCAGTTGCACCGCGTGTGAGAGATGGCCGAACGCCAATATCCCGAGGACAAGCGACGTCGCGCCGCTGACGAACAGTAGAGCCTGGCCGCGCGTCCCCTCCCCCATGCTGAAACCGATGAAGACCTGCACCGCGGCCGAGGCCACCAGGTACACGCCCAACAAGATCGCCACGACCTGAATCGAGATGTCGGGCCACAGCAGCACCACACCGCCGATGATGACGGCCAGCGCGCCGGACACCAGCGTCGGTTTCCACAGGTCTAGCGATGTTGTGGGAGGAGCCTGTGTTGTCATCCCGGACTACAACTCTGCCTTGAGTCGTCGGCCGTTCACCGACGAGAAACTGAGGGTTGGGCAAGGGCGCGGACATCGATCAGTTGGGTGATATCGCTTGCGGTGACGATGCCTACCACCTGACCATTCTCCATGACAAGCGCACGGCTGCGATCTGGTGTCAGCCGCTCCACCAGCGCAGTCAGCGGCTCATGCGGTGCCGCTGTGGGCACCTCGTTTAGTGGTATGGCAACGTCATGCACCAGCGCGGTGGCGCGCTGGTTCGGCGCCAATCTGCGCAGTTGTGTCAGCGTGATCAGCCCGGTTATAGCGCCGCCAGCGCCCTCAACCGGATATGCCGAGTGGCGATCGCCCAACAGGTAACGCTGGATGAACTCCTCTGCCGTTATCCGACCCGGGACCGTCTGCGGGTCGGGTGTCATCGCTTGCTCGACAGTCACACCGGCCAGCGACTGTCTGGCCAAAACCTGCGCCTCCTCTTGATGGGCCGCGGTTAACAAAAACCAGCCGATAAAGGCCATCCACGCGCCGCCGATCATGGAGCCGATGAGGAAATCCAGTAGGCCCAAACCGATAAGCACGTATCCGAGAACCCGTCCGCATCGCGCCGCGGTAACCGCCGCCCGCACCGGATCGCCGTGTCGGCGCCACAGAATGGCGCGCAGGACGCGGCCGCCGTCCAGCGGAGCAGCGGGCAGCAGATTGAACAAAGCCAAGATCAGGTTGATACTGGCCAGCCACCAGGCGACAGCCACCACGATGGACTTGACACCAAAGTGGTGCAGGACCACGGCAGTCGCCGCGAACACCGCCGCCAGCGCCAGACTCACCGTGGGACCCGACGCGGCGATCTTGAACTCGGATTTCGCTGTCTTGGCCTCTCCGCGCAGTCGTGCCACACCCCCGAACAGCCACAGCGTCACACTGTCCACCCGGACTCCCTCACGACGGGCAACGACCGCATGGGTGAGTTCGTGAGCCAGCAGCGATGCCAGCAGAACCAGGGCACCAACCAGGCCGGCCAACCAATAGGTCGAGGTCGAATAGCCCGGGCTGATATGGGGCAGTGAGGTCGCCAGGCTCCAAGTGAACAACCACAAGATCACCAGTGTGCTCCAATGGATGCGCACCGGAAATCCGGCTACTGTCCCTATCCGGATGTCCTCATGCATTTCGACCTCCTTGGCTCACGCCGATAGCGCAACATAAGGCCGATGGCAGCGGAAGTTCTAGGGACATTAGACCTTTAACTTCCGCGAAAGGACCGAAGAGTTGTCCCGATCTTCGTGGAAGTTGAGGTGGCGCTCCCCCCGCACAAGCGCTGCCGCGTGGCATATCACGGGCGATCCAACCAAAGAGCAGGGTACCGCCATGAAGGCGAACCAACTGTTCGAAGTACGCGCGACTCCACGCCGGAAAAGCACACCACTCGAACACGTAATGAACGCTGCATCAGACCGGGAGCGCTTCACTGGTGCTCCAGATCTCGTCGGCAACGCTGTTGTAGGGCGAACTACCCGACGACGAGGTGATCCTCGACCTTGGTGACGCCCGGAACCGACCAGGATGCGCGCCGCGCAGCTTCATCTTCCTTTTGCCAATAGGTCGGCACAGATCCGCTCATTGTCACCACGCCGTCATCCACCGCGATGGCGATACGGGAAGGGTCCACAGCCGGGTCGTCTTTCAACTCCTCGACCACGTCGTCATTCAGCAGCACGTCGTCTTTGCTCGTGGGATGATCCCTTCGATGGATGGATATTCTTTTGCACGAAAGCCATCGGCTACTGCAATGGCAAGCGACTTCTGCTGCAGTTGCGCGTCAACAGTGTCGGGAGGTCATCCGGCGAAGGGCCAAAAGTCCCTCAACACGGCTAGATTCGCTACCTGTTCGACGCTTCCGTGCAGATGCCGGGCCATACAGTGCGGCTGCGCCGGTCAGAACTACAAGACCAGATGGTCGGTCCCACGAAGACCGAGACAACGTTGGTTAGTCTCGTCTACTTTTGCAAGATGGGATTGAGTCGGAAAATGACGCTGTGCACAGAAGTCCACTCGGCTCGACACGCCGTGCGGGCAGTCCAACCGATCATCGAAGCTTCGCACGACGGCCGCCGATTCTCGCTGCTGAGCGGGCAATGACACGGCCACCTCGGTCCAGCAGATCCGGCACTAGTAAGGGGGCATCCCGGGTGTCCGATACCACCGCAGCGGTGGCCCGCGGGGCGGTTGGAGCCGCAGTTAACGGCGCGATCGGCGGTATTCGCGGAACCGCCAACGGAATCCGCGATGGTTGGCGTAAAGGCAGTCAGTCCGTTGCCGGAAGGCCGGGAGAGGCCTGGGTCATGGGTCTCATCGGCGGCGTCCGGGGGACCGTCAACGGAATCCGCGACGGCTGGAGTGCGAGCATTCAGCGCCGCCGGCCGCGGCGTTGAAATTCGCGCAAAACCGCTGCGGCACCTTCGAAACAAGCTTCAGGCCCCGTCCACGCGCACCACCTTTTTCAGCAGCCCGCCAAGCCAGGTGCAACCGCCACTCGACTAGGTGTAATCAGCGCAGCATTGAGGCAATACTAGACTTCCAAACACTAAGGGGCGCAATTGGTCTACACACAACACCTGATAGGGCCCGGCGTCCGGCGGCTGTCAGGGTAAGCCACGAGGCAACTTCAACTTCCCACGGCGTTCTTCAGCTCCTGAGCTAGCTGATCGGTTGTCATGTCGACATTCTGCTTCACGGTCTTGGCGGCACGGGTGACGGCTTTGTCGAACGCTTTGTCAAATGTTGGCTCTCCGACCATGATCAGCGCCGCTTGGTTGCCACTCAGCTCGGAGGCCGCTTCTTTAAGCTCTTTGCGTGAGAGTTGCCCGAAGCCGAGTTCTTCTGGGATGACGCAGATCCGGGGTCGGTCCATCCGCTTGACGATATGGGGTTTGCCATTTTCGTCGTCGACGACGGCCGCGTCAAATTTTCCAACCAAGTCGTCCTCGTGAAGCTGTTCGAGGGCGTCGAGGTCAGCCTTTGCAGATTCCACGCTATCGTAAACAGCAACGTACCAGGCAGTATTGTTCGCCATTTGACCTCCTTGTCCAGGAATGAGGGCAACACAGCATCTCCTCCCGCAGGATAAGTGCCGCGCGTCGCTGTCCGTAGGGCCGAAGATCCCATAATCGAATTCCGCTCGCGCCGCTCGTCGTCGAGACGGCTCGATTCCTTCGCCTTGGGTCAGCGCGAACTGCCAACAGTCGGGTAACCGGTGCCTCCGGTCCTCGCCTGGGAAGCGCAATTGCACGGTGAGCGAGGCGAAGTCGTTTTCCAGGCAGCTGACCGCCTTGGGTGGAGCTTGCGGTAGTGGGCGGCGAATCCGCTGGCGCGGCGGGGCACCTCGCATGTTGTCAGGGCACCACGACGGCGCGGCCGTTCACCTTCCCCTCGCGGAGGTCGCGGTAGGCCTGCGGTGCGTCGTCGAGCGAGTAGGTGGTCGACTCGGCGTGCACCAATCCTCGGGCCGCCAAGCCGATGACTTCGGCCAGCTCGAAACGCGATCCCCAGTATGTCGTCTGGATGCTGACCTCGTAGGGCTGCGAAAAGAACGTCAACGGCACGGTTCCCCCGGCAATGCCGACGATCGTGGCGTCACCGAGCGTGCGGGCTGCCGTGCGGGCGAGTTCCATCGTTGTCGTAGCTCCGACGAAATCCAAAAGGACATCCGCTCCGTGGCCGTGGGTGAGGTCCTTGACGGCGCCGGCCGCCTCATCGTCCGATATGACGACATGGTCGGCACCCACCTTTGTTGCCAGATCCAGTGCCTCCTGCCGATTGTCGACGGCGATCACCTCGGCCGCAGTTGTCGTCTTCACGAGTTGGACCGCTACGTGCCCGAGTCCACCAACGCCGACCACTACCACGGTCGACGTCGGCGTCATCTTCTGCCACGACCGGCGGATCGCGTGGTACGGCGTGAGGCCAGCGTCGGTGAGCGGTGCCGCCGTCGCCGGGTCGAGGCCATCGGGCAGCCGCACGAGCAGCCGCTCCG
This sequence comes from Mycobacterium sp., assembly GCF_035314665.1. GTDB lineage: Bacteria > Actinomycetota > Actinomycetes > Mycobacteriales > Mycobacteriaceae > Mycobacterium. The sequence continues at coordinate 1,045 of NZ_DATFZD010000198.1, read as the reverse complement.
CGGGCACGAGCAGGTACTCAGCCATCCCGCCGTCAAGACCAAGTCCACCTCCGCCGTTCACGACTGGTGCCGCAGCCTGATTCTCGCAGTAGTTCTCGAAGCCCTGCTGGCACCGGCCGCATTTGCCGCATCCCCAAGCGCCGTAGACCGCGACGACGTCGCCTTCCGAGACGCTGGTGACGCCTTCCCCGACTGAATCGACCCACCCGGCGTTTTCGTGTCCCAGCGTGAACGGCATCTTCCACGGCATCATGCCCGGCTCGAAGTCGCGCATCAGGTGCAGATCGGAGTGACACGCCCCCGCGCCTCCGACCTTGACGACGACCTCACCCGGCCCCGGTGTCGGCTTTGGCACCTCCACCAGCTCTGGATCAGTCTTCCAATCAGTCAATCGCAGAGCCTTCATGGGTCACCTTCCTGATCACCGCTTTAATCGTGGCATTCAAGAACTTTCGGAGTTGCATTCAAGGAGTCGTGCGACTGGTTGAAGTACTTATGTTTCTTTCTCATCCAGGACATCCAAGACCACGCCCCACGGAGACCTGACGAACCCTTCACCAAGGTTTTCTTCGACAGCTTCCGGGGCTGCTTCGACGGGCTCGTAAAGCTCGACACGGTAAACGGAGAAATCAGCATGTCTTGCGGCGATCGCCTGCGCTACGTCAAGCCGGGTCGTCGCGTACGTGTACTCCTTGCTATCGTTCGGGTCTAGTACACGAGTAGCTGCGTCTCCGGGATTAAGTCCTTGCACATCAGCCCGGTAATAGGCCGCGTCATCGCTCATCTCGTCAGCCCCCTCCGTCCGTCTTCTGTTCACACCAGCCGACGGCACGGCTTGTCAGTCTAGCGATTCACTTTGCTGAACCGGCCTGTTTGAGCAAGGTCGATTGTCGTTTGGCGGTGATTCGATGACTTAGTGCCCTATGCCGTGGCTGTGACCAGCAAGAAACTTACCGAGAACGCGACTTTTGCACGAGTGGCGGAAATCTGATCGGGAGCGGCATGGCGGCTACCGATCAATTGGCGTGTGTCGGACCAGCCCCGG
>NZ_DATFZD010000197.1:0-5718 GCF_035314665.1 Mycobacterium sp. | reverse complement strand
GTACGTGGAGCGCATCGAGGACCTCGACGGCGCGCTGCGGCGCTCGCGCGAGCACGACGGTCCCAGCCTGGTCTGCGTGCGCACCGACCACGCCGCCAACCTCGCCCTGCCCGTCGAGATGACGGCCCGCTTCTTTGAGGTTTACTCCGGACCGGCGAAGCCGGCCACTGTTTAGGAGGCCGCGACCGATCGTCGTCTCGCCGCGATCGCAGGTGCTAGCACCGTACCTGCTGCACCGGCTCTCCCCGCGGCTGGCGCAGCCGCTGGCCCGCAGCCTCACCAAGATCGTCAGCCGCGGCTAAGCGGCGCGATCATGGGCACGCAAGCGATGCGAGTCGCAGCGCGACGCGCGTTCAGCGATGCGGTCGGTGACCGGGGTGGCCGATCTGCTCCTCGGCGGCGCGGATGTCGCTGTCGTCTCGGGCCTTTCAGCTCGGGCGCGATGGAGTCGCGCGTTCATCAAGCCACCTCCGGCCGACAACCCGTTCACCGCCGCAAGAGCGGTGCACCGACGCCGGCAACACCACGGCAACAGCCACATGCGACGGCAGCTACTGCCGGATGGACCACGCCGCCGTCGCGGCGGTCAGAAGGCGTGTCTCAACACAACGCACGTTCGTCCCGTGAGACCGGCCCTAGAGGTGGCTGCCCTGCAGGGATTGTTATAGGGTGAGGGCGGCTTTCCTGTTACGGCGCGTTTGAACCGTGGCGCCGTCAGCCGCCTATGAGATGTGGTTGGCGATAGGCGGAGGGCTTAACGGCACCCGCCCGGCGTTGACCCACCGGCCGTTGTAGCTCACACGCCAGGTCGCCGACCACGACCACCACCTCCGCACCGAGTTCCGCGTGCCGCTCGGCGCGGGCGTCGTCGCGCTGGACCGTGGCGTACGGGTTCCCCTGTCACGGACCTGCTCGACCACACAAAACGACTGACCCCGCCGACCTTGCCGGGTGCCGCCGTAATCGATACATGCCCACTGGTTAGCGGTCGGCGGTAGCCGCCGGCGCCGGGTGGGACCGGCGCAGTCGCGGCGATTGCCGGTCCCGTCAGGCGGCCAACCACCAGGCAGGCCGCGATGACGATGGTCAGTCCGCGACCGACCACGTCGACGTCGCGATCAGATCACCCCGCTCGAGCGCCGCGGCGCGGTGCTCGTGCACTTTCGCGTACTCGGGGCTGGTCACCATCTCGATGAACGCAGCGGGTGTGGGGTACTCGACGATGAGAATCGCGTCCCACCAGGGCCGCTCGCCGTTGCCGATGATTACCGCCGGCGCGGTGCCGCCGTAGCGGATGGTGGCACCCACCCGCTCGAGGTGCGGCGCGACTTCCCGCCCGTACTGCAGGTAGCGCTCAAGGCCGCCAGGCTTTTTGAACTGCAGCAGGTTGACCATCAACACCGGCGCGTCAGCTGGCCGTGCCGCCAGCGTGGCGACCTGTTCCGTTGTGGTGTCAAGTGTCGCGCTCATGTGAATCTCTCTGTCTAGGTTTGGTTTTGAGCAGCTTTGCCGGCCCGCTCACGCAGGAACGGGACGACCAGCCCGGCGACCCGGTCGGGTTGCTCGAGCCACGCCCAGTGACCGACACCGGGCAAGATCTCTATGCGGGCGCCCGGGAAGACGCCGCGCTGCCGATCGGCCTGTGCGGCGGGGATGTAGACATCCCGGTCGCCCCACACCACCAGGGTGTCGGGGTCCCGTTGGCGCAGTGGTTCGACGAGTTTGTCCATGTTCTGCGCTCTGGTCGAGCGGTACAGCCGCAGCACGGCCCGCTTCGTCCCCGGTGGTATCAAGTGGCCGGCGATCCGGTCCATCCAATCCTCCGGCAGCCCCGGGTTGTCGTGGCGCACCGCAACGCGCGCAACGCGATTCGTGGTGGCTCGCATCACGAGCTCCCCGACAATGGGGGTCCGCCATAGCCGGGCCATCCGATGCCACTTGTAGTCGAGCAGCACACCGGTGTTGATCAGCGTGACGCTGGCCACCTTGTCGGGGTGGGCAGCCGCCCACGTCAGCGCCATCGGGCCGCCGAAGTCGTGGGCCACCAGGTGCACCCGCTCGATGCCAAGCTGGTCGATCACGCCGGCCAGGTGGGCGGCGTATCCGGCGAGTGTGTAGTCCTGGTCGGCGCGCTTGTCGGCTCCGCCGAAGCCCGGCATGTCCGGGGCGACGACGGTGGCGAACTGGGCGACCCGGGTCATCAGCGGCTCCCAGTCACCGCCCGCGTCGGGGTTGCCGTGCACGAACACAACAGCCTCACCGGGCGTACCCGCGCCGCCGATTAGCACCGGCGACCGCACACCCTCGACCACCACGTCTTGCGTCTTCAGTCCGGTCACGGCTGAACCTCCGTGACCTCAGCGTCCACTCGCTGTTGATATGCCGCTCGTGCGCCCGTGTCGGCGTGCGTCATAACCGCGTCGATGTTGAGCGCGCGTTTGACCCGGTCGGCGATGCCCGGCGGCGTGCCCGCGATGAGCCGCGCGATCGGCCCGAGCTCGCGCGGGACGAACATTTCCTCCCGCCCGCTGTGCAACGCGCCGACGACCGCGGCGGCCACCGCTTCGGGCCCGACAATCCGGGTTCCCCGTGGTTTGACGAAACCGCTGATCATCTCGGTGCGGACCAGTCCGGGCATGACGATCGTGGTCCGGACACCGGTGCCGCGGGTCTCGGCGCGGATCGCCCGGGTGAACCCAACCACGGCGTGCTTGGTGGCCGCATAGGTGGCCCCGCCGGCCGGGGGGATCTGACCGGCCGACGACGCCAGGTTCACGATGTGGCCGTGGCCCCGTGGGACGAACCGTCGCAGCGCCAGCCGGGTGCCGGTGAGCACTCCGCCGATGTTGATGTCCAGCACCCGCCGGGTGATGTCGGGGTCCTCGTGGATGAACAGGCCGATCGGCCCGATGCCGGCGTTGTTGACGAGCGCGTCGAGGGTCCCTACGCGGTCTTCGGCCTCGGTGAGGAACGCCTCGAAGCGGTGCGCGTCGCGCACGTCGAGCGGCAGGCCAACAGCCCGATCGCCCAACTCAGCCGCGACGGCGGCGCATGCCGCGCCGTCGACATCGCCGATCGCCACCGACATTCCCGCCCGCAGGCAGGCCTCGGCGGTGGCACGGCCGATGCCGCGCGCCCCGCCGGTGATCGCTACGGTGCGCATCACGCCTTCTTCGCCATGAACCCGGCGGCGCCGCCGCCGATGTAATCGATCGGGCCCGCGCCGCCCTGCACGTCGGCGATCGTCGCGATCAGGTGGCGGATCATCACCGCATCGAGGATCGAGTGGAACTGTCCGTCCTCGGTGAAGTTGATGTTGGCGCCCTCGACGCGGATGAAGATCACCGTGTCCTCGGTGTTGGATTCCGGGCAGACGAACGTGTGCACCGAGCCACCGGGCTCATACAGGTAGGAGCCGGCGGTCTGCGGCTGGTCGGGGTATTCCAGGTAGTGCCACCTTCCTGAAAGGGTGTAGGCCTCCGCGGTGCCGGTGTGGTAGTGGATCGGCAGTTTGGCGCCTGGGCTCAGGACCGCCAGCACCACCCAGCAGCCGGCCTCCAGGTCCAGGCGCAGCGGCTTGAAATGCACACCGGGACCCAGTGCGTCCCGAAGAAGGGGGCTGCTCGACTCGTTGACAGTCAACAACTCGCCTTGAGGCAGCGCGATCACTGGCAGCGGAGTCCCGGAGCTGGTCGTGGTCATGGTCGGGTCGGTGGTCAGAGTCATCGAAGTTCCTTGTTCTGCAGCGGCTCCCGCAGATCGTCTGTCGGGAGGGCGGTGTCCGTTCTCACACCGCCAACCCAACAATGCGTGACTAACACCGCCACGGTCTTGACACTTCAAGACAATCTTTTGACTTTCGAGGACATCACGCCCCCGGGCGATGTCCCACGCCCAGCCTCCGACCTCTGTGTGACGGCCACCGACATCGCGGCGCGCCGAGGCGGGGTCGGCGCATCCACTCACGTCGACAGTGCGCCCCCACCTTCCCGCAGACGTCCGCTCGGCTGACCGGTGCGCTCTTTGGATGGTGAGGCCGGCGCCGAGCAGCAACGCCGCGGCCCACATTGCAGCCCGCGGTCAAACATCTTGGATCACCTTTTTTTCGATGCGTTCGTGTTGTCAGGGCGACGATGCGGCTGCTCAACCGGCGGCGCCTTGTCCGACGGCCTGCACGGCAGCGTGCTCGTGCAGGGCCTGCTCGGCTTCCTGATCGGCGGGCTTGAGGTCGAAAACGACCTCTTTCACCGTTCCGGTGAAGGTGTAGGGCGCCTTGTCTTCGTAGTCGCGGTCGACGACGAGGCCGTTGTCGCGGCCGATGTCCATCCCGGCGTAGGAAGTGAAGGCGATAGGTACGGTCCGCGGCATGTCGCCTTCGCCGATCAACTCGTCGCCGGCCCACAGCGACACATGACCGCCGGAACCGGGCGTCGGCTGTTCGGACTCGAACAGCATCTTCACCGTGACGTCGCCGCTCGGAAGCGCCTGGGTGGACACCTGCTTGTAGGTTTCGATACCCAGAAGTGAGTAGGTGTGATGGAGAAGTCCATCTTCATCGACCCATAGCGCGAACCCCCCGATGAAATCGGCGTTGGCGACGATCACACCCTGCGCGCCACCGTCGGGAATGTTGAGATGCGCCTCGATGGCATAGGAGCGGCCCAGGATGCGGGGAATCATGCCGCGCTGGACGTTTTGAACGTCGCCTTTGTAGGTGAACCGGGTGGTCGTCGGCATCGGCGGCAGCATGCCGAAGAAGACCGCCATCCCGCCGAGCAGCGGCAGTACCCGATTGCGTTCGGCTTCCCGCCAGAACAGCTGCTGCAGCTCCTCCAGTTTGTCGGGGTGTTCGGCTGCGAGATTTTTGGCCTGGGAGAAGTCGTCGGGCAGGTAATACAGTTCCCACACGTCCTTGGCGGGGTCATAGACTCCCGGCGCGAAACGTTTGAGGGTCTCCGGGGAGAAGTCCCACGGCGCCTTGTCCAGCCGGGCGCAGGCCCACCAGCCGTCCTGGTAGATCGCGCGGCTGCCGAACATCTCGAAGTACTGCACGGTGTGCTGCTCGGGCGCGGCGGCGTCGTCGAAGGTGGGCAGGAAGCTCGTACCGTCCATGGGTTCCTGGTCGACGCCGTCCACGGTGGCTGGCTGGGGCAGCCCGATGGCCTCCAGCACGGTGGGGGCGATGTCGATGCAATGGGTGAACTGATCGCGTATTTGCTTGTCCTGCCGAATGCGCTTGGGCCACGCGACGACCATCGGGTCGCGCGCTCCGCCGAGGTGGCTGGCCATCTGCTTTCCCCATTGGAACGGGGTGTTGTTGGCGTGCGCCCAGGCGGAGGCGAAGTGCGGTGCGGTGTGGTCGCCGCCGAGCGCCTCGATGCCGCCGTACTGCTCGATGAGCTGCAACTGGTGTTCGGCGTCGAGCACGACCCCGTTGAGGAAGGTCATCTCGTTGAACGAGCCGGTGATCGTGCCCTCCATGCTGGCGCCGTTGTCACCCCAGATGTAGAAGACCAGCGTGTTGTCCAGGTCGCCCATGTCCTCGATCGCATCGAGAAGCCGCCCGACGTTCCAGTCGGCGTTCTCCGAGAAGCCGGCGAACACCTCCATTTGGCGGATGTACAGCTTCTTCTGGGTGTCCGACAAACTGTCCCAGGCGGGGAAAAGCTCCGGCCGGTCGGTCAATTCGGTGTCCCCGGGCACAATCCCCAGTTTCTT
>NZ_DATFZD010000196.1:0-2349 GCF_035314665.1 Mycobacterium sp. | reverse complement strand
TGGTGGAGGCGTTCGGCTACGGGTGGAGCGACCTGGCGCGCTTCACGATCAACGCGATGAAGTCGGCGTTCATCCCGTTCGATGAGCGCCTCGCGCTGATCGACGAGGTGATCAAGCCCCGGTTCGCCGTGCTGATCGGCTGATATAGATCGGGGTGGTCCTTCACAAACGCCCCCGGGGGTGTCAGGAAGGGATCTGTAAGTGATTCCTTTTGAGGTCCGTGTGTTGGCGCACGCGGGTTCTCCTGGCACACCCCGGAGGTGTTGTTGTGTCTGTGCAAGTTGCTCCAGTCACGCCGTCCACGATCGTCGTTGCGGGCGATGTCGGCAAGACCTCGGCGATGCTGTCGGTGACAGACAGCACCCGTAACCGGTTGTTGGGTCCTGTCGAGTTTGTGATGAGCCGTTCCGGCTTGGCTGGGGCGGTGCATCGAGTGGTGGCCGTGGTGCCGCCAGCTGCCCAGGTGAAGGTGGGTGTGGAAGCGGCGGGGCATTACCACCGCCCGGTGCTGGACTATGGGTGGCCGGTGGGGTGGGAGGTGTTGGAGTTCAATCCAGCCCATGTCGCCGAACAACGTCGGGTCGCGGGCCGGCGGCGCGTCAAGACCGATGTGATCGACCTGGAAGCGATCACCGAGCTGGCGCTGGCCGGGCGAGGGCAGGTGATCACCGAGCGTGCGGTGCGCATCGGTGAGCTGGCGGCCTGGGCTGCTCACCGATCGCGGCGGGTCGCTACCCGGACGGCGACGAAGAATCAACTGCTGGGTCAGCTCGACCGTGCCTTTCCGGGGTTGACGCTGGCGTTGCCGGATGTGCTGGGCACCAAGATCGGTCGGCTGGTCGCCGCCGAGTTCGCCGACCCGGCCCGGCTGTGCGCGCTGGGGGTAAACCGGCTGATCCGTTTTGCCGCGGTCCGCGACGTGGCGGTGCGTCGCCCGGTCGCCGAACGTGTGGTGAGCGCGGCTCGCGACGCACGACCGACCCGCGACGCTGTCGTTGCCCGTCGGGTGCTGGCCACCGACTTGGGGTTGCTGGCCGATCTGGACACCCAGATCGAGAACGCCGAGCGCCAATTGGCCGCATTGCTGCCCGTCAGCCCGTTCGCCACGCTGACCTCGGTTCCCGGCTGGGGTGTGGTGCGGGCAGCCAACTACGCTGCCGCGCTCGGGGATCCAGACCGATGGCCGGGACCCCGGCAGATCTACCGGGCGTCGGGACTGTCCCCGATGCAATACGAATCAGCCGGCAGACGCCGCGACGGCAAGATCAGCCGCGAGGGCAGCGTGGCGCTGCGCCAAGCCCTGATCGACCTTGGTATCGGACTATGGCTCACCGATCCCGCGGCCAAAGCCTATGCCGCCGCACTGAAATCACGCGGCAAGCCCGGCGGGATCATCGGCTGCGCCCTAGCCCACCGCGCCACCCGCATCGCCCACGCCCTGGTCCGCGACCACGCCACCTACGACCCGTCCCGCTGGAGCTGAGCACTCACCCGCTCGGGGTCCTTCCTCGGTCCCGGCAATCCGCGCCGGCGACGCAGGAGCTGTCCACCTGCAGCGCCCGCAGCGCAGCGAGGACGAACGACGTGAACAGCGACGAGCACCGGCGCACCCTGACCGGCCGAGGAAAACCCCTACCCATCACCCGTCAACAGGAAGGCGGCACCACCCTCGAGATTGGCCCTTCACAACTCCGGCCGGTAGTGCCACGCTGAAAGGTACGACGAAGGGCCGGACCAGATGCCGTATCGGCTATGGCGGACCCATTCGGGTTACGCCGAAGCTAGCTTGGCACCCGGCCCTTCGCCCTCACAGCAGCCCGAACAACGCCAGATGACCCACCAACGGTAGAGGTCGCATACATCAGCGTGGGCGCTCGGCACCCCCAACAGCACACGCCAACCCGGTCCAAGAAGCCGACGCCAGAACCCACACCGGCGACGATGCCCAACGGCCAACCCATGACTTGACACGAACTACAGCCAGCTAGCTGTCGCGAAGCACCTCGCCCAGTCGGTCCGCGAACTCTTTCGTCGAGGTGAGGAACCCGCCGTGGTCGCCGGGAAATACGATGGACGGTGCTTCGAGCAGTTCGGCGAGCGCGAGGGATGTTCGGTAGGTGAGCAGGCGGGTCGAACCGGCGCCGATGCCGACGACGACCCGGGGTCGGGCCGCTCCTCATTGCGTGGGTGTCAGGCAGATAGCGCGTCGTGGGACGCAGTTCGTGGTCGAAGAACCGTGCGCTGTTGGCCAGATTCGATGCCGGCGACCCAGCGGCTCCGGTGTCCTGTTCGGGCGGCGCCCCCTGGCGGCCCGTGTCGAAACCGGCGTTGGCCATGAACTTCATCCAC
>NZ_DATFZD010000195.1:0-17432 GCF_035314665.1 Mycobacterium sp. | reverse complement strand
ACCGGGAACACCAGCGACCGCTTGTCGCGGTTGGCCACCGACACGAACACGGTCCCTTCGGCGGGCAGCGATCCGTAGGCGGCGGTCTGGCTTTTGGCAAAGGCACTGCCGAAGTCGCGGTCGATCCCCATCACCTCGCCGGTCGATTTCATCTCCGGGCCCAGCAGCGAGTCGATGCTCGAGCCGTCGGCGCGGCGGAACCGGTGGAACGGCAGCACGGCCTCCTTGACGGCGATTGGGGCGTTCGGCGCCGCACTGCCACCGTCGCCGGAGGCCGCCAGCATTCCCTCACCGCGCAGTTGAGAAATCTTGGCGCCCAACATAATGCGAGCACAGGCCTTGGCCAGTGGTATCGCGGTGGCCTTCGAGACGAACGGCACCGTGCGGCTGGCACGCGGATTGGCCTCCAGTACGTAGAGCACATCGTCCTTCAGCGCGTACTGCACGTTGAGCAGGCCCACCACTCCGATGCCGTGGGCGATCGCCTCGGTTGCGCGACGCACCTTTTCGATGTCGCTGCGGCCCAGGGTTACCGGCGGCAACGCACACGCCGAGTCGCCGGAGTGGATGCCGGCCTCTTCGATGTGCTCCATGATCCCGCCGATGTAGACCTCGTCGCCGTCGCAGAGCGCGTCGACGTCGATCTCGATCGCATCCTCCAGAAAGCGGTCGACCAACACCGGGTGTTCGGGTGAGAGTTCGGTGGCGCGGGCAATGTAGCCCTGCAGGGTGTCGTCGTCGTAGACGATTTCCATGCCCCGACCGCCCAGCACGTACGACGGCCGCACCAGCACCGGATAACCGATCTCGGCGGCGATTCGGCGGGCCTGGGCGAAGGTCGTTGCCATGCCGTATCGCGGTGCCGGCAACCCGGCGGCCGACAGCAGGTCGCCGAACGCGCCGCGGTCTTCGGCCAGGTCGATGGCCTCCGGCGGCGTGCCGACAATCGGCACCCCCGCATCCGCGAGCCGCTGCGCCAATCCCAGTGGGGTCTGGCCGCCGAGCTGGACGATGACGCCGACGATGCCCGGTCCCGCCCCGTTTTCGCCTCCGGCGGATAGCTCTTCGGCGTGGAATACCTCCAGGACGTCTTCGAACGTCAGCGGCTCGAAGTACAGCCGGTCGGCGGTGTCGTAATCGGTGGACACCGTCTCCGGGTTGCAGTTGACCATTACGGTTTCAAAACCGGCCTGCGACAACGTCGTTGCGGCATGAACGCAGCTGTAGTCGAATTCGATGCCCTGCCCGATCCGGTTGGGCCCCGAGCCCAGGATCAGCACCTTGGGCCGCTCGGTCTGCGGGGCCACCTCGGTCTCGGCGGACGGGTCGAGCTCGTAGCTGCTGTAGTGATACGGCGTCTTGGCCTCGAACTCCGCAGCGCAGGTGTCGACGGTCTTGTACACGGGGTGGATGCCGAGCCGCCTTCGCAACGTCCGCACGCCGTCCTCGCCGGCCAATTCGGGCCGCAGCGCGGCGATTTGGCGGTCGGACAGACCGCTGTGCTTACCCCGCCGCAGCAGATCCGCATCGAGCACCGGGGCGTCGACCACCTCCCGGCGTAACGTTTCGAGTTCGGCAATCTGTGCGACGAACCACGGGTCGACACCGGAGGCCGCGGCCACCCGTTCGACCGATGCGCCCAGCCGCAATGCCAGTTCGATGTCGTACAGCCGTCCCTCGGTGGGTGTGCGCAGCCGCTCCAGCACCTCGTCAACGCCGCCGTCGGGGTCCGCTCCCGTCCAGAAACCGGCGCGCTTGGTCTCCAGCGATCTCATCACCTTGCCGAGTGCTTCGATGAAATTGCGGCCCAAAGACATTGCTTCGCCGACGGATTTCATGGTGGTGGTCAGCGTGGTGTCGGCGCCGGGGAATTTCTCGAACGCGAACCGCGGTGCCTTGACCACCACATAGTCCAGGGTCGGTTCGAAGCAGGCCGGGGTCTCTTTGGTGATGTCGTTGAGGATCTCGTCAAGGGTGTAGCCGACGGCGAGTTTGGCGGCGATCTTGGCGATCGGAAAACCGGTGGCCTTGGATGCCAGCGCGCTGGACCGCGACACCCGCGGGTTCATCTCGATGACGATCAACCGACCATCGGTCGGGTCGACCGCGAACTGGATGTTGCAGCCGCCGGTATCGACGCCGACCTCGCGCAGGATCGCGATGCCCAGATCCCGCATCCGTTGGTATTCCCGGTCGGTCAGCGTCATCGCCGGCGCCACGGTCACCGAGTCGCCGGTGTGCACGCCCATCGGGTCGACATTCTCGATCGAACACACCACGACGACGTTGTCCTTGCCGTCGCGCATCAGCTCAAGCTCGAATTCCTTCCAGCCGTAGATCGATTCCTCGATCAGCACGTTGGCGCTCGGCGAGGCGGCCAACCCCGCGCCGGCCATCCGGTCGACCTCCTCGGCGCTGTGCGCCAGCCCCGAGCCCAGGCCGCCCATCGTGAACGACGGCCGAACCACCACGGGAAGGCCGAGCTCGGCGACGGTCTCGCGAACCTCGGCAAAAGTGAAACACACGCGGCTGCGGGCCGATTCGCCGCCGACCTTGGCGACGATGTCTTTGAACCGCTGCCGGTCCTCACCGCGCTGGATGGCCTCGAAGTCGGCGCCGATCAGCTCGATGCCGTAGCGCTCCAGCACTCCGCTCTCGTAGAGCGCGACCGCGGTGTTGAGCGCGGTCTGCCCGCCCAGGGTGGCCAGCAGCGCATCGATCTTGTTGCCCCGCTCGGCCTGCTGGGCGATGACCCGTTCGACGAAGCCGGGGGTGATCGGTTCGACGTAGGTGTGATCGGCGTATTCGGGGTCAGTCATGATGGTGGCCGGGTTGGAGTTGACCAGGCTGACCTGGAGTCCTTCGGCGCGCAGCACCCGGCAGGCCTGGGTGCCCGAGTAGTCGAATTCGCAGGCCTGTCCGATGACGATCGGCCCTGAGCCGATCACCAGGACATGACGCAGGTCAGTGCGACGTGGCACTAGCGGCCCTCCCCTGCCATCAGGTCGACGAATTGGTCGAACAGGTATTCCGCGTCGTGCGGACCGGCCGCGGCCTCCGGGTGGTACTGCACCGAAAACGCTTTTCCGTCAACAAGTTTGACGCCCTCGACAACACCGTCGTTGGCGCAGGTGTGACTGACCACCGCCGCGCCGAACGGCGTGTCGAACCGCTGGTTGGCCTCCCCCTCCAACGCGAAGCCGTGATTCTGCGCCGTCACCGCGACCCGCCCAGTGGCGTGATCCATCACCGGGATGTTGATACCGCGGTGACCGAACACCATCTTGTAGGTGGACAGGCCCAGCGCGCGGCCCAGAATCTGGTTGCCGAAACAGATGCCGAACAACGGAATTCCGGCGTCCAGCACTTGGCGGGTCACGTCGACGATGTGGTCGGCGGTGGCCGGATCGCCGGGCCCGTTCGACAGGAACACGCCGTCCGGATTGAGGTCGGTGAGCTGGCCGAAGGTCACCGACGACGGCAGCACGAGGCTGCGGACTCCCCGACGAGCGAAATTGCGCGGGGTGTTGGTCTTGATCCCGAGGTCGATCGCCGCGACGGTGAACCGGTGCGGCCCTTCGGGTTCGACGATGTATTCGGCGGCGGTGCTGACCTGGCCGGCCAGGTCGGCGCCCAGCATCGGCTCTTGGCCGCGCACCCGAGCCACCAGCTCTGGCGCATCGGCGAGCGCGGCTCCGGAGAACACGCCCGCCTTCATCGAGCCGCGGCTGCGCAGGTGGCGCACCACGGCGCGGGTGTCGATACCGGCGATCCCGACGATGCGCTGACGGACCAGTTCGTCCTCCAGAGTTCCGGTGGCCCGCCAGTTCGAGGCTCGCGGCGAGGGATCGCGCACCGCGTAGCCCGCGACCCAGATCTTGTCGCCGCGGCTTTCGGCGTCTTCGCCGTTCCATCCGGTGTTGCCGATCTGCGGGGCGGTGGCCACCACGATCTGGCGGTGATAACTCGGGTCGGTCAGGGTCTCCTGATAGCCGGACATGCCGGTGGAGAAGACCGCTTCGCCCAGAGTCTCCCCGATGGCCCCGAACTCGGTTCCGGTGAACGTCCGGCCGTCCTCGAGGACCAGCATGGCCTTCACAGCGCGACTCCTTCCGGCCAGCTCTGCAGCCAGGTCACGTATTCGTCGCGGTTGTTCGCCCGGAAACCCGTGTCAATCTTGACTCCCGACGGCAGCCGCCATCGGATCGCCAGTATTCCGTCACGGGCGCCGACTTTTCCGGCGACGCCGCGTTCGGTACGGATGGCGGAAATCGACTCCTTGGGGATCCAGATCGGCTGTGCCCGGATGCGTTGCACGAGGATCCCCCCGGGATAACGGCTCAGCACCGCCCTGCTGCGGTAGCCGAGGTCGCCGGCGGTGATCCGCTCGCTCCAGGTCGGTGCCATGGCGCAGCCGACATAGACGCCGCGGGTGGTGATGGTGGCCGAGCCGGTCCACTCTGGCATGTCGGGCAGCGTGCCGATCAGCTCGGCCTGCCGTCGGGCGCGCGCTCGCCAGCCGCGCATCATCATTTGGATGACGAATGCGATCAGCAGCGCCAAAATCGCGGCCATTATCAGCGATGCGACCAGTGTTCCGGAATTCATGCCGGGCTCTTTCCGTCGCGGGCGGTGATCTTGCCGCGCAACAGCGTTGCGGTCACGGTGGCGGGCAACGTCATCGCTTCGTACGGAGTGTTGGCCGAACGGCTGGCCAGTTCAGGACCGGCGACCGTCCAGGTGGCGTCGGGGTCCACCAGGGTCAGGTTGGCCGGTTCCCCGATTTCCAGCGGTCGACCGTGGTCGGGCAGCCCCACGATGCGGGCCGGGTTCTCGCTCATCACCTTCGCCACACCACGCCACGTCAGCAGGCCGGGGACGACCATCGTCTGCACCACCGCCGACAGTGCGGTCTGCAGCCCCAACATGCCAGGCAGCGCCGCCGCGAACTCGACGCATTTCTCGTGCTCGGCATGCGGGGCGTGATCGGTGGCCACACAGTCGATCACCCCGTCGGCCAGCGCCTGACGCAGCGCCTGCGCGTCGGCGGCTTCCCTGAGCGGCGGGTTGACCCGGTTGATCCCGTCGTAGCTGGCCAGCCGGCTGTCATCGAGCAGCAGGTGATGGGGCGTGACCTCGGCGGTGATCGAAATACCTTGGGACTTAGCCCATCTGACGATCTCGACGGTGCCCGCTGTGGAGGCGTGGCAGATGTGTACTCGGGCGCCGGCGTCGCGGGCCAGCAAGGCGTCGCGGGCGACGATCGACTCTTCGGCGGACCTCGGCCAGCCCGACAACCCCAGCCTGGCGGCGTTGGGCCCTTCGTGCGCGACGGCCCCAACGGTCAGCCTGGGTTCTTCGGCGTGCTGGGCGATCAGGACGCCCAGGCCGGTCGCGTATTCGAGCGCGCGGCGCATCACCAGCGGGTCGTACACACACTTGCCGTCGTCGGAGAACATCCGCACCTGCGCAGCACCGGCGGCCATCATGCCCATTTCGGTGAGCTCGGTTCCGGCCAGCCCGACGGTGACCGCGCCGACCGGGTGCACGTCGACCAGACCGACCTGCTGGCCGCGGTGCCAGACATGGTCGGTGACCACCGGGTTGTCGGCGACCGGGTTGGTGTTGGCCATCGCGAACACCGCGGTAAATCCGCCGAGAGCCGCAGCGGCCGAACCGGTTTCGATGTCCTCGGCGTATTCGCGACCGGGCTCGCGCAGATGGGTGTGCAGATCGACGAAGCCCGGCAGCAGGATCTGCCCGGTGGCGTCGATGACATCTGCGTGGTCCGGAATCGCCAGCCCGGCGCCGATATCGGCGATCTGACCGTCGTCGACCAGCACGTCGACCCGCTCGCCCTCGCCGTACAGGCGCACCCCGCGGAGCAGCACGCTCATGCCACGACCTCTTTTCCGGCGGACCCTGTCCCTACTAGCAGATGGAACAGCACCGCCATGCGCACGTGCACACCGTTGGAAACCTGTTGCAGCACAGCTGATTGCGTCGAGTCGGCTACTGAAGACGAGATCTCCATGCCACGCAGCATCGGGCCGGGATGCAGCACCACCGCGTGGCCGGGAAGCATCGCCTGGCGCCGATCGGATAGCCCGTAGCGCACCGAATACTCGCGGGCGGACGGGAAGAAACCGCCGTTCATCCGCTCGGCCTGCACCCGCAACATCAGCACCGCGTCGGCGGCGGGCAGCTCGGCATCGAGATCGTAGGAGACGGTGACCGGCCAGTCGGCTACCCCGACCGGCAGCAGGGTCGGCGGTGCCACCAGCACCACCTCGGCACCCAGGGTGGCCAGCAGCATGACGTTGGACCGGGCGACCCGGCTGTGCAGGATGTCGCCGACGATGACGACGCGTCGGCCGTCGATGTCGCCGAGTCGCTGCCGGATGGTCAGCGCGTCCAGCAACGCCTGGGTCGGGTGCTCGTGGGTGCCGTCGCCGGCGTTGATCACCGACGGGCCGCCGTCCCCGCTGGCCGTCCAGTCGGCAAGCCGGTGCGCCGCCCCCGATGCCGGGTGCCGAATGATCAGCGCGTCCGCGCCGGCCGCGCGCAGCGTCAGCGCGGTGTCGCGCAGCGATTCGCCTTTGCCCACCGAGGATCCGGCCGCGCTGACGTTGATCACGTCGGCGCTCATCCACTTGCCGGCGACCTCGAACGACACCCGGGTGCGGGTCGAGTTCTCGTAGAACATCGTGATCACCGTCCGGCCCCGCAGCGTCGGCAGCTTGCGGACCTCGCGGCCCATCAGCGCCTGGGCGAACCGGTCGGCGTCGTCGAGGATGGCGGTAGCTTCGGCGCGGCTGAGGTCTCCGGCGGCCAGCAGGTGCCTGCTCATGGCGCATCCTCCCGCGAGATGACCACGCCGTCGCGGCCGTCGTGTTCGGCGAGCAGCACGTGCACGCTCTCGCCGCGCGAGGTGGGCACATTCTTGCCGACGTAGTCGGCGCGCAGCGGCAGTTCGCGGTGGCCGCGGTCGACCAGCACGGCCAGCTGCACGACTCGCGGCCGGCCCTGATCGCGCAGCGCGTCCAGCGCCGAGCGCACCGAGCGCCCGGAGTAGAGCACGTCGTCGACGAGAATGACCAATGCGTCGTCGATGCCACCGGCCGGAATCGAGGTGGCCTCCAGTGGCCGGGGCGGCTTTTGCATCAGGTCGTCGCGGTACAGGGTGATGTCCAGCGCACCGTGGCCCACCTCGACACCGCTGTATTCGGCGATGTTGGCGGCCAGGCGGTTGGCCAGGCTCACGCCGCGGGTCGGGATACCCAGCAGCACCACACGAGGCGAATCGGCGCCATCCAGCGCTGTCTTTTCGATGATCTGGTGTGCGATACGGGAAATGGTGCGACCCACGTCGGCCGCCGACATCAATTCCCTCGGTCCGCTGCGGAAAGCGGCCTCACCCGCGGCACCCATGCGAGATCCTGACCTCCTTCTCCGCCTCTCTGGACGGATCGTTAAAGGATGTCGACTGGTGCGCAGCGTAGCACCCGGGGGCTCAGGGAAGACAATCCGAGCCGCGTGCCGTGGTATGAAACTGAACGCCGCTGGAATGCGGCCGCGGTCACAGGCCGAGCGCGGTATCCGTCAGGCCCATCAGCAGAAACTCCGGGTTAAAAATCAGCGCGCCCCCGACGGCGAGACCGCCCGCTCGGCGCGCGCGGTTGTTGTGGTCGTGACTCATTGCCGCCTCCATCGGTTACCTGGATGCCGCCGACGAGACAGACGAACCGGACACACCCATCCTTCAGCATTTCTCAGGAATTTCTGAGGCAGAGACTGTTCCGTTATCAAAACGCGATCCCCAAAGCGACGACGCGGCGTTGCGTTCGTCGAGAAGTGTTGCAGATCAACGAGATCGGCTGCCGCGACATCGAAGCCACCTGCCGGCGCCGGCAATCGGGGACTACCCTGGCGGGCATGACAAGCGCGAGTTCCTCTCCCCAACCTTCTGGCGGTGCTCGGTACGATTTCGATGCCCTCTATCGAGGCGAAAGCCCGGGTGAAGGCGTCCCAGCAATGGCGACGCCGCCGTGGGATACCAAGGCCCCCAAGGAGAACGTCGTCGCCTGGCACGAGGGTGGCTGGGTTCACGGTGATGTGCTGGACATCGGGTGCGGACTGGGCGACAACGCCATCTACCTGGCTCGGCAGGGCTTCAACGTCACCGGCCTCGACATCTCGCCGACCGCGCTGATCACCGCCGAACGGCGGGCCAAGGACGCCGGGGTCAACGTGACGTTCGCGGTGACCGACTCCACCAAGCTCGAGGGCTACACCGACGCATTCGACACCGTCGTCGACAGCGGCATGTTCCACTGCCTCAACGACGACGCCAAGCGCAGCTACGCGGCCGCGGCCCATCGCGCAACCAGGCCGGGCGCCACCCTGTTGCTCAGCTGTTTCTCCGACGCAAACCCCTCCGACGACGAATGGCCACGGCCTGCGGTGTCCGAGCAGACGCTGCGCGACGTCCTCGGCGGCGCGGGCTGGAACATCGAATCGCTGGAGCCCGCTACCTGGCAGCGCGAGATCGACGGCTCGCAAGTCGAGATGGCGTTCTGGTACGTCAGGGCGCAGCGGCACTAGCGTCCGGCGGGTTAACGCCACCGCGAAGCTCGCCAGACCGCGGTGATCATCCTCTCGCTGCGCCAGGATGGCGTCGCAACGGCCCAGAAAGTCGGTTACCAGCGCCAACCCGACGGGCTCTGAGTATGCTGTGCGTTCACTTGCTAATGGGCCGCCGCCGAAGCATGGCGTGCCCCACGTTTCTGGGGAAGGGATTTCAATGTCTGTCGCAACGGGCACCCCCAGCTAATCGAGGATCCGATGAGCGACAAGTCCAGCAGCCCGATCCGTCCACTGATCGGGTTCACCACCCGCGATGACGCACCGCAGATAGCCCCGGCACCGGTTAGCCGGACGTGGATGTCAGAGATCACAGAGTCCCGTAAGGGTTGGCCTAATCGGTGTTTACCGATGCTGATGGCCAACCAAAGCGGCTGGGAGCTGCGCAATCGGTACGGGTTCACCGCTACGTGGGTCGGTGAACAAAACGGCCTGGACATCAAGATCACACCCGACAAGCGCGACACCGAACAGTTCCTGCCCCTCGGCCATTTTGGTAACGGCATCCTGACCTGGCATCTGCCGATAGTGTTTCGCACTCCGCCGGGCTACAACCTGTTGGTCCGCGGACCGGCGAACTATCCGAAGGACGCCGTTTCTCCGCTAGAGGGCATCGTCGAAACCGACTGGGCGAGCGCAAGTTTCAGCATGAGCTGGAAACTCACCCGTAAACTGATGCCGGTGCGATTCGAGGTCGACGAACCGATATGCATGATCGTCCCGCAGCGCCGAGCCGAGCTTGAAGAGTTCGCCCCTGAACTCAGGCGAATCGAGTCCGATGAAGATCTGCAGCGCAAGCATGAGATCTTTCTTCGCTCACGTGACGCGGCAAAGCAAATCGAGCAGATCGAGAGGGTCGCCGCGGGAGAGCAAGTGGAGTGGCAAGGCGACTACACGCGAGGCCGACACGCCGACGGCGAGGCCGGCACGCCGGATCACCAGACTCGCCGTCGTCTTCGTCCATTTGTTCAGCCTGAACCTGAGAAGTCGCAAGGGTTGGACGTGGCCGGGCTCGAATAGCCGCACGAAAGCGGCCTCGTAGAGGGTTACCACCGATGGTTGTTCTGGCTCGTCCGTCCGTAATGGCGCGCACTAACCTGGACCGGTGAATCTCGAGGGCAATCAGGCCTCCATCCGCGAAGCCTTCGATGCCGGTCTGCTCGCCGGTGCGGTGACCGTGGTGTGGCAGCACGGACGCGTGTTGCAGGTCAACGAGATCGGCTACCGCGACGTCGACGCCAAGTTGCCAATGCAGCGCGACACGCTGTTTCGCATCGCATCGATGACCAAGCCGGTCACTGTCGCTGCGGCGATGAGCCTGATCGACGAGGGCAAGCTGGCGTTGCGGGACCCGATCGTGCGTTGGTTGCCGGAGTTCGCCGACGTGCGGGTGCTGGACGACCCGACCGGGCCGCTGGACCGAACACATCCGGTGCAGCGCGCGGTCCTGGTCGAGGACCTGCTCACCCATACCAGCGGCCTCGCATACGGGTTCTCGGTGGGCGGACCGATATCCCGCGCTTACGTCCGCCTGCCGTTCGGGCGCGGACCCGACGCGTGGCTGGCTGCGCTTGCCGAGCTGCCGCTGGTCCACCAGCCGGGCGAGCGGCTGACCTACAGCCACGCCATCGATGTCATCGGCGTGCTGGTGTCACGCATCGAGGACAAGCCGTTTTATCAGATGCTCGACGAGCGAATCCTGCAGCCGCTGGGCATGATTGACACCGGATTCTTCGTCTCGGTGGAGGGGCGCCGCCGCGCGGCGACCATGTATCGGCTCGATGAGCACGACCGGCTACAACACGACGTGATGGGGCAACCGCATATCTCACCGCCGGCGTTCTGCAACGCGGGCGGCGGGTTGTGGTCGACGGCCGACGACTATCTGCGGTTCGTCGAAATGCTCATGGGCGAAGGGGCATTGGATGGTGTGCGGGTGCTCTCGCCGGAGTCGGCGCGGCTGATGCGCACCGATCGGCTCACTGTTGAGCAGAAGCAGCACCCATTTCTCGGCGCGCCGTTCTGGATCGGCCGCGGGTTCGGGCTGAACCTATCGGTGGTGACCGATCCGGCGAAGTCGGCGCCGTTATTCGGGCCGGGAGGTCTCGGGACCTTCAGCTGGCCCGGTGCATACGGGACGTGGTGGCAAGCCGACCCGACCGCGGACCTGATCATGCTCTACCTGATTCAGAACATGCCGACAATGGCGGGTGACGCCGCCGCCGCAGTCGCCGGGAACACATCACGCGCCAAACTGCAAGCGGTGCAGCCGAAATTCGTGCACCGCACCTATCGCGCGCTAGGCCTTTGATGGCCGAATTCACACCTGAGCGCATCGCCGGGCCGCGGCTGTTGCTGCGCCTGCCGGTACTCGACGACGCCGGCGCGCTGTTCCAAAGGATTGGCCGCGATCCCCAGGTCACCAAATATCTGCTGTGGACACCGCACCCCGACGTGGGGGTAACGCGGCGGGTGATCACCGAACGAATGAACGTGGATGCACACCTGCGAACCTGGGTGATGGTGCTGCAGCATAGCGGCGAGATCGTCGGGATGCTCAGTTGCGCGCGTCCGCTACCGTACGCCGCAGAAATCGGTTACTCCGTCGGTCGGCGTTGGTGGGGCAAGGGTTTGATGTCCGAAGCGCTCGACATGCTGATGGCGACCCTGCGCGCTGACCCCGACGTTTACCGCGTGTGGGCTACGTGTCATGTGGACAACGTGCGTTCCGCGCGCGTATTGGAGCGAGCCGACTTCACGCTTGAAGGTCGCCTGGCCCGTCATACGATCTACCCCAACCTCGGGCCCGAACCGCGCGACAGCCTGCTCTACGCCAAGGCGCTGCGCTGATTTGGCACCTCTGCGCCGAACACGAAGACGCAAGCCGATCGCCCGTCACTTCCCCGCGGCCAGGTCGCTATCGACGATTACTGCCACCTTCCCCAGTACGCCATGGCCCGCCTTCAGCGACTGCAGTCCCGCATTGATCGCGTCGACGGTGCTGTCGATGGTCTGGCCGATGTGCGGGACCACAACTCGCTGCGCCGCCCACTCCATCGCCAAAGCCATCCCACGCTGGAGAAAGGCGCGTGCCTCGCCGTCGAGCGTGGCGGGTTCGGAGAAGTAGCGCAGCAGATTGACGTTGACATGCTTCGCGTCGCGCTCGGCCAAGATGGCATCTACCGGGCTGTGCGTTTCGACCAGCCGTGTCGTCTTGCCAGGGCCGACGCCGAGCACGATCCAGCTGCCGCCCCGCCGAACGGTTTTCGCAGTCTCGACAAAACCATGCTCGCTGTAGGTGGCATCGAAGACGAGGTCAACGCCGCGGCCACCGGCCAGCTTCGCGATTTCGGCAGCGACGTCGTCGCGCTTGTAGTCGAAAACGTGCTGGGCGCCGGACTGCTTGGCCAGTGCGATCGATTGCGGTGTGCTGCCGCTGCTGATGACCAGTCCGGCCCCGAGGGCACGTGCCGCCATCTGCACCGCGAGATGCCCGACGCCTCCCCCACCTCCCGGGATATAGACGGCATCACCCGCGCGGAACGCCGGATAAAGACCCGCGAAAGCGGACAAGAAGGCCATTGGAAGCGCCGCAGCATCGCGGAAGCTCAGGGATGGCGGCTTGCCGACGGTGAGGAATTGGTGTGCGACGGCGTAGCTGCCTTCGCCTGTCGCGGCCCAGCCGCCATCACCATTCAAATCGGCCATGGCGGCTACCGCGTCGCCGACGGCCAAGCCAGTCACACCATCGCCCGCGGCGACCACCACCCCGGCGAGATCGAGACCGAGGGCGACCGGCGGCGTCCGTCCCATGAAATTGAGATCGGCCAGTTTGTACTCCAGCGGGTTGAGCGACGAGGCGGCCACGCGGATCAGAACCTCGTCGGTTGCCGGCTGCCGGACGGGAACGCGCACCGCCTCAAGCGGCAGCCCGCCCCGGTCTCTTGTGTAACCGACGCCGAGAAACGTCTCCGGAATCGTCTGAGTCTGCTTCATGACCCTGCTGCTTTCCGCCGGCTCTCGCGAGCGTATCATCCTGCCCTGCTTCGTAATTCGGCGAGTCTGACCTGTTTTTCGGCGAACCATTGATGTTCGTAGCCGGGCGCGGGAATCAACGATCCGGCCTCCATCACATCTGTATGATCAGTCTCGGTCACCGAGATCCAAAGCTCGGCTTCCGGCTGGCCCGTGATACGTGTCCACATCTCCGAGAGCTGGCGCAGCATTCCCTGTCGCGTTTCGAGGGAACGTCCGTCCCGGTTAATGCCGAGAATTAAAGATTGCGCTGTTGGTTTGCCGCCCGCGAAGCATTCGCCCTCGGGCATCTCGTGAAACAGAACCTTGACCCATGACCCCGGCGCTCCGGTGACGTTGCAGTACATGTTGGTCATCTCTTCGGCGAGCTTGGCCTTGGCGGACTTGCTGAGAAGTCCTTTCGGGCTATAGCACTGGTAGACGGGCATGATGTTTCCTTTCCATTTTTCTACTGGTTTGGTGTCACCGGGTGAGCGCGGTCGGCACGGGGACCTTGAGGTACTCCAGCAACGCGGCAAGCTTGTGATCCAATTCGATTCCCACCTCCGTGATTTCGGGCGTGTTGAAGCTGCCGAACCGGGTGCTGGGTTGGTCCAGGGTGAACCAGGTGACGCCGTCGGCGTCTTCCACAAGGGCGGTGCGCAAGGGCGCATAGAGCAGAATAGCCGGGTTGTAGCGGTACATCCTTTCCGCAATGGTGTGATTGCCCATGAGGTACTCGACACAACGGCCGCCGTCTCCGGCCAGACTCATCAGCGACGTGAAGTCGTGCGACCAGTAGAGAATAAAGTCGTGTGGCGCGTTCTCTGCCGTGGCTTGCAGAATGGTCTGCCAGTCGACGCCGCGCTTGACGAGCGAGTCGAACCGTTCGCTCTGAAACGCAGGTACTGCTCGCTCATAGCGATCCCTGAACCCGTCGAACGAGTCGTCGATCTGGATCGTCAACCGATCGACCTGATGGGAGACCGTTTCGATCGGGCCCTTCAATGATTGCGTCATGATTTCTCCTTTTGTTTCTCTCTGAATTCCCCCGCGCCACATTGATTTATGACGATGTCGAACTGGTAATCGCCGTACTGCGGTGTTGGCATGACTGGACTCCCTTCATCGATCTGGCGCGGCTCGTCAGTAGCGGCGGGGACGCTTCGTTTGCTCGATCCGGGCCGAACTATGTCGGGCGTCATACTTACTATATGAGAGCGAGGTTACAACCACATTCGACTAGCTGTCAAGAGATATGTATGATGGGCGACATGCCAAAGAAGACTGATAGCAAGGAACGCATGGTCGCCGCCGCGCGACGGCTGTTCCGCGAGCACGGCTATCTGGGCACCGCTTTGTCGGACGTCGTCACCGAGAGCGCCGCCCCGCGCGGATCGATCTACTTTCATTTCCCGGGCGGCAAGGAGGAGCTCGCCAGCGAGGTCACCCTTCTGCATGCCTCCGTCCGCATCGCCGATATCAACCGCGCGGCCGCCACCACGACCACCGCGGCGCAGCTGATCGAGGTCTTCATGGGCCGAGAACGCGATGACCTGGTCGCCAGCAACTACCGCGAGGGGTGCGCTGTGGCTCCCATCGTCATCGAGACGACGCCCGCTTCCGATGTGCTGAGCGACGTGGCCCGGCGGTCCTTCGAGGATCTGATCACTACGCTGGCCGCGCGCTTCACCGAAAAGGGCCTCCCCCACGAGAGGGCCGTGCGGCTGGCCACCAACGTGTGGACCAGCATGGAAGGAGCGCTCATCCTCAGCCGCGTATTACGCAGCCCCGAGCCGTTCGACCTGGCCATCGCCCAACTGGCCGCAACCGCCGACACCGAGGCAGCCGCCTAGGGAGGGTTCATGCCCACGTACATGTGTTATGCCCACGAGGGTCAAATCACGGCTGAGCAGAAGTCTCAGATCGCAGCGGGAATTGCGCGGATCCACAGCCGGTACACGGGAGCTCCAGTTGCATTCTCCCAGTGCATTTTCCGCAACCTCAAGTCAGACGAGCATTTCATAGGTTTGCAGCCCGCGCCCCACAACGGCGTGTTCGTCTACGGCCACATTCGCGCCGAGCGGGCCAGCACCGCCAAGAACGACATCCTGATCGGAATTCGAGATCTCCTCATGTGGGTGCTGAACGTTCCCGAATCGGTGGTGTGGGTGTATCTGAACGACCTCGCTCACACCGACATGGTCGAGTTCGGCCGTGTTTTGCCTGAACCGCGTGGCGAGCAGGCCTGGGTCGATGAGCTCCCGCAAGACGTGCGCGATGAATTGGCTAGGCGTGGAGGGCAGTAACCAACCCCGTGGTGTTGACTGGAGGCGCCGCAACTTCCGCTAGCCGAGAACGGCCCGCGTCGATGCCGCGGCCACGTACGACCCTTTGCCGTTTCCGTTTGCCTCGGCGACCGCGCGCCGCGCCGCGGTAATCCGTTTGAGTGCCGCCTCGGTGAACACCGACAACCCCAGGTCGTGGTCGTATCCGTGGATTTCCTTGACGTCGAGTTGGGCAAGGAAATACAGGATTTGCTTGGAGACCACCTGACCTGGAACCAGCACCGGGAAGCCGGGCGGATACGGCACGACGAAAGTGGTGGACACCAACGTTTTTCCGTCGGCGAGGCGTCGCGCGGCCTCACCGGCCAGGACGTGCTCGCGGTCGGACTCCTCATATCCGGCGTAGAACGCCGCACGCATGTCGCCGAACGAGCTGGCGCCGCCGGGTCGGAACGCGACGTCGAATTCACTGAAGTCCGGCAGCGGCGGCAGGTCCTCGGTTATCTCCTCAACCCGGCGCTGTTGCAGCGCACGATCATCCTTGCCGGCCGCGCACTCGCTGCGATCGAAATCGGTGGCCACCCTGCGTAATACATCGAGCAGGTAGTGCACGCTCGACCAGGTCACACCGATCGTGAAGATCAACAGCACACTGTTGATCGACGTCTTGTTGATCTGGATGCCAAACCGGTCCATCAGGATCTTCTCGCGGAAGTCGTATCCGTTCATACCGGTCTGACCCACATACAGGGTGACCCGCGTCGGGTCGAGGACGAATTGGTCGGAGCGCCACGCCTCGTTCCACTCCGCCAGCGCACCTTGGCGCACCTGTCGGTAGGAGCTGACCTCCGAGAGCCGGAACTGGTCGGGAACCAGGTCGGACTCGTCGAGGATGCGAAACCACTTGCTGATCAAGCGGTCTTTGCGGACGCGGTGCCGGAAAACCAGCGCCATGTCGTAGACGTTTCGGACCAGTTGGAAACCTTCGATATCGACTTGCCGTCGCGCCAAATCCAGCGATGCCAGCAGTTGCTGGTTCGGTGAGGTCGAGGTGTGCGTCAAAAACGCCTCACCGAACGCATCGCGGGTGAGCGCCTTGAAATCCTGGTCACGGATGTGGATCATCGACGCCTGCCGCAGCGCCGACAGCGACTTGTGGGTGGAGTGTGTCGCGTAGACCCGCACGCGTGCCCGGCTCGGGTCGGGGTGCAGCCGGTGTTCGATCCACTCCGCACGGGCCTCACCTGGTTCAAACCCGGGCATCTCCGCGCGCCACGTTTGGTACTCCCTGGCGTAGGCCGGAGACGACAACATCGACTCGAGTTGCTCGGCGGCAACCATCGCGGTGCGCTGCCGCGCCCACGGCACCGCGGTGGCGAACGCGTACCACGCCTCGTCCCACAGGAAGCAGATGTCCGGCTTGATCGCCAGCACCTCTTCCATCACCCGCCGCGGGTTGTAGACCACGCCGTCGAACGTGCAGTTAGTGAGCAGTAGCATGCGCACTCGGTCCAGCTGTCCGGCCGCCTCCAGGTCGAGCAACGCCTTTTTGATCGTTTGCAGCGGTACGGCTCCGTAGATCGCGAACGGCTGCAGCTCGTAGGCGTCGAGGTACAGCGGGTAGGCGCCCGCCAGCACCAGCCCGTAGTGGTGCGACTTGTGGCAATTGCGGTCGATCAGCACGATGTCGCCGGGCCGGGTGAGCGCCTGCACGACGATCTTGTTTGCCGTCGACGTCCCGTTGGTGACGAAGTAGGTCTCGTTGCTATTCCAGGTTTTGGCGGCTTTGTCCATCGCCGCCCTGATGTTGCCGTGCGGGTCCAGCAGCGAGTCCAGTCCGCCCGATGTGGTCGACGTCTCGGCCATGAAAATATTGCGGCCGTAGAACTCGCCCATGTCCTGCAGCGACTTCGAGTTGAAGATGCTGGCGCCGCGGGCGACCGGAAGGGCGTGGAATTGACCGGCCGGCCGTGCCGCATAAGCGCGTAGCGCGTCGAAAAACGGTGTGGTGTAACGGTTCCGGATGCCAGCGAGCACGGTGCTGTACAGATCGGTGACGTCGTTGAGTCGGTAGAAGGTGCGGTCGTAGATGTCCGTCTTATCCTCGGTCTCGGCGGCGATCGATTCGTCGGTGAGCAGGTAAAGGTCGATGTGTGGCCGCAGCTCGCGGATCCACTCGCCGCATTCCACCCAGTCGTGGGTACGGTCGGTGGCCACCACTTTGTCGTTGGCGCCGAGCAAGGTCGTCATCAACGGCACCCGGTCCCGGGACCGCAGCCGAATATCATGCCGGATGATCGCCGCTTGAATCTCCCCGTTCAACGCGACCGCGGTGATGGCGTCCTCGACGCTGCTCACGACCAACAGCTCGAACTGCATATCGTCGGAGGGGTCGCGCAGCGCGCGCAGACTTTCCGCCAAGCCCTCGGGGGCGGTGGGAGGGGAATCGTCGGCGAGCAGAACCGTGTAGAACTGCTGTTCTTTGGC
>NZ_DATFZD010000194.1:0-29926 GCF_035314665.1 Mycobacterium sp. | reverse complement strand
TGAAGGGTGCGCAATGAAGGTTCCGGGTGTCGCCGCCATTGTCGGCGGTATAACCGGTGGAGCAGTGGATATGTTGCAAGCCGGGGTGAACGGCGTTGCGACGGCCGCCGGCACGATGCAGATGCTGGCCGGCCCGGTGGTCAATTCGGTGAGTCAATCGACCGCAAGAGTGCTCGGGACGGGCGGTTCGTCTAACGGCAAGCCGGACGGCGCCGCGGCAACCGTGCGGTGGCAAAGCGGGCGGCGGGTGCACCTGGACCTGGATCCGTTGTTGCCGTTCCCACGCTGGCACGAGCATGCGGCGATAGTCGAAGAGCCGGTCCGCAAGCTTCCCGGTGTGGCCACCGCCCACGTCGAGGGCTCGTTGGGCCGGCTGGTGATCGAACTCGAGGATGACGCCGACGGCGACGCTGTCCTGGACAACGTGCGCTACGTGGTGGCGTCCGCGGCGGCCGGCCTAGCCGCCGCCGGCCCGGAGCCACAAATCCGAACCGCGCCATTCGCCGACCCGGGTAATCCGTTGGCGATCCTGGTGCCGCTGACCGCGGCGGCCTTTGATGCGGTTGCGATCGGCGCCGCGGTCACCGGTTGGGTCGTCAGATTGCCCGCGGCACCGCGTACCACCCGAGCGGCGGCCGCCCTGCTGAACAATCAGCCGCGGATGGTGTCCGTCCTCGAGTCGCGACTGGGCCGAGTGGGCACCGACCTCGCGCTCAGCGCGGCGACAGCGGCGGCCAACGGGTTGACCCAGGCGGTCGGCACTCCACTGTTGAACCTGGTGGAGCGGGTCCTGGAGATCTCCGAAGCCGAGGCGCATCGTCGCCGCTGGCGGGACCGCGAGCCGCAGCTGGCCTCACCCAACCGGCCGCAAGCCCCGGTGGTACCGATTATCTCGTCGGCCGGGGTCAAATCCCAGGCCCCACGGCACAACTGGCCAGCCGCAGCGGCCGGCGAGGCGTCGCACGTCGTGGTCGATGGCGCGATCGACACCGCCATCGACACCGCCAAGGGATCGATGACCGGAGCGGTGGAGGAATACGTCAACCAGGCCGCGAACGGTTCGCTGATCGCCGCCGCGAGTGCGTTGGTTGCCGGCGGTGGCCCCGAGGACGCTGCCGGCGCGGTGCTGGCCGGGATTCCGAAGGCGGCGCACATGGGCCGTCAGTCCTTTGCCGCGGTGCTGGGCCGCGGGCTCGCCGAGGACGGACAGATGATCCTCGATCCGGGTGCTCTGCGTCGCCTCGATCGGGTGAAAGTGGTCGTAATCGACGGCGCGGCGCTGCGCGGTGATCACCGCGCGGTGTTGAACGCCCGCGGAGACGTTCCGGGCTGGGATGACGACAGGGTCTATGAGGTCGCCGACGCGCTGCTGCACGCTGAGGAGCCGCCGGAGCCCGACCCCGACGAGTTGCCCGCCACCGGCGCGCGGCTGCGCTGGGTTCGCGCGCAGGGCCCGTCGGCCACCCCCGCCCAAGGCCTCGAACACGCCGACTTGGTGGTCGACGGCGACATGGTCGGCCACGTCGAAGTCGGCTGGGAGGTCGACCCGTTCGCGATTCCGCTGCTGCAGATCGCGCACCGGACCGGCGCCCGGGTGGTGTTGCGGCATGTCGCCGGCACCCAGGATCTGGCCGCCAGCGTCGCCGCCAGTCACCCGAGCGGCACGCCGCTGCTCAAGCTGGTGCGTGATCTGCGGACGGATCGCGGACCGGTGCTGCTGATCACCGCGCTACACCGCGACTTCGCCTCGACCGACACATTGGCGGCGCTCGCCGTCGCCGACGTCGGGGTGGCGCTCGACGACCCCCGCGCGGCCACACCCTGGACCGCGGACATCATCACCGGCACCGATCTGGCCGCCGCCGTGCGGATCCTCTCGGCGCTACCCGCGGCGCGCGCGGCCAGTGAATCGTCGGTGAACCTCGCCAAGGGCGGCACCACGCTGGCCGGGCTGCTGCTGGTAACCGGCGACACCCGCACGAGTACCAACCCGCTGGCGCTGCGACGCTGGCTCAATCCCGTCAACGCCGCCGCCGCCAGCGCCCTCGTGTCGGGCGCTTTCTCGGCCAGTAGAGTCCTCCGGCAACCCGATCCCACCCCGCAACCGCTGACCGCCTGGCACGCGCTGGATCCCGAGATCGTCTACGCGCGGCTGGCCGGCCGCACCCGGCCGTTGACCGTCCAGCCTGGTGCGCCGGCTTGGCGACGTGTCCTCGAGGATCTGTCCTACAGCCCGTTGGTGGCGCCGCTGCGGGGCCCGGCGCGTCAGGCGGGCCGGCTGCTGGACGCGACCCTTTACGAACTCCGCGATCCGCTCACCCCGATCCTGGCCGTGGGCGCGGCGGCGTCGGCGATCATGGGCAGCAATGTCGACGCGCTTCTGGTGGGCGGCGTGATGGCCGTCAACGCGCTGACCGGCGGGGCGCAACGGTTGCGGGCCGACGCGGCGGCGGCAGAGCTTTTCGCTGAACAGGATCAGGTCGCGCGCCGCGTCGTTGTCCCGACGGTCGCCACGTCGCGACGCCGGCTTGACGCGGCCCGCACCACCGAACGCACAGCCACGGTTTCGGCGAGCTCGCTGCGTCCCGGCGACGTGATCGACCTGGTCGCGCCGGACGTGGTGCCCGCCGACGCGCGGCTGCTGGTGGCCGAAGACCTCGAAGTCGACGAGTCGTTGCTCACCGGTGAGTCGTTGCCGGTCGACAAGCAGGTGGACCCGGTCGCCGCTACCGATAGAGACCGGGCCAGCATGCTGTTCGAGGGCAGCACGATCGTCGCCGGGCATGCCCGGGCGATCGTGGTGGCCACCGGCGTGGGGACCGCCGCACACCGCGCGATTTCGGCGGTCATCGACGTCGAATCGGCGGCCGGGGTGCAGGCTCGGCTGCGCGAGCTGACCGCCAAGGTGCTGCCGCTGACCCTTGCCGGTGGTGCCGCGGTGACGGGTCTGGCGATGCTGCGCCGCGCGACGCTGCGTCAGGCGGTCGCCGACGGCGTCGCCATCGCGGTGGCCGCCGTCCCGGAAGGCCTGCCGCTGGTGGCCACGCTCTCCCAGCTCGCCGCCGCCCAGCGGCTCTCGGCACGCGGCGTGCTGGTCCGCGCACCCCGCACCATCGAGGCGCTGGGCCGCGTGGACACCGTGTGCTTCGACAAGACCGGCACGCTCACCGAAAACCGGCTGCGCGTCGTGCGTTCGGTTCCGGCCGCAACCGCGCCGCGTGGGCCGTTCCCGGACACCGGCGATCCGCAAGGCGCCCACGTCTTGCGGGCTGCCGGCTGGGCATCCACCCAGCCAGAAGAAGGGCGGGGTCACGCTCACGCCACCGACGAGGCGATTCTCAAAGCGGCGGATTCGCTTAGCAGCGAAGGTGATTCGGAGTGGAACCTGATCGCGGAAGTGCCGTTTGAGTCCAGTCGCGGCTTCGCGGCCGCGATCGGCACGCTGAACACGGATCCCAAAAACCCGTTGCTGATGCTGAAGGGCGCTCCGGAGGTCGTGCTGCCGCGCTGCCGGTTCGCTGACCCGGAGGCCGACCAGGACCATGCGGAGTCGTTGGTGCACAGCCTTGCCGAGCAGGGGCTGCGGGTGCTGGCGGTGGCGAAGCGCAGCTGGGTACACGAGACCGAAGACGACGACACCGATGCCGATGCCGTCGACGCCGCCGCACACGATCTGGAGTTGATCGGCTACGTCGGATTGGCGGACACAGCACGACCTTCGGCGCGACCGTTGATCGAAGCGCTGGTGGACGCCGACCGCAACGTCGTGCTGATCACCGGAGACCACCCGGTCACCGCGCGGGCCATTGCGCGCCAACTGGGTCTGCCGCCGGATGCCCGGGTGATCACCGGCGTCGAGCTGGCCGGTCTCGACGAGGACGCCAGCGCCAAACTCGTTGCCGATGTTCAGGTCTTCGCCCGGGTCAGCCCCGAACAAAAGGTGCAGATCGTTGCGGCGCTGCAGCGTTGCGGACGAGTGACGGCGATGGTCGGCGACGGGGCCAACGACGCCGCGGCGATCCGGATGGCCGACGTGGGCATCGGGGTGAGCGGTCGCGGTTCGTCGGCCGCCCGCGGCGCCGCCGACATCGTGTTGACCGACGACGACCTTGGTGTGCTGCTCGACGCGTTGGTCGAGGGCCGCGGGATGTGGGCCGGGGTCCGCGACGCGGTGACGATCCTGGTCGGCGGCAACGTCGGCGAGGTGCTGTTCACCATCATCGGTACGGCGCTCGGCACCGGACGAGCGCCGATCGGAACCCGGCAACTGCTGCTGGTGAACCTGCTGACCGACATGTTCCCCGCGCTCGCGGTCGCCGTCACCCCGCAATTCGATGAACCCGACGCCGACGAATTCGACACCGAGGAAGAGGCCGACGAGGCCCGCCGTGCCTACCAACGATCGGTGCTCACCGCGCCGACACCGTCGCTGGACGCTCCGCTGATGCGGCAGATCGTCACCCGCGGCGCCGTCACGGCTGCCGGCGCAACCGCGGCCTGGGCTATCGGGCGTTGGACTCCGGGCACCGAAAGACGCACCGCAACAATGGGGCTCACAGCTTTGGTGACGACGCAGCTGGCCCAAACGTTGTTGACCCGGCGCCACAGCCCGCTCGTCGTGGCGACCGCGCTGGGTAGTTCCGCGGTTCTGATCGCCATCGTCCAGACGCCCGGTGTCAGCCACTTTTTCGGATGCACGCCGCTAGGACCGGTCGCCTGGACCGGCGTCGCCGGCGCCACCGCGGCGGCCACCGGCCTGTCGGTGTTCGCCCCCAACTTGTTGGCCAAGGCCGCCGGGATCGTCCAGTCCGACGAAGCGTGAAATTCCGGCCCGACCGACCATGGCCTGAGTTCAGAAGATCGAATATCAACCGATCTCGCACGAACGGTGGCGCGACATGATGGCGAGTCAGGCAGACAGCGGGGCCAGTGAACCCCGGGATGGCTCAACATATCTCGATCATCGGCGCGGGTTTCGCCAGCGGCAAGGCACCAGCGATGCTGGCCGATCCTGACGCATTGGCCAACACTCTTGGCCACCCGCCGACCACATTCGCCCAATTCGTTCGTAAGCACCGCGAAGAATTCGCCGCTGCACTCGGATAGGAATGGAACGGCAGGTGGTCTCTCAGCCCCGCGACGCCAACTCGACATCGGCCGACAGTGCCCGGCAACTGATGGGAGTGCTGGCACACACTGTGTGACGCCACGCACCAGCTTCCAGATGGGCAAGCGCCAATCATCAATTGCACCATAGACTTTGGCGCCAACAGTCCGGCGCAGCAGACAAGTTCGCCGCTCCGCACAAGCATGGGGGAACGCTTACATCAAACTCGGCATTGAACCGCGCAAGCAGCTGGACCGTGTCCTATCCGATTGAGCCGCCGCTGCGAGTCGAGCTGACTGGTCAGCTACCCGACTAGCCAGTTGCACCGTGCGCTCGCGAATGCGGGTGCAACCCTAGGCGGCCGATGATGAGTCCAAAGTACAGAAGGAATCGAAGATGACATCGACGGTCGCCGACTTGCATCGAGTTATCACTTGTGTCGATGACGACGGTGGCGAGCGGATAAGTGCTTTCGGAATGGACCGCGCAGAGATCTGCGGCGCGTTCAAACCAGCAGGCCGCCCCTACTGGCTGATATATGTCAGTACCACCGTGGCCGAAGCGAGCGGCCGGTCGCAACCCCGCCTAGTCCCGCCACACCTTCAGCTGGGAAACGAACAGAACGCCCGTGAGTGGGTTGAACTAATCGCCCACCTTTACGCACGATCGGCGACATCGTGAGCGCGCCAGATCGGCGGCCCTGGGCATCGCCAGACCACGCCCAAAGTGGATCCTCGCGGATGCAGCCCGGCGCGGCAATACGGCGAGACAGGCCGCCTCTGGGCCGCAGCCGGATTATCGCTGCTGGTGACGGTGTGCGACTGTCCGTGCGTGACTATGGGTGTCGCGCACCTGACCACACTGTGGTCCTTCTGCATGGCCTTTGCTTAGACCAATCGTCATGGGATATTCAGATCGGTCAGCTGATCCGCGAGTGGGGCAATGCCATTCGGATCATCAGCTACGACCATCGCGGCCATGGCGACTCCGCCGACGCGCCCATGCACACCTACCGCATCGAGCAGCTCGCCGACGATCTAGCCACGCTGCTCATAAGGCTTCGCGTTAAAGGCCCACTCACACTCGCAGGGCACTCCATGGGCGGTATGACAGCCCTGGCCTACCTCGCCCGCAGCAGCAGTCATCGCCCCGTCGAACCGAAATCGCTTGTCCTCGTCGCCACTGCTGCAGGCAAACTCACCAACCGGGGCCTCGGCCGGCTCCTGGCCACTCCCGTGGCGAAGATCCTCCACGGGCTCGTGCAGCACACGCCGCATTCGGTGACCGATAAGATAGTTCGGGCTCTCGCCCGCCCGGTGTGGCCCGCCTTGACGAGATATGCCGGATACGCTGCAGGCAGCGGTGCTCTCGCCGCGGTATCCGCCGCAAGCATTAATGCAACCCCATTGACGACCAAGGTCGGGTTCCTTCCCAGCCTGCGGAACTACGACCAGTACCACACGCTTGGTTCTATCTCCGCCGCCACGACCGTCATCGCTGGTGGAGCCGACAAGCTCACCCCGCCCGCGCATGCCCACGATCTAGCCGCCGGCATCCCCCGGGCCATGCTCGTACACGAGCCCGGCGCCGGGCACATGCTGCTACATGACACCCCGCGTCTCATCTCCGACATCATCAGCCGCACCATCACACGATCCGGTAATTCCGTTACACCACAGGATGTTCCGGCTTGATCGGCCAAAGCGGCCAAACGCCCGACTTCGAGATCGGCACTAGGGCCTTGTCGATGACTACCGACGTCCGCAAGGCAGGAGTACGCCGACGCGATCCGACGCCGTTCCGCCACCGACGCGGTGGCTGCGGCCCGTCGACACGTCACCGCGGCCGGAGAAGCCGCGAAGCCCGCGATGCTGCCGCTCATGCAGGATCGATCCGGGTGCCGCACCGGCCTCACTCGCCGTCCCGTGGCAGACAAAAGCGGCAGCAAATTCACGTTTCGGCCATCTAATGGCGGGCACTCCCAGCAAGATCGGTACTGCGAGGTTGCTGAGAGTACAGAAGGAAGTTCGATGAGCCAGACGAGCCTTACCCCGACCGCCACCCAAGCACCCAATTTGGCGCTGCTGTTCCTGCAGCGCGTCGAGGCGTCAGCAGAGCGGGAAGCCTTCCGATACCCCGAGAACGGCCAGTGGACCTCGGTCACCTGGAAGCAGGCCGCCGAACGGGTGGAGGCCCTGGCAGCCGGGCTGTTGGCGCTGGGCGTCGCACCCGAGGATCGGATCGGCATCGCGTCAACCACCCGGCTCGAGTGGATCCTGGCCGATCTGGCGATCCTGTGCGCCGGCGCGGCAACCACCACCGTCTACCCGAGCACCAACGCCGACGACACCGCCTACATCCTCGCCGACTCCGAATCGCGGATCGTCTTCGCCGAAGACGACAAGCAGTTGGCCAAGCTCACCGAGCGCCGCGGCGACTTACCCAACGTCGCCAAGGTGGTGATGTTCGACGGAGCCGGTGACGGCGACTGGGTGATCACCCTGGACGATCTCGCCGCACTGGGCGCGAAGCACCTGGCCGAACATCCGTCCAGTGTGCGCACGACCGCAGAAGAGATCACCGCCGATCGGCTGGCGACGTTGATCTACACCTCAGGCACCACCGGTAAACCCAAAGGTGTGCGGCTGCGCCACGAGGCGTGGGTATACACCGGCACCGCGATCAACGACATGAATCTGCTCGGCGAGGACGACCTACAACTGCTGTGGCTGCCGCTCGCGCACGCCTTCGGCAAGGTGCTGATCTCCACTCAGCTGGCCTGCGGGTTCGCCAGCGCGATCGACAGCCGCGTCGACAAGATCGTGGAAAACACCGGGGTGGTCAAACCGACCTTCATGGGGGCCGCGCCGCGCATCTTCGAGAAGGCCTATGCCCGCGTCGTCACCACCCAGCAGAACCAAGGCGGCATCAAAGCGCTCGTGTTCAACACCGCATTCGCGGTCGGCCGCAAGGTCGCGGCTCGCCGCCGCAACCACCGATCGATACCGCTGTTTTTGCAGCTGCCGCACCGGCTGTTCGACCGGTTGGTGTTCGCCAAGGTGCGGGCCGTGTTCGGCGGGCGGATCCGGTTCTTTATCTCCGGTTCGGCGCCGCTCAACCGCGACATCGCCGAGTGGTTCGACGCGGCCGGCCTGCTGATCCTGGAGGGCTACGGGCTGACCGAGTCCGCCGGCGCGGGCTTCATCAACCGCCCCGACAACTACAAGCTCGGCACCGTGGGCCTGCCGTTCGAGGGCACCGACGTCCGGATCAGCAAGGCCGGGGAAGTCCAGTTCCGCAGTAAGTGCGTGATGGCCGGCTACCACCACCTGGAGAAGGCCACCGCCGAGGCGCTCAGCGACGACGGCTGGCTGGCCACCGGGGATCAGGGCAGCATCGACGACGACGGCTTCCTCAAGATCACCGGCCGGATCAAGGAACTGTTCAAGCTGTCCAACGGCAAGTACGTCGCGCCGCCGGCGGTCGAGGCGAAATTCGCGACGTTGTGCCCGTACGCCAGCCAATTCATGGTGTTCGGCGAGGGCAAGAACTTCGCCGTCGCACTGGTCGCCCTCGATGCCGACGCGATCGGCGGTTGGGCCAAAGATCGTGGGCTCGGCGACGCGTCCTACGCGGAGCTGACCAAGTCGTCCGACGCGCATGAGATGGTTGAAGAGCACGTCAAAAAGCTCAACGCCAGCCTCAACCGGTGGGAGACGATCAAGAAGTGGGCACTGCTCGACCATGAACTCTCGATCGAGCGGGGCGAGCTCACACCGTCGTTGAAGGTGAAGCGCGGGGTGGTCGCCGAGCAGAACAAGGAAACTTTGGATGGCTTCTATTCCTGATATCCCTGAACTCGAAGCCGAGCAATCAGCAGAGCTACCCGACGCCGCCAACGCGGCCGCGCCGGGACATCTGCTGCGCACGCTGGAATGGCGGACGGGCGTCGAGTATCTCACCGCGCTCGCCGCTGCGCGGCGCATCGCCGACTGGCCCCGCGGCGACGGCCATCCCGTTCTGGTGATCCCCGCATTCCTGGCCGGCCCGTTCTCGACGCAGCTGCTGCGTGATGTCTTGCGCTGCTTGGGCTACCAGGTCTACGACTGGGGCCTGGGCTACAACGTCGGATACCGCGCCAGCATGGAGGAGACGCTGCCGGCCCGCCTGCGCCACATCCTGGAACGGTCCGATGGGCGCAAAGCGAGCATCATCGGCTGGAGCGCCGGCGGAATCTATGCCCGCGAACTGGCGCGCGCCGTCCCCGACGATGTCCGGTCGGTGATCACCTTGGGATCCCCGTTCCGCGGGAACCATCGGGCCAGCACCGTTTGGAAGGTGTGGCGGCTGGTCAACCGCGGCGCAGAGGCGACCGAGGCTGTTTCCGAATCTGCTCTGGAGCGCCGCGCCCAACCGTTGTCCGTGCCGACGACCTGCATCTACAGCAAAAGCGACGGCATCGTGGCCTGGCAGTGCTGCACCAGCTTGCCGGCGCCGGAAACCGAGAACGTCGAAGTGCGCAGCAGCCACCTCGGGTATGGCCATAACGTGGAAACGCTCTCGGTGATCGCCGACCGGCTCGCCCAACCGGAAGACAGCTGGCGGCCGTTCCGTCGTTGAACGGTGCGTGATGAGGTCTGGGAGGTGTCAGCCTGGCGAATTGTGCTGCTACTACCAGTGAACGGTGTACGAAAAACCTTCTCGGTTAAGCCGATTGGCAGCCTGTCGATTGCTCGGCCGATCCGAGCTGCGACATGATCGATGGCATGGCCGATATCGACTTTTCGTTGCTGGATGTGCCGCGTTCAGCGCCGGTCGACGACCCCGAGGCTTACCTGCGCACCGCGATCGCCTGGCACTTCGGCGAGGACACCGGCTGCACGTTCTGGTTGCGGGCCGCGCGCACGCTGAACTTCGACCCGTTGACCGATGTGAACACGTTCGCCGATTTGCGGCTGTTTCCCAACCTGCTCAACGAACTACGCAACGTGCCCATTGAAGAGCTGATCCCGCGCGGCTACGGTTCGCCGCCGCCGATTCCGCAGATATTCGAGTCCGGCGGCACCACCGGTGCGCCGAAAAGGACTGTGCAGCTGCCGGATTGGGTCGAGCAAGTTATCCAATGGCAAACCGAGGACTTCGCCAACGGTGGCTTTCTGCAAGGCCGTGGCTTCGTCTGCATGATGCCGAGCGGGCCGCACGGTGTTGGCTACTTTTCTCGACTTGTCTCCGAACGGCTCGGATCGGTTTTCCACGCGATCGACTTGGATCCGCGCTGGGTCAAGAAGATCACCGCCCGCAACGCCGCCTCCGAAGTCTCGGCCTACGTCGACCATCTCATCGAGCAGACCGTCCACATCCTGCAGACCCAACACGTGGCGAATCTTCACACGACTCCTCCGCTGCTCGAGGCCATCGCCCGCAACGATGACGTCGCGAACCTGGTGAACGAGAAGATCCGCTTCACGCTCCTCAGCGGCGCCCATGTGGACGTCGACACGCTCGACTTGCTGCGCGATATCTTCCCGAATACGGCGATCACCATGGTGTTCGGCAGCACGATGATTCTCTCCCAGGCGACGACTCGCCACGACAGCGACGATGAGCCGTTCGTCTTCGATCCGCGCGGACCTTACGTCGTCTTTTCGGTGGTGAATCCCGACACCGGTGAAGAAGTGCCGTACGGACAACGCGGTCAGGTCGTGATGAACCACATCAGCAAGGGCATGTTTCTGCCGAACAACCTGGAACGCGACAGCGCGGTGCGGACGCCGGGACCCGAAGGCCAAGTTGGAGATTCGCTGAGCGAGGTTCAGCCCGTCGCAGCCTTCGAAGGCGAGGCTGTCATCGAGGGTGTCTACTGACATGGCTTCCAGCTCGCCTGAGCTGCTGAGCATCGATGCGCTCGGCCCCAGCGGGGCGTACCAGACCCGTAACCGCGAAATCGTTACCACTACCGCCGGCGTCGCGGTTGTCGACCTCAGTATCGTTCCCCCGCTGTATGTCTCGCGCACTATCAACACGCAGCGCAACACGCGACCGCTGCCGGCCGGACAACGCGAGGCCGCGTTGGCCAAGGCCGCCGATGCTTTCGCCTCCGGGGTGATCGCGGGGCTGGACTTCGACGCTTATGTCGAGCTGGCCGGCAGGATCTCCGGGGTCCCGATCGCGGTGACCCGGGCGGGCGCTCGTGGTGTTGCCGACCGTGTCGCTTCGGCGTTCCGCGTGGCGCAGCTGGCCCGACCGGCGGGCGCCGTGCTGGATTGGCGCGACGAGCGTAGCCGCGACGGTAGTGCGGTATGGGTGCGGCGGGGGGAAGTGTTCGCGGTACTGGCCTCGGGAAACGGCCCAGGGGTGCACGGGCTGTGGCCGCAGGCGCTCGCGCTCGGATACCGAGCGGCGGTTCGCCCGTCACGGCGCGAGCCGCTCACCGCGCACCGGCTGGTTCATGCGCTGCGCGAAGCCGGATTTCGCCCGCAGGACGCGGTGTACCTGCCCACCGATCATCGCGGCGCCGACGAGATCAGCCGGTCGGCCGATCTCACCATGGTCTATGGGAGCCAGGACGTCGTCGACATGTACGCCAACGACCCGACGGTGTTCGTCAACGGCCCGGGCCGGGCCAAGATCCTCATCACCGCCGACCACGATTGGCGGGACTACCTCGACATCATCACCGATTCGATCGCCAACCTGGGCGGCATCGCCTGCGTCAACACCACCGCCGTGCTTTATGAGGGCGATCCCACCCCGTTGGCGCAGGCGATCGGCGAACGGTTATCGGCGATTCCGGCGCTGCCGACCGAAGATGAGCGAGCGGTCCTGCCCACCCAAAAAATCGACCAGGCAACGGCTTTGGCAAACCATCTGGCGGCCACTGCCACGGGTACCACGCCGGTGCTCGGTGCCGATCAGGTGGTCGCGGCTCTGGCCGACGGCTGCGCCGCACTGCGCCCGGCCGTGCACCAGTTGGCCAAGCCCGACGTCGCCAAGCTCAACGTCGAACTGCCGTTCCCGTGTGTTTGGGTGTCGCCGTGGTCGCGCTCTGACGGTTTGGAGCCGCTGCGGCATTCGTTGGTGATCAACGCGATCACCAACGACGATGACCTGATCGATGATCTACTCGCCGAGCCGACCATCGCCAACGTGTACCGCGGCCACCACCCGACGTATTACGGGGCACCCGAAATCCCGCACGACGGGTTTCTGGCCGATTTCCTGATGCGCAACAAAGGCTTTATTCGCGACTGACCCTGCGGTGACACGGTTGTGCCCGCTGCTAGGTTGCCGAGTCTTGCACGACGGCGGAGAGCACGCGGACGATCCCGGAGGTGCGGTTGTAGTAGTGATGCGGGGTCGCCGGGTCGAATGCGAGCGAATCCCCTTGCGTTAGCCGCAACGTCTCGAATCCGATGACGGCTTCGAGCTCGCCCTGCAGGACGTAGAGGTATTCGCGGCCCTCGTGGCGAATGGCCCGCCCATTCTCGGTGGATTGGCCGCCGGGTTCGTACACAACCTCGATGAAGTCGACCGTATTGTCGTGCACCGGTGTCAGGCGCTCCCAACGCACACCCGTCGAGAGTTCGATGGTGTTGCGATCGCCTGCTCGCTGCACGATGCCCGCTCCGTCAGGACCGGTGGCGCGGCCCCACGGCCTGTTGCTCGTCGGCGGGCGCGGCGGCTCCTCTGGTGTGACGACGTCTTCGCCGAACAAGAAGTCGAGGGAAATGCCGAGTTCGTTGGCCAGTGAGTACACCACGCCGGCCGACGGCGCGTCCAGGGCGGCAATGAAGAGGTGCTCACCGACGACTCCACGCGAAACGTCAAGGCATCGCTTCCCAACGACCAGGAATTGCTCTATGCCGATGTCCAGAAACGC
This sequence comes from Mycobacterium sp., assembly GCF_035314665.1. Taxonomy (GTDB): domain Bacteria; phylum Actinomycetota; class Actinomycetes; order Mycobacteriales; family Mycobacteriaceae; genus Mycobacterium. The sequence continues at coordinate 16,940 of NZ_DATFZD010000194.1, read as the reverse complement.
TGGGACGCCGGCGACTGGCCGTGGAAAGACTGACCGACGGGGCCTCACCAACTAGCGCCCGGACAGCCCTGGACCGTGGCCTACACCGTCGACCCATGGAACAACCTGCTCGAGGTGATGAGTCATAGCTACGCCGAAATATTCAGCAGTTGGCCTTCAGCCAGTGGCTAATTCGTGGAAGTAGTCCCTCAGCGATCGCGGTTCGCGGCCGAGAATTGAGCGCAGCACCAATGGATTGCCGCCGGGCAAGCCATGCTTGTCATAGTGGGCCATCATGCGGCGCATGCCATCACGAAAAGACCCTTCGGGCAGCTGTGAAGCGAACTGATCCAACGGTATCTGCGCCGCGGTGACTGTTCGCCCGAGAACCTCGCTGATGATCTCGGCCGTCTCGTAGGTGTCCTGCATCCCGGCCGCGCTCAATTCGAATGTGCCGTAGCTGAGCTCATTGCCGGTCATCGCCATCGCAGCCACCTCCGCGACGTCGCGGTAGTCCACTGAGCACATCTTCGCCGACAACGAGTAAGGCTGGGCGAGTCGGTCATGCTCGACGACGTCTTTCCAGGATCGCTCGAAATTTTGCATGAACCGCGCCGGCTGCAGCACCGTGAAATCCAGCTCCGAGCTGTAGAGCGCCTCCTCCACAGGCAGTTTCGCGGCGCCGTGATTCGTCATCGCCGAAATCGACGGGTGAATGACACCGGAGAACACGAACTTTCGCACCCCGGCGGCGTGAGCGGCGTCGACCATGGCCACGCCCATCTGAGCCTCCTCGGCCGCGTGCGCCGGGCCAATGTGGAAAACACCGTCCATCCCTGCGAGCACATCGCGAAGGCTGGCAGGCTCGGTGAGGTCCCCGAAGGCCACCTCCGCGGCGCCATTTTGGCGGGCAACATCGGCCCGCTGCTGATCACGGACCAATGCGCGCACCGAAACCCCACGTTGGGTCAGCTCATGCAATACCCAGTGCGCATGGCGACCAGTCGCCCCTACCATCAGCACCCGCATGGCTGTCCTCTCTCAGTGGCGCAGTGCCACGACCATCGCCTCGTTGAAGGCGGCGTACATGTCTGCGTAGGCCCCGTCCCGTTCGGCGAACCGGAACCTCTTGACGCGCTCCACGATGATCTCCTCGGCCTGCGGCTGGGTCTGCAACAGCGTCATCGTCTCGGCGACATATTCATCGAGTGGCATTCCCCTGCGGTCGAATCCGCGGTCGCCCTGAAGCGCGGTCTGCACCTGCGGCGGGATGATTTCGATCACCTGGACCGAGGTCTCCCGCAGTTGAAAGCGCAGCGACTGGGTGTAGGAATGCAGCGCCGCCTTGCTGGCGCAATACGTCGGTGTGAGCGCGCTGGGCATGAACGCCAGCCCGGACGTGACGTTGAGGATCGCCGCGTGTGGCTTACCCAGCAGCCGCTGCAGCAACGCCGCTGTGAGCCGGATGGGCCCCAATAGGTTGATCGCGATGGTCTGTTCCGCCGTGCCGGGGCCACCGCTGGTGAGGTCCTCGACGCGCTGGATGCCGGCGTTGTTGACGATGACATTGAGGTCCGGGTGGCTGTCGTTGAGCTCGATGGCGAATCGACGGATGTCGCCGGAGTCGCCTTGATCCAACGACAGGTACTGGATGCCGGGGTTGGCTTCGGCCACCGCTCGAAGCGGTTCGAGGCGTCGGCCTGCGATGATGACCTGGTTGCCCAACTGGTGGAATGACTCGGCCAGGCCGCGGCCGATCCCGGTGCCGCCTCCGGTCACCAGAATCGTGTTGCCCGTCATCTCCATCGCGTTCCCCTTCCATCGCTGTCTGATACCTGCATACCCGCGGCAGCTGATCCGCTCGCCGGTAATCCTTTCGCTCCCCTGAACTAACCTGTAACGGTGGCGCAGGTTACGCGGACTCGCTACGCCAGTTGCGGCGAGGTCGACATCGCCTACCAGGCATTTGGCGATGGACCGAACGACGTGCTGGTGCTGCCGGGCCCGTCCATCCCGATCGACACCATCGACGCCGAGCCGTCGATGTACCGCTTTCACCGGCGGCTGGCATCCTTCAGCCGGGTGATTCGGCTCGACCAGCGCGGGGTCGGCATGTCGTCGCGCGTTTCGCGGGACGTGATCGGGCCGAAGTTCTGGGCAAAAGATGCCATCTCGGTGCTGGATGCGATCGGATGCGAGCGGGCAACGATTTTCGCCCCCGGGTTCGCCTCGATGACCGGACTGATCCTGGCGGCCGACTATCCCGAACGGGTGAGCAACCTGGTGATCGTCAACGGCGCGGCTCGGACGCTTCGTGCGCCCGACTATCCGATGGGATTCGAGATCGTCGAGGAGGAAGACCCCTACACGACGGTGGCGATGGAGCCGGATGCCGTTGACCAGGGCTTCGACATGCTCGGTTTCATCGCGCCCAGCATGGTCGACGACAACGCATTTCGCTCGTGGTGGGACATGGCCGGAAACCGGGCCGCCTCACCCAGCATGGCCCGCGCCATCATCCTGACCGTCAGGCATTGCGATGTCCGGGACACGCTGGCGCGGATCACCGCGCCGACGCTGGTCGTGCACCGCGAGGACTGCGAGTTCTGCCCAGTCGACAACGGCCGGTACATCGCCGAGCACATCGCCGGAGCGCACTTCGTCGAGCTGCCTGGAGCAGACGCCCTGTACTGGGTTGGCGACACCGCCCCGATGCTCGACGAGATCGAGGAGTTCGTCACTGGGGTCCGAGGCGGCTTCGGCGCCGAGCGGGTGCTCACCACGATCATGTTCACCGACATCGTCGGCTCGACCGAGCGCGCCGCTGTGCTAGGCGACGGCCGGTGGCGGGACCTGCTGGACAACCACGACACCATCGTGCGTCACGAACTCGAACGGTTTGGCGGTTTCGAAGTGAACACCGCCGGTGACGGATTCGTCGCGTCCTTCCCCAGTCCGAGCGCCGCGATAGCGTGCGCCGACTCCCTTGTCGACGCGATCAGGGTGCTCGGCATCGAGATTCGGGTGGGTATTCACGCCGGCGAGGTCGAAGTGCGCGGTGACGATGTCGCCGGGATGGCTGTTCACATCGGCGCGCGCGTCGCGGCACTGGCCGGGCCCAGCGAGGTGCTGGTGTCGTCGACGGTTCGCGACATCGTCACCGGCTCGCGGCACCGGTTCGCCGACCGCGGCGAGCACCAGTTGAAGGGTGTGCCGGGCCACTGGTGGGTGTGCGCGCTCGAGCGGACGCGCGCGACCGTCAGGCAGTAGTGAGCAGCCCCACCATTAGTTCACAGCGGGGGCACATGTTGCCTCGATACGCTCGACGGCATGCCACCGCGACTGAACCTTTTCAATAATCGCAAGCGCGCCAACTCATTTGGTGGCGCGGCACATAACTATGACACGTATCGCCCGAGCTATCCCGACCAACTGATCGACGACGTGCTGGCGCCTGGTGTTCGCCGTGTGCTCGAAGCGGGCGCCGGCACCGGTATCGCGTCGATGCAGTTCATCGAAAGAGGCGCCGAGCTTCTCGCGGTCGAACCCGATACCCGGATGGCCGCCGTCGCCCAAGCAAAGGGCATCCCGCTCGAGATCGCGACATTCGAGCAATGGGAGCCCGCTGGACGCCGATTCGACCGCGTGGTGTTCGCCGCATCGTTTCATTGGGTCGACCCTTCGGTGGCGCTACCCAAGATCCGTGGCATCCTCAACGATGGCGGGAAGCTGGCGTTGATTTGGAACCGGTTGCGGCCAACTAACCCGACGCGCGCCGAATTCGAGTCGATCTACCGGGATTACATGAACGTCGAGCACCGCTCCGCCGACGGCAACCCGGACGAAATCGTCGACCTGCTCACCGCCGCGGGATTCACCGTCACACAGCGGCGCTATCCGCACGACCTGCACTACTCCGCACAACAGTGGGTCGACATCGCGTTCACGTTCTCCAACCAACTGATACTGGCCGCCGACAAGGCGGCCGAGCTCCGCGCACGGCTGGTGGAACGAATCGGCCATGCGGGCGTGTCGGTCGGCGGGGATGCTGTGGCAATCCTCGCCACGCCGGCGTAACCGTCCGGCTACACCGGCAGGTTAAATCAAAAGTTTTGTGCCCGTTTCCTTTTCGGCGAACTCGAACACCTTGGCAGCGGCCTCGTAATCGCATGCCACGGTGGACCGGCCAATCAGAACCGGACCACCGCTGAGCCCGAGCCGGCCGTCGACGCCGACGTAGCTGCCGGGCGGAATCGGCTCGCTGATGCAGTACAGCGTCGGCGCGGCGCCTTCTTCGATGTCGTTGCCAAACCTGTCTGCCAACGCGGTGACCACCCGATGAAAGCCCGCCATCAGTGGCTTGTCGGATACATGGGAAAGATTCGAGGACACCCAACCCGGGTGGGTGAGCTGGGTGATCACCGGCGAGTGCGCCGCCCGCAGCCGGCGATCGAGTTCGAGGCCCCAGAGCATCACCGCGAGTTTAGAGCGCGCGTACGCCGGGTACGCCGCCCACCGGTGCGAGCGCAGGTGCATGTCGTCGAGGCGCAGCGTCGCCGATTTATGGGCGTCGGATCCGACGTTGATGATTTGTGATCGCACCCGTGGTAGCAACAGGTTGGTCAGCGCGAATGGACCCAAAAGGTTTGTGCCGATTGTTAACTCGAAGCCATCCGTGGTCTCGACGCGGTGCTGGCTGATCCCTCCGGCGTTGTTGATCAAAATGTCGACGTCGTCGTCGAGTAGGTCGGGGAATGCGCGCACCGACGCGAGGTCGGCGAGATCCAGTTTGAGGACCGCCGTGGATCCGCCTATCTCGGCGGCACGCTGTGCACCCAACTCAGTGTTGCGGACGGCGAGGATCACGTGCGCGCCCGCGCGCGTCAGCACACGCGCGGTGCCAAGGCCCACCCCATTGGTTGCGCCGGTCACGATGATCCGTCTGCCGGTCAAGTTGCCGAGCCGGCCCGGCGACCACGCTGGTGTCATGCTGTGAGACTAGCGGCACCACCGCCCCGCCCGACGGGATCGTGCGCCAAGCCGCACTGCTGCGTCTCGAACTGGAACCGTCCGACGCCCCGGCGTAGGCTGCGAACAGAGGCGAGCAGTCGAAAAGTTACGGCTGCAGTTTCGTAAACGCCTGTAGAACTTGACATTTCATCGAGGGAATGCGAATGACCACTGTTAACGCGACGTTGTCTCCCGCCCTGGAGCGGGCGTTGGGCCTGCTCGTCGATCCGCCCACCGAACCGGATGCGAGCAAAGGCTATCTCGACCTGCTGGACAGCTCAACAGCCAACGGCGAGGGCCCGGCCAAGAACACCGGGCCCATCCAGGCGGTATGGGCATCGACGATCGGGTCGATGCTGTATGACAACGCGCAGGCCATATCGCGCAGATTCCTCGCCTCATTGCAGCACCCGATCGAGTGGTTGAACATCCCGCAGGGCGGCATCGCCTTGGATGTCGGCTCGGGTCCCGGTTCCGTCACCGCGTCGCTGGCAGAGGCCGCCGGACCGGACGGCCTAGCGCTGGGCGTCGACATTTCGTTGCCGATGCTGACGCGCGCGGTGCGCTCCGAAGCCGGCCCGCAGGTCGGCTTCTTGCGGGCCGATGCGCAACGTCTGCCATTGCGCGACCAGACCGTCGATGCCGTGGTCTCGATCGCCGTACTGCAGCTGATACCAGACCCGTTCGCAGCGCTGTCGGAGATCGCCCGCGTGCTGCGACCGGGCGGCCGATTGGCGTTGATGGTGCCCATCGTCCGTGGAGCACCGGAGCTATGGCGGCGGTTGCCCAACGGCGGCGCTTACGTCTTCGGCGACGACGAAATCGGCGACTTTCTCGAGGAGCACGGCTTCGTGAGCGTGCGGACCAAGACCATCGGCACTTTCCAGTGGGTGCGGGCCAAGCGCGGCTGAGGGCTCAACTCGCGGTTGGGTGGTTTTCGCGCACCCCGCCGTACATGCCCCATCGGACAATCAACGGCATCACCACGCGTTCGACCGACCACGACGGGAAGCGCAACGCATGGCCGGTGGGGAAGAATACCTCCAGACCGTTGGGCTGTATCCCCAGCAACGAACCCCACCGTCGCCCCGGCGCCCGGTAGGTGCGCAGCTGTCGACCTGCCAGCTCGGCGCGAATGTTGCTAGCTACCAACGCATCCCCGCGGTTGCGGGCGGAGCTGCGCAGCGGATCGGTGGCCGCGACGTCACCGATCGCGAACACTCCTTGCTGACCGGGTACCCGCAGCTCAGGCGTGACTCGAACGAAGCCCTGCTCGTCGAGCAACTGCGCCGGCAGCCAGTCGGTGTTGGGCTGCACCCGTCCGATCGCCCACAGCACGGCATCGGCCGTCGCCGCGGGTTGTCCGGTGCTCCAGTGCACCGGCTCGCTGGTGATCTGATCGCCGGCAAAGCCGTTGGCCAGCGCGGCACGGTGCCCCGGGTGAAGGCCGACGCCGAGGTCGGTCAGCCGGGTTTGAATGCGCTGCCAAATCCGCGGGTGATAGGCGCCCAACGCCCGCTCTCCGGGGAAGTACAGATCGATCTGCTTGTCCGGCCAGGTGGTTGCCATATTGGCAGCGCTGGTGATCGCTGCTGCGCCGCCGCCCACGATAATCACCGATGCCGCGGCGGCCACGCGGTCGTGTGCGGCACGGAGATCGGCGCCGATCTCGGTGGCCGATTGCATGGTCGCCTGGCGCCAGAAGCCGTTGCTGACCCCGGTGCAGATGACCAGCGCGTCGTACCCCTCGGCGAATGTCCCACCGTCGTCACGCCGGCCGGAGACGGTGCGGCCGGCCAGGTCGAGTCCGGTCAGTGTGCCTTGAATGATCCGCACCCGATCCAGCCGACGGAATCTGTCGAACGGGATCCAGTAGTCACGAGCCCAGTCGTCGGGGCGGGACAGCCGTACGCCGAGTTCCTGGCCGCTGACCAACCCGGGTTTGACCGAGATGCCGACGACGTCGGCGTGACGCGAAAGCCGAATCGCGGTGAGGACGCCCACGTCCCCCAGCCCCGCGACGACAACGCGCTTGCGGCTCATGCCGGCAAACTGTAACACGTTCTAACTATGCGCCTATCCCGGATGGACTCGACGTTTTCTGTCATCCGAACGCGGATTCTGAGCAGTTTCCTTCATTTTCGGGGTCCACCGACCACCGGCTTCATGCTGACTGCAACAGAGCCCTTGGAGAGGAACTCCGACCATGACTGAAATAGCCGAAGCAACGACGAGTGACACCGCATTCGATCCGACCGTCGCACTCGATGGACTACTCGCCGACGTGGGATTGTCGGCCGCCGATGCGGGTGGCCGCGTGACATTCTCCGGACAGGATCCGATCATCCCGGCTCGCCATCGGCTTGGCGCGGCGATCGGTATTCCGATGATGGGCAACGCGGTTGCCGCGGCGGCGATGCACCGCCATCGCGGAGGTCCGGGGCAAGACCTGCACCTGGATCTGCGCCAGGCGGTACACCACATCAATCCCAGCTTTGCCTGGAAGCCAACGCTGGCCGGCGAATTCCCGTCCATCGCGCTGGTGCTGGATAACCCGTTTGCGCTGATTCCCTACCGCACACGTGACGGGCGAACCGTGATGGCCTCGGCGGTGTATCCACATCAGGCGGCCAACTGGTGCCGGTTTCTCAACCTGCCACCCGACTTCGCGAAAGTCGCTGAGGCGTTTACTCATTGGGATGCCTTCGCGCTGGAAGAGGCCGCCAATGCGGCCGGGCTGCCGGCATGTGTGGCCCGCAGTCCCGAGGAATGGCTGGCCCATCCGCATGGAGCCCTGCTCGCCGGCCCGCCCGTCATCGGGCTGACGCGGATCGGTGACGCGCCGCCACGCGATTTGGGCCCGTCCGATCGGCCCTTTGGCGGGTTGCGGGTGTTGTCGTTCACCCATGCCATCGCCGGGCCCACGGTGGGACGCGTGCTGGCCGAGCAGGGCGCCGACGTGCAGGGTGCGACCCGCCCGAATGACTTCGAGCACGACTGGGTGTACTTCGAGGCGAACATCGGATCACGCAGCGCCTGGCTGGATTTGACGAAAGAGACCGGAAAGGCCGACGTCGACCGGCTGCTAGGCGACACCCACGTCGTGGTCAACAACCACCGCGATCTCAAGCTGGAGAAGCTGGGCATCGATCCCCGCGAACTTGCACAGACCCATCCCGGGCTGGTGCATGTCTCGGTCACTTGCTACGGATCGACCGGGCCGTGGGCCAACCGCGGCGGGTTCAACATGAACGGCTCAGCGGCCTCGGGATTGATGGCCATCGAAGGCGGCTCCGACGATCCCCAGCTGCCACCCACCGCGCTGATCAACGACTTCATTACCGGCTACATGGGCGCTCTCGGCGCCGCCGCGGGCCTGATCAAACAACAAACCGAAGGCGGCAGCTGGCACGTCACCGTCAACCTCACCCGCAACGCCATGTGGTACCAAACCTTGGGGTTGGTCGACCCCGCCGACGCCGGTTGCGACGACGAGCACACCATCGCTGTCCCCGACTCATACGACGCCGACACCCCGATGGGCGAGGTCCACATGCTCGCCCCGCCGGTCAGCTTCAGCCACACGCCACCCCGCTGGCCCGACCCCATCCTGGTCCCTCGCGGGTCCAGCCGGCCCGAATGGTCCGGCATTCCGCGCTCGAATGCCTGACATCGCGCGACAATTCTGGTCATGGGTGACGGGGTAGACGAGCTGGATATCGCCCTGCTCGATGCGCTCCACCTTAATCCGCTGGCGAGTTTTGAAGAGCTGGGCACCGTGCTGGACGTTTCGCCGGTCACCGCGGCACGGCGGTGGCGTCGCCTGGTGGCCACCGGCCGGGCATGGGTGTCGTCCGCGCCCGGCCGGGAGCTGCCGCTCAAGGCGGCGCTGTTCGAAGCCGAGTGCCAACCGGGCGCCGCGTCGGCAGTGGCTGACGAGTTCGCTGCGATACCACAGGTTTTCAGCGTCAACATCACGACAGGCCAAGACAACCTCTACGCCTTTTGTGGTTGCCGCCGATCAACCGTTGCTGGCGAAGTTAATCGTCGACAAGCTGCCGACCATCGCTGGGCTGAACCGGGTGCAATCGGGGCTGATGACCCAGTTGTTCAGCGGCACCCGCTGGCGGCTGGGCGGTCTCAGTCCTGATCAGGTTCGGGCGGTAACCCCCGAGCCCGCCAAAAGCACCCCGCCGCATGAATTCGACGAGTTCGATCGCGAGCTGTTCTTGGCGTTGCAACGCGACGGTCGGCTCAGTTTCCGCGATCTCGCTGCGGCAGTCGAGCGACCGGAGCCCACCGTGCGGCGGCGCATGGTCCTGTTGACGCATGCCGGAATGCTGGCGTTCCGCACGGATTTCGCACGGGTACAAGCGGGTTGGCTGACCGCAGTGGCGCTCAAGCTCAGCGTGAGCGGGACTGCGGTGGCGGCCGTGGGCCGCACCCTGGTCCGATATCCCGAGACCCGGTTCTGTGTGGCGGTCACCGGCGGTGGCGCGGCCAACATGTTCGTCACCATGCAGCTGCACGACGTATCCGACCTGGAACCGGTGGTCCAGCGACTGTCAGCCGAACACCACGGCGTCGAGGTGCTCGACACCCGCGTGGTACTGCGCTCGGTCAAGTCCTGGGGACGGCTACTCGGGCTCGACGGCCGCGCACAAAACCTCGTCCCCGTGGATCTCTGGGCGCCGGTCTAGCGAGTCGTGTGCCGGCTTCAGATTTCTGCAGAGCCAATGAGCTGTAATCCGGATAGTTGGACACCACCGAAGTACACTTCGGCGTGTGATGACCCCGTCAAACCCCTGGGGAAACGAACGTGGGCAACTATCGCATCGGTTTCAACTGCGAAATCAGGTCGTCAGTCGCAGGCAGGCGCGACGACTGAGCCGGCGCTTCGCGCGGGTCGGCGTCGACACCCCGCCGGATCGGCTTCGACAGATGTTGGCAGGTGTGCCCTTCGCATACAGCGAAGTGGCGGACGTCAACTTCGCGTTCATCGCGATGCAGTTGAAGCGTGAACAGCTGGCCGCGAAGTACAAGCGCTTGAAACGTCGCGGCGCGCGGTCGCTCCTCTTCGTGGGCTTGGTCCTTGTCACGCTGAACTTTCTGTTCTGCATGGCCTACGCGTTGTTCAGCTTGACCCTCGAGGCCGCGCCGTTGTGAATCGCAGCCTCGATATCATCCGGCAGGCGTAGCGTCCGGGAAGGTGGCGGCGGCGAGGTGCAGAATCTCGTCGCGATCCGCAGTCAAGATGAACCCTGACTCAATCGCCGAGTCGAGCGCCGCGGTGAAGCGTTCCAAATAGTCGCCAGCCCCGCCCGGGTAGAGCCGGCGCACGGCAGCGGTGTCAAACAATTCGCCGGAGCCGAAGATTGAGGCCATCGTGGTCTCCTCGCTGCCGACACCGGATGTCCGAGCAATCGGCACATCCACCCACGGCGTCCTGACGCCACCCCCCGCAAGGCCGTTGGTATCGAGAACGGGCTGAGGAGGGTCGGCGTCGGTGAGTTCAATCGGCACGGCACTGGGCGCTGGCCTGCCGGTGCGCACCCACTCGCACAGCCGCGATAGCGCCGCCTCCAGAACGTAATGATGCTGCGGCGCGAAATTGATGCAGTGATCGAGCTGCTGACCCATCAACATGTTTGTCGGCGCGTACGCCGCGACGATATCGGTCAGTGCCGCAGCGCCCGTGTCGATCGGCGCCACTTGAATCGTGTAGTTGTCGGCATGAGCGGTGCCGGCGATCTCCCAAACCCGAAGCTGTTGATTATCTGGCTGTCTCGCACTGTAATAGCCCCGACGCGGACCGCCGAAGAGATCTGTTTCGGTGATGATGGTGACGAGCGGGACGCGCAGGTCAGGCCGAAATGTCACCCCGCGGGATGCGTTGCTGTCCAGCACGTCGAATATCGAACCGCCATCCAGCGGGGCGGCGGGCCCGAATCGCGAATGCACCAAAAAACCGTCGTAGACCTGGGCTAGCGGGTCGACGGCGTTGATGTACGTCGTCAGGAACAGCGCCGATTGGGACTCGCCCAGAGCGACGACCTGTTCGGCGCGCAGCTCACGCAGAACGCCATTGCGTTGCCCGTCTCTGACTATTCGACCGGCTTGGGAAAAGATGTCGTAGGAGAACGCGTCACCGGGATGGCACAGGGCCGCATACCGTTCCGGATCTTGGCTTTTCAGCGACATGTCCACGCCCATCAAGTTCACGCCACCCTCGACGCCGACGCGTTGGGCCGACACCGCGACATAGGCGTAGCCGGCGCGAACCATTTCGCGATGCGCCATCATCCACACCGCCGGAGCATCGATTCCGCCGCTCACATTGAGCCACTCAACGAGTACTGTCCCGTTGAACTGGGCCGGATCCGCCGGCGTCAGCACCACCATTCGGGTGGTGAACTCAGCTGAGTCTGCGGGTGTCACGCTCCACCGGCCGTCGGGGCCGAGTTCGGCTGCGGAACTGTAGGACGACGCCGGTCCCGAGATGAAGAATTCCTTGGCGACATAACCCAAGCTGGCTATGTCGAAGGCGCCCAACAGGAGTGCGGGCTTGCCCGGAACCGGCGTGACGGTTGTCGGCACGCGGGCATCATAGCTGTGGCACAGTCGGTTCTAGCGTGATTGTCATCATCGGCGCCGGGATATGCGGGCTTGCTACCGCTTATGAGCTGTCGCGCCGCGGCGCGCCGACGGTAGTGATCGAACGCGGCGAGCCGTTCGGCGAGCAGTCCGCAGGCCTGGCACGGATCTTCCGCATCGCCCATCGGCGTCCCGAACTGTGCCGGCTTGCGATGCGGGCCCGCGAGGGCTGGCAGCGCTGGGAGGCCGAATTCGGTGTAGGCCGGCTGCTTGGCTCAGAGGGCTTCATCACCGTCGCCGCACCGGAGGACATCGCCGCGGCAATGACCGATGCCGGCGCCGTGTTCTCCAACCTCGATCGCCACCAAATCACGGCGCGAATCCCGTTCTCGGCTGTGCCATGGCAGAACGGGGTTTTCGATCCACTGGGCGGCAGCCTGCGCATCCGCCGTGCGCTGATCACCTTGGCGCGGCGGGTCGATATCCGGCGCGGTGAAGTCGTGTCAGTGGACGACGACGGCGCGACGGCCCTAGCCGACGCCGCCATCGTGCGGGGCGACCGCGTGCTGATCTGCGCCGGTGCCCAGACACCGGCATTGTTCGGCCCGCTGGACGCCGAGTTCGCCCCGCACACTCGCTTCACCTACGACGGGGCCGACGCGGTCGGCGCTGCGTGCTTGTCGGCGCCCGAGGGCTACGGATTGCCCCTTGGCAGCACCGGGCGTTGGGCGTTCGGACAGGATGTGCCGGACCCTGCGGGTGTTCGCGCGCTGTTCCCCTCGCTGGTGCCGGTGGCCCAAGTGGATTGCGTCACTGTCCGCGCCCCGTGGCTCGACGCCGGCGGCGACGGCTGGACGATAGCGCGCCGCGGACGCGTCATCGGGTTCGTCGGTAGCAACCTGATGAAGTTCGGGCCGCTGCTCGGCGAGCTGCTCGCTCAGGCCGTACTGAGCGACGAGCTGCCCGCGGACCTGACTCTGGGCTAATTGCGTTGCAGCGCTGCCCGGCCGGGAATAACTTTTCGGCCGAGGTCGTCTTGTTAGTTCGCGCGCAGAGCCTCAGGGAGGAATTCAGTGATCCGGTCGAATGAATCAACCGGTCTGACGGGCCGGCCGCCGTCGACACTGGTCACGGTCGACGGGCGGGACGGCTCCAGCGCGAACCAGGCCGTATTCGTCAGCGTGTTGGCCGTCCTGCTGGCAACGGGATGGGCTGCCAACCACTTCGCCGCGCTGATGCCCGTGATCACTAATAGCCAACACCTCTGCGTCGCAACCATCGACGCCATCTTTGGTATCTATGCAATTGGACTGCTGCCCGGACTGCTCATTGGCGGTCGCGCGTCGGATGCGCTGGGTCGCCAGTCGGTGGCGTGGTCTGGCTCGACAATCGCTTTGGCGGGGACGCTGGTGATGCTGCTCTCGCAGCATTCCGACGCGTTGCTGGCCGGGCGTTTCATCCTAGGGGCCGGTGTGGGTCTTGCGATCAGCGCCTGCACCGCGTGGGCTTCAGATCTGAAGGGCCCTGCCGGTGCGGCCACAGCCGGAGCCGTGTTGATAGCCGGTTTCGCCGTCGGCCCTTTCGCGGCAGGAGTGATCGCCTCGGCTGGACCACCCGGCGTTCGAGTGTCATTCGGGCTCGCCGCCAACATTCTTCTGCTGGCGATGGTTATCGCCGTTGTAACGGCGCATCGCACGGCGGTAACCACGTCAGCAAGAGAACGTAACTCGGCGCCCTCGACGTCAGCACGGCTGAGCGCCGCGCGGGCGTTGAGTTGGGCCATCCCACTGGCACCCTGGGTGTTCGCCTCGGGGACACTGGGTTTCGTCACCATTCCGACTCGGCTGCACACCGGGCTGGCGGCCCCCCTGGCTGCCGGTACGGCCGCGCTGGTTGTCAATGGCTCCAGCGGGCTCATTCAGGTGGTCGCCCGCTCGCGCGGCTGGGGTCCACAATCCGGCACGGTCGCTGCATTGCTTGCTGCGCTGGGCTACGCCGTCGCGGCCGCGACACCGTCGAGCATGACGCTGGCATTGGGTCTACCGCTGCTGCCGATTCTCGGATGTGCCTCCGGGCTTTCGCTGCGTGCGGGCTTGATTGACTTGGAAACCTCAGCGCCACAACGTGTGCGCGGCACCCTCACCGGGGTGTTCTATGCGGTCACCTACATCGGCTTCGGCTTACCGCTGCTGTTGACCACGCTCGGATCCGCCAAGCAATCGGCGATGATCCTTGCCGTGATGGCAGTGCTGGCGGCCGGCACCGCAATAAGTCGAGCGGTGCGGCTGCGACGAGATAGCCTCCGGCAGCGGTAATTCAGGCGATCGGCTGCTACGCCGCGACCACCTTGCCTTGCCGTGCAGCCGCGACCGGTATCGGTCCATTGCTCACCACGCTCAAGCCGCCCAGGCGCCGCCATGAGCGAATTGCGTTGCGGGTAACTTCCAGTATCCGGGCGGCTCCGGCATCGCCGTTTGCGAGTCGGTGTGCGCGCAGCGCGTTGCCTGTTACGGCATCCAGAGTGTCCCAGTCGTCGGTCTCGAATAGTGCGGTGGATTGGTACGCGGCCCGAATGGCGTACAGCTCGGCGCCCTGCGATGTCTCACTGACGGCGCGGGCGGCCCGCGCAGCGCCGTCCCAGTCGGTGACCGACGGCAGGTCGCGCGGGGCGAATCTGCGATGTAGCTCGGCGATGTCGGTGATCGCCTCGGCCGCCGCCTCGTCGGTGTATCTCACGACGCCCCAGGGCGGGCTGATCAGCAGTTTGGTCACCCAGATGTGCATGACGTCGTCGGCAACATCGGCGGTTCCCACCGTGAGCCAACCGAGGTCGAGTACCAGCAGGCTGTCTTCTGCTGACAAGTAGCCGTCGGGCCCGGCCAGCAAGTCGTTGCACAACTGGACGAACGAGGCCAGCGGGCGCGCGGAAGTCGCCGGAAAATCGGTGATCTGCTCATCGCCGTTGATGTACGAAATGGCGTTCATGGCACACCCTTTGCCCGATCCGGCCTGGTGCGATCCCCTGGCCAGTCGCAACGGGTGGGTGATGCGTTCGAGGTCCATTTAAGTTGCTTCCTAAAGGTTTTCGAGCGTAACGGCCTTGCGTCGGAGATGGCTATCGTATGACAAGTGCAGTCGTGAACGGCCGCGACACGACGGGCAGCCGTCAGCTTGGAGGTCCGAAACCCAAGGGAAATTCAAACCTCATCGGAGAAATCGGCGGTGAGCCAGCGGTCGGGGCGGATGGTGAACAGCACAGTCTTCTGCCCCTCCATACTGCGGACGAACGCGCGGCCACCTTCCTCGCCGAGGTAGCGGATTGCGATGGCTTCTCGCACCTCCACCGGGGTGGGGGTGGTGTCGACGACGGTGCCCTCCACGACCACATATTGGTACGGTGGCTCCTCGTTCTGGACGACCAGCGTCACCGCGCCGGCCCGCTCGATCAGCTTGGACTTCCGCGCTCCTACGCCGGTGTTGATCAATATGTTCCCGCCAGGGGTGTAGTCGTACCACATCGGGACACTGGCCGGCGGCCGGCCGTCGGCGGCCACGGACAGCACGGCGACATGCTTGGCTGCGAGGAACTCTTCACGCTCGATCTCGGAGAAGGCTTTCATACGCGGCTCAACGCGCGCGGCCTACGAGGCTATTCCAACGCGAGGATCAGCTTGCCGGTATTTTCTCCGCGGAACAGCTTGAGCAGCGTTTCCGGAAAGTCGCCGATGTCGCCGTGCTCGATCTGCTCGTGTGAGCGCAGCTCGCCGCTGTTGAGCCACTTCGCCAGCTGCGCAATGCCTTCCGGGTAGCGATCGGCGTAGTCGAAGATGACAAAGCCGGTCATGGATGCGCGCGCAATCAGCAGCTGCATGTAGTTGGCCGGTCCGCGCGGGGTGTCGTTGTACTGCGACACCGCACCGCAGAGCACGATCCGGGCGCCGCGCGCGAGCCGGTTGAGGGCGGCCTCCAGCGTTGCACCGCCGACATTGTCGAAATAGATGTCTACGCCGTCGGGTGCGTGGGTTTTGAGCTCTGCGCGCAGGTCGGCGCTCTTGTAGTCGATCGCGGCGTCGAAACCGGCCTCCTCGACGAGCCAGCGGCACTTTTGCTCTCCGCCGGCAACACCGACGGCTCGGCAACCCTTGATTTTCGCGATCTGTCCCACGATGCTGCCCACCGATCCGGCCGCTCCGGACACCAGCACGGTTTGGCCCGGCTCGGGCCTGCCGACGTCGAGCAATCCGAAGTATGCGGTCAGACCGCTGATGCCGAGGACCCCCAGGTGCACGATTGCCGGCGCCAAGGTGGTGTCTATCTTGTTGACGCCCGTCCCGTCGGACAGCGCATAGCGCTGGACCCCGAATATCCCGGACACTTCGTCGCCGACGGCGAACTTCGGGTGGCGTGATTCAACGACCCGTCCGGCGCCGAGCGCCCGCATCACCTCGCCGATCTCCACCGGCGGCACGTAGCTGCGGCCCGCGTTCATCCAGGTGCGCATCGCGGGGTCGATGGACAGGTAATCGACCTTCACCACGAACTCGCCTTCGGCCGCAACAGGTTTGGGCTCCTCGACGATCGTCCAATCGGTAGCCTTCGGCAATTCCAGTGGACGCGCGGCTAGCCGGCATTGCGTATTCACAGTGTCCCCAGTGTTCATTGGGCTGCTCCCCGATCTGGTGAGGTGATTCGACAACTGTCCGCCGCACACCGAAGTGCGGTCCGACCGGCGGGGTCCTCGGCGGTTACCGGTATCACCGCGACGGTGTCCGCGCCGGCTTGCCGATAGGCCCGTAGCCGGGCAGCGACCTGTTCCGGAGTTCCGACCGCGGCCAGCTGCTCGGCCAGCTCGAGTGGAATCGCCGCCGCCAACTCCGACCGCCGCGTGCCGTTGCGCGCACGTTCGACGAATTCGGCGAACCCGAGCTCGCAGAACATCTCGCCGTAGCCGGGTGGGGCAAGGTAAATGGCCAGCTGATTAGCTAACTGCCGCAGTGCGGCCGCACCGGGTCGGACGGCGACCGGTACCCACACCGTCAGGTGCGGCGCCGTGCGACCTGCCGCCGCGGCATGATGGTCGACCTGTTGGCGCACCTGCGCGACCCGCTGCGGCGACGCCAGATTGAGCACCACCTCGTCGGCGAGCCGCGCCGCCAGCCGCGTCATGATCGGGCCGAACGCGCCGACTCCGATGCGGGTGTCCGGGAGCGGGTGACGCAACCGAAATCCGTGGCTGCGGACAAAGCGCCCGTCATAGTCGGCGCGCTCGCCACGCAGGATCGGTCGGAGGCATTGGATTGTTTCGCGCATGCGCGCTGCACTGTGTGACCACTCGCGGTCATGCCAGCCTCCCACGA
>NZ_DATFZD010000193.1:0-3012 GCF_035314665.1 Mycobacterium sp. | reverse complement strand
GGCCTACGCCGACGCAGTGAACGAGCACTTCGGCACCGTGAACCAGATCTACAACAACGCCGGGATCGCCTTCGCCGGTGACATCGAGATCAGCCAGTTCAAGGACATCGAGCGGGTGATGGACGTGGACTTCTGGGGTGTTGTCAATGGCACCAAGGTGTTCCTGCCTCACTTGATCGCCTCGGGCGACGGACATGTCATCAACATCTCCAGCCTGTTCGGGCTGTTCGCGCAGCCCGGGGGGGCCGCTTACAGCGCCGCCAAGTTCGCCGTCCGCGGATTCACCGAGGCGCTGCGGCAGGAGATGGCGCCGGCCGGTCACCCGGTGAAGGTGACCACCGTGCATCCCGGGGGCATCAAGACCGCGGTCGCCCGCAACATGACCGCAGCCGAGGGAATCGATGTTGCCGAGTTGGCGCGGACCTTCGACAAGAAGCTGGCCATCACATCCCCGGAGAAGGCGGCACAGATCATCCTCGACGGGGTCCGCAAGAACAAGGCCCGTGTGCTGGTCGGACCGGACGCCAAGATCCTCGACATCATCGTCCGCATCACCGGGTCGGGGGGATATCAACGACTGTTCACCGCGGTGACGGCGCGGACCGTTGGGTCGGCCCGCTAGCTCATCACCAGCAGTCCTACGACGACACGACCGTGGACCGCGGCAGCCCCGATGTATGGTCGTCGAGCGTCCCGAAGGACACGTCCAGCAAGCCGTCGAAGCCTCAGGCTGACAATCCGTTTGGGTCCTTGCCGTCGCGCATTGACGGAGTGACGACATCGTTCAAGTCCGCTCTTGATGCGCCCGTCGCCGCAAGGACGTCGTTGAGCGGTGTCAACAGCTCACCGATGGACGGGGAGTGGACCACGCTTTCGACGGGATTGCCAGACGCGATGTGGGAGGCGGTATGTTTCCGCTCATGAGCTCTTCGACTGGCAAGGTCGTTTTCATAACGGGAGGTGCTGGAGGCGTCGGCGCGGAAGTGGCGCAACGGATGCACAGCAAGGGTGCCAACTTGGTCTTGGTGGATCTGGATGAGACGCCGCTGAAGGCTTTGGCGGCGCGATTGGGCGAGGACCGGGTGATGACGGTGATCGCCGACGTCCGAGACATGGCCGCGATGCAGACCGCCGCCGAAAGGACAGTCGATCGCTTTGGTGGGATCGACGTCGTGATGGCCAACGCCGGCATCGCCACCTACGGGTCGGTGCTGCAGGTCGACCCCGAGGCGTTCAAGACGCTGATCGATGTCAACGTGGTCGGCGTCTTCAACACCGTGCGGGCAGCACTACCTGCGGTGATCAACCGCAGCGGGTACGTTCTGATCGTCTCGTCCGCGGCGGCCTACGTCGCCATGCCCGGGCTGGCGCCCTATAACGCGTCGAAGGCCGCGGTCGAGCACTTCGCGAATGCGCTACGGATAGAGGTCGCACACCTGGGTGTCGATGTCGGGTCGGCGCACATGTCATGGATCGACACTCCGCTGGTGCAAGACGCCAGATCGGACTTATCCACTTTCCGCGAGGTCCTCAGCCTGATGCCCGGCCTGGCAAGCAAGACCACCACGGTGGAGAAGTGTGGTGAAGCGTTTGTCAAGGGGATCGAACGCCGCAAGCGCCGCATCCACTGCCCGCGCTGGGTTGGTTTGACGCGATGGCTGCGGCCGATGTTGGCCACCCCCGCCGCGGAGTATCAGCTCCGGAAGTACACCCCAGACCTCTTGCCCCGGATGGACGCCGAGGTAGCTGCGCTGGGGCGCTCGATGAGCGCGCGCACGGAGGCTATGGCGAAACGATCCAATGGGGCAGCGCAGGATTAGGCTTCCCAGTAGGAGGTGTCGACCGCGGAATGTAGCCTCTCCGGCATGCTGAAGCTGCCCTATGACGATCGCGGCGCTGGCCGACCTGTGCTGTTCATCGCCGGCCGCGGCGGCGCCGGGCGCACCTGGCACTTGCACCAGGTACCGGCCTTCCTGGCCGCCGGCTACCGCGTAATCACGTTCGACAACAGGGGGGTGGGCGCAAACGAGAACGCCGACGACTTCACCACTCAGACCATGGTGGCCGACACCGCCGCGCTGATCGAGAAGCTCGACGCTGCGCCGGCCCGGATCGTGGCCGCGTCGATGGGCTCCTACATCGCCCAGGAGCTGATGCTGGCGCGTCCTGAGCTGGTCAGCCACGCGGCCCTGATGGCCACCTGCGGCCGCCACGACCGCACGCGCCGATTATTCAACACCGCCGAACGGGAGCTGGCCCATACCGGCATCACGTTGCCGTCGCGCTACGACGCAAAAGTTCGCCTACTCGAGAGCTTTTCGCCCAAGACGCTGAACGACGAGCGCGCTGTCAGCGATTGGATTGAGATGTTCACGCTGTGGCCGAGGAACTCCACGCCCGGCTTGCGAACGCAGCTCAGCATCGCGCCGCAGGACAACCGACTGCCCTCGTACCGCGCGATCACGATACCGGTGCTGGTGATCGGTTTCGCCGACGACGTCGTCACGCCGCCACACCTGGGCGCGGAGGTCGCAGCCTCCTTGCCGATTGGTCGCTATCTCGAGATCCCCGACGCCGGCCATCTCGGTTTCCTCGAGCAACCGCATGTTGTCAACGACGCGATCCTGAAATTCTTCGCCGAGGCGGCGAGTCGGTGAGCTTGTCCAAGATATAGAACATCGGATCGCTCAGTGGGGGAACGGCAAGTAGGGGCCCCACTCGGACAGCATCTCGTGACAAGTCGGGGTGCGCTGTCCGAGGCGCTTGGACCACCGTGGTCGCGGCATCCGGTTCCTGCATGACAGCCGATTCCCGTCGGCGCATGTTGAGCGGACGATTCCTGTGTCGCTGCGGCCCTCGGCAGCGCCTAGCCCGAAGTTGCGGCGGCCGGGGTGCGTGGATTCCTGGCTGACCAGGGGTTTTGCCGGTTTGGTGGGTTGGTGGTTCTGGCTACGCGGCGGTCAGGGGTATCGGGGTGCCAATGAGTTCGAAAGCGCGGCGCTGGTCGGGGGT
>NZ_DATFZD010000192.1:0-8535 GCF_035314665.1 Mycobacterium sp. | reverse complement strand
ACCGCCCCCTGCCCGCCGATACCGAGCTGGCCCAGGCCATCCGGGTGCTGGCACGGGCTCAGCAAGACGCGGTGTGGGCGCGCCAGCAGATCGGCAATCAGATCCGTGACCTGCTCAAGGACTTCTATCCGGCCGCGATCACCGCTTTCGCCGGGCTGCCCAGCGGCGGACTGGCCCGCTGCGATGCCCGCACCATCCTGGCCGCCGCACCCACTCCCGGCCAAGCAGCCAAGCTGACTCCCGCGCGGCTGCGCCGGCTGCTGATCAAAGCCGGCCGCCGCCGCGACCTCGACCGCGACGTCAAGCGACTGCGTGCGGTGTTTACCGACACCTACCTGCACCAGCCGCCCGTGGTCGAAAACGCCATGGGCATTCAACTGAGCGCACTGCTGCACCAATTCGAGGCCGCCAGTGCCGCCGCTGATGAGTTGGCCCAGGCGGCGATCGCCCATTTTGAGCAACACCCGGACGCCTCGATCATCACAAGCTTTCCCGGGCTGGGGAAGCTGACCGGCGCCCGGGTACTGGCCGAGATCGGCGACGACCGAACCCGCTTCGCCGACGCCCGCGGATTGAAGGCCTTCGCCGGATCCGCCCCCATCACCCGTGCTAGCGGCAAGAAAACCACCGTGACACACCGGCATATCAAAAACCGGCGCCTGGCTACGGTCGGGTCGATCTGGGCACTGGCCTCGCTGCGCAGCTCCCCGGGTGCCCGCCGTCACTACGATGCCCGCCGCGCCGCCGGAGACTGGAACCGCCAAGCCCAACGACACCTGTTCAACAAATTCCTCGGCCAGCTCCACCACTGCCTGCAAACCGGCCAGACCCACAACGAACACCGGGCGTTTCCACCTCCTCTCCCCCTCGCGGCTTGACACTTAACTTCCTGAGATGTCTCTCGATCAGATTCATACGGCCAACCATGGCGAACCTATGCAAACCCACCACACCGTAGCCGCCGACAAGGCAGGCTATCGCCATGCGCAATCGCACCGTGATCCGGAAGGCTGCTGCAGCACTAGTCGCACTCGTCGTGACGCTAACCATCGGCGCCTGCTCGGGGACACCGCAGGTGCGTAGCATCACGCTGACCTTCATCCGGCACGCCGAGTCGACGGCCAACGCCGCCAACGTGATCAACACCGACATTCCAGGTCCGAGTCTCACCGAGGAAGGCCAAGGGCAGGCCGAGCAGCTGGCCCACCAGCTCTCCCGCAACACCTTCGACGCCGTCTACGCCTCGGACATGGTCCGTGCCCAGGAGACCGCGGCGCCGCTGGCCCACGCTCTGGGCAAGCGGGTCGAAATCCTGCCCGGTCTGCGGGAAATCGACGCCGGCTGGTACAACGGCGCGCCGACCAAAAGGGCCGACTTGACCTATCTGAACGCGCCGGCGGATTGGCTGAACGGCGACACCAAGGATGCCATCCCGGGCTCGATCAGCGGTGTTGAGTTCAATGACCAGTTCACTGCCGCCGTCCAAAAGATCTACGACAAAGGTGACGCGAAACCGGTGGCGTTCTCGCACGCCGAGGCGATCATGTACTGGACCTTGATGAACGTCAAAAATCCCAAGGACAGCCTGGCCACCAGCCATCCCCTGCCGAACCTGGGCCGCGTGGTGATCACCGGCAGCCCGGCGATGGGATGGACGTTGCTGGACTGGGACGGCATCCGCGACTTCAGCTACTGAGCCCGACGGACCCTGACGATACGGTACTGGACAGTACTACCCTCGCGGTTCTACCGTGAGCGCTGTGACCCAGATTGTCGACCACGCCGCGGAGCCCTCGCCGTGGTCGCCGCGGGAGACCGAGCTGCTTGCGGTGACTTTGCAGCTCCTGCAAGAACACGGGTATGACCGGTTGACGGTGGACGCCGTGGCCGCCAAGGCCCGCGCCAGCAAGGCCACGGTGTACCGGCGCTGGCCGTCGAAAGCCGAGTTGGTTTTGGCGGCGTTCATCGAGGGCATCCGCCAGATCGCCGTCCCCCCCGAAACCGGCACACTGCGAGGCGACTTGCTGCACATGGGAGAACTGATCTGCCAGCAGGGCAAGCAGCACGCCGGCACCATCCGCGCGGTGCTCGTCGAAATAGGGCGCAACCCCGCACTCAACGACGTCATGCAGCACCAATTCATCGAGCAGCGAAAGGCTTTGATGGACCACATCCTCCAACTGGCGGTTGACCGCGGTGAGATCGACCGAGCCGCCATCAACGACGAACTCTGGGATCTGCTGCCGCACTACCTGATCTTCCGGTCCATCTTTCCCGGCCGGCCGCCGACCCGGCAGACCGTGGAGGCACTCGTGGACGATGTGGTCATCCCTAGCCTGACCCGACCTGCCAAGTAAATGGCCGGCCGCATATGTACGGCATCGTCTCTTGTACTGTCCGGTCCGGTACCGTACTGTCAAGCCTGTCGGCCCGCGCTCCAAGGACAGCTGACGTCGCCCGGCGATTGTCTACCAGGTAATCGAAAGGCCAACGGATGAAAGGTATTTCGTTGACCAGCCTTGTCAGACGGCGCTGGATGGTTCTGGTCACCGCCGTGGTGGTCGCGCTGGCCGGGTTCGCCGTCTTTCGCCTGCACGACGCCTTCGGTTCTCACAAAAATGCATCAACAGGCAGCGGTGTCTCTAACGAGATCGTTCCCTTCAATCCCAAGCAAGTCATCTATGAGGTATTCGGCACGCCAGGATCCACGGCGACGATCAACTACCAGGACGTCCACGCCGCGCCGCAACGAGTCGACAACGTCCCGTTGCCGTGGTCCTACACGATCACCACCACCGATCCCGCGGTCATCGCCAACGTGGTTGCCCAAGGCAACGGCGCCACCTTGGGCTGCCGCATCACCGTCAACGGCATCGTCAAAGACGAAAGGACCGTCAACGAATTGAGCGCCTACACCTTCTGCTTGGACAAGTCCGGATGAGCAATCACAGCAGTCGCCGTCCCTTCGTTCCGCACACCATTCACCGCTTGGCGGTGCCCATCCTGCTGTTCTGGGTGGCGCTGGCGGCCGTGCCGAATATCCTTGTGCCGCAACTTGAAGAGGTCGGCAGGCTGCACAACGTCGGCCTCAGCTCCCCCGGGGCGCCGTCGTATCAGGCGTTCAAACACATCGGCAGGGTGTTCCACGAGTTCGACACCGACAGTTCGGCGATGATCGTCCTGGAAGGCGACAAGCCGCTCGGCGCTGACGCCCACAAGTTCTACGACGCGATGATTCACAAGCTGGAACAGGACAAGAAGCACGTTCAGCACATCCAGGACTTCTGGGGAGACACGCTGACGGCGGCGGGATCCCAGAGCAGTGACGGCAAGGCCGCCTACGTTCAGCTCTTTCTGAATGGAGCCCAGGGCGAGGCTTTGTCGAACGAGTCCGTCGACGCGGTCCGCAGCACCGTCGACCATATGCAGCCGCCGCCAGGCGTCAAGGCCTACCTCACCGGCGCCGCCCCACTGATCGCCGATCAATTCACCGAAGGCAGTAAGGGATCCAACAAAGTCACGGCGATCACCATCGGCGTGATCGCACTGATGCTGTTCTTCGTCTATCGATCGTTTTCCACCACGCTCCTGGTCTTGGCGACCGTCCTGATCGAGATGGCCTCAGCGCGGGGATTCGTTGCCTTCCTTGGCAATGTCGGGATTCTGGGGCTGTCGACGTACGCCACCAATCTGCTGACATTGCTGGTGATTGCCGCCGGAACGGATTACGCGATATTTTTCGTCGGCCGATATCACGAGGCGCGCGCCGCCGGCGAAGAGCGGGAAGACGCCTTCTACACCATGTATCGCGGCACATCGCATGTTGTCTTGGGCTCGGGCCTGACGGTGGCCAGCGCGGTCGCGTGCCTCAGTTTCACCCGGCTGCCCTACTTCCAAAGCCTGGGACTGCCCGCGGCGATCGGGATCCTGGTAGCCCTGGCGGCCTCGCTCACGCTGGGCCCGGCCATCCTGACGATTGCCAGTCATTTCGGCCTGTTCGATCCCAAGCGAGTGCTGCAAACCCGCGGCTGGCGTCGCATCGGCACCGCCATTGTCCGTTGGCCCGCACCAATTCTCGTCGTATCGATCGCCGTCGCCCTCATCGGTCTGCTCGCCCTGCCCGGCTACAAGACCAGCTACGACACCCGGCCCTACATCCCCGCCACTGCTGCGGCCAACGTCGGATACACCGCTGCCGAGCGGCACTTCCCCCGGTCCCGGTTGGAGCCCGAACTGCTGATGATCGAGGCCGACCACGACTTGCGGAATCCTGCCGACATGCTCGTGCTGGACAAGGTGGCCAAGGGCGTCGTGCACATACCCGGCATCGCTCAGGTGCAGACCATCACCCGGCCCCTGGGAGCACCGCTGGACCACAGCTCGATCGCATTTCAGATCAGCCAGCAGAGCATCGGGCAGGTGCAGAACCTCAAGTACCAGATGGATCGCGCACAGGACTTGTTGAGGCAGTCCGCCGAGCTGACCAAAACGATCGGCATCTTGCAGCAGCAATATGCCCTGCAGAAGCAGCTCGCCGGCGCCACCCACGACGAGACCCAAAAGTTTCACGAGACCCTGGCGATCATCTCCGAGGTACGGGACAAGCTCGCGAATTTCGACGACTTCTTCCGACCGCTGCACAGCTACTTCTATTGGGAGAAGCACTGCTTCGACATCCCGGTGTGCTTCGCTTTTCGCAACACATTCGACACGCTGGACAGCGTCGACCAGCTCACCGAGAAATTCGAAGAGCTCACCGCAAGCCTGGACAAGCTGGACGAGATCCAGCCGCAGCTGGTGGGGCTGATCCCACCCCAAATCGCGAGCCAAGAGATCAACCAGGAGCTGGTGCTGAAGAACTTCGCCACCAACTCCGGGATCGCCAACCAGTCGAACGTCGCCAACGACAATCCGGCCGCGCTCGGGCAGGCTTTCGACAAGGCCAAGAACGACGACTTGTTCTATCTGCCGCCTGAGGTGTTCAGCAACCCCGATTTCATGCGCGGCCTGAAATTGTTTCTCTCGCCCGACGGCAAAGCGGCTCGGATGATCATCACCCATGAAGGCGACCCGGCCGAGCCCGCCGCCATCTCCCACGTCGAGCCGATCAAGCTGGCCGCGCACGAGGCGGTGAAGAACACGCCGTTGGCGGGCGCCAGGTTTTATCTCGGCGGCACCGCGTCGACCTACAAAGACATCGGGGATATGGAGAATTACGACCTGCTGATCGTCAGCATCGCCTCGCTGAGCCTGATCCTGCTGATCATGATGATCATCACCCGCAGCCTGGTCGCGGCCATCGTGATCGTCGGTACCGTGGCGCTGTCGTTGGGCGCATCGTTCGGGCTGTCAGTGCTGGTGTGGCAGTACATATTAGGCATCCAATTATATTGGGTCGTACTGGCTTTGGCGGTCATCCTGCTGCTGGCCGTCGGATCCGACTACAACCTGCTACTCATCTCGCGGTTCAAAGAGGAAATCCACGCCGGGCTCAAGACCGGCATCATCCGCGCGATGGCCGGCTCTGGCTCGGTCGTGACTGCCGCCGGTCTGGTCTTCGCCGTGACCATGTGCGGGTTCGTATTCAGCGGTCTGCAGGTACTCGGCCAAATCGGCACCACGATCGGCCTCGGCCTGCTCTTCGACACGTTGATCGTGCGGTCGTTCATGACGCCGTCCATCGCCACTCTGCTCGGCCGCTGGTTCTGGTGGCCACAACGGGTGCGGCCACGCCCGGCCAGCACCATGCTGCGGCCCTACGGACCGCGCCCCGCAGTTCGTCAGTTGCTGCTGTGGGACGACCCGGACGAGGCCGAGACGGACTTCCCGGTAGCCGACGATCGCGTCACACTGCGTTGACGTGCGACCGCGCCGAGCGCACCATGTGTTGCATGCGCTATGTCGTTACCGGCGGTACCGGGTTTATCGGGCGCCGAGTCGTCTCGCGTCTGCTGGACGAACAGCCGGACGCCGAGGTGTGGGTAATGGTTCGTCGCCCGTCATTGGGCCGCTTCGAACGCCTGGCCGAGCAGTGGGGCGAACGAGCAAAACCCCTGGTTGGCGACCTGGCCGAGCCTGATCTCGGGTTGACCGACGACGCCATCGCCGAGCTGGGCAACGTCGAGCACGTGGTGCACTGCGCGGCGATCTACGACATCACCGCCCCCGAATCCGATCAGCGCATCGCCAACGTCGAGGGCACCCGCGCCGTGATCGCGCTCGCGCGCCGGCTCGACGCGACGCTGCATCACGTGTCGTCGATCGCGGTGGCCGGGGAATTCCGCGGTGAGTACACCGAGTCCGATTTCGATGTCGGTCAGCAGCTGCCGACGCCGTATCACCAGACGAAGTTCGAAGCCGAGCTGCTGGTACGCGAAGCGACCGGTCTGCGCCATCGGATCTACCGTCCGGCGGTGGTGGTGGGTGATTCGCGCACCGGTGAGATGGACAAGATCGACGGACCGTATTACTTCTTCGGCGTGCTGGCCAAGCTCGCGGTGTTGCCCCGGTTCACCCCGATCATGCTGCCCGACACCGGCCGCACCAACATCGTGCCGGTCGACTACGTCGTCGATGCGCTGGTCGCCCTGATGCACGCCGACGGTCGCGACGGCCAGACGTTCCACTTGACCGCACCGAAAACCATTGGCCTGCGCGGCATTTACCGCGGGATCGCCGATGCGGCCGGGCTGCCGCCGCTGCGCGGATCGCTGCCCCGATCGGTCGCCGCGCCCGTGACGAAGGTGCGCGGGCGGGCCAAGGTGTGGCGCAACATGGCGGCCACCCAACTGGGCATTCCCGCCGAGGTGCTCGACGTCGTCGACCTGGCGCCCACCTTCATCTCCGACAACACACGAGACGCGTTGCAGGGAACGGGTATCGAGGTTGCCGAGTTCGCCGACTACGCGCCCAAGCTGTGGCAGTACTGGGCCGAGCATTTGGACCCCGACCGGGCCCGCCGCAACGATCCGGCCGGAGCACTGGTCGGACGCCACGTCATCATCACCGGCGCGTCCAGCGGCATCGGGCGGGCCGCTGCGATCGCCGTCGCCGAGCGGGGCGCGACAGTATTCGCGCTCGCGCGTAACGGCGATGCGCTCGACGACCTGGTCGCCGACATCCGCGCCAACGGCGGCGAGGCTTACGCCTTCACCTGCGATGTCACCGACTCGGCGTCGGTGGAGCACACGGTCAAGGACATCCTTGGCCGCTTCGACCACGTCGACTACCTGGTGAACAACGCCGGGCGGTCGATCCGCCGCTCGGTCGTCAACGCCACCGACCGGTTCCACGATTACGAGCGGGTGATGGCGGTGAATTATTTCGGCGCGGTGCGGATGGTGCTTGCGCTGCTGCCGCATTGGCGCGAGCGCCGCTTCGGTCACGTCGTCAACGTCTCCAGCGCAGGCGTGCAGGCCCGCAGCCCCAAGTACAGCTCGTATCTGCCGACCAAGGCCGCGCTGGACGCGTTCTCCGAAGTGGTGGCCACCGAGACGCTTTCCGACCACATCACGTTCACCAACATCCACATGCCGTTGGTGGCGACCCCGATGATCGCTCCGTCGCGGCGGCTCAATCCCGTCCCACCGATCAGTGC
Organism: Mycobacterium sp.; assembly: GCF_035314665.1. GTDB lineage: Bacteria > Actinomycetota > Actinomycetes > Mycobacteriales > Mycobacteriaceae > Mycobacterium. Next base: position 938 of record NZ_DATFZD010000192.1, on the reverse strand, counting down.
CGAGCATGCCGCGGCGATGGTAGTGCGCGGGTTGGTCGAGAAGCCGGCCCGTATCGACACCCCGGTGGGCACCCTTGCCGAGGCCGGCAACTACTTCACCCCCAAGCTGTCGCGACGGATCTTGCACCAGCTCTACCTCGGATATCCGGATTCCGCAGCAGCGCGTGGCGAGAGCGCCTCGAAACCTGTTGTGAACCAGCAGTCTTCGCGTCGACCGAAGCGCCCGGCACGTGCCGCCGTTGCCCGCATGAGGGTCCCCGGAGCGGTCAAGCGGGCCGTGCGGCTGGTTCCCGGAGTGCACTGGTAGTCACTGCCGGTATCGTGGCCGCAGTGGCCACCGCACCAGTTTTCGCCGACGTCGACACCGGTGTAGACGATGCCATTGCGCTGATTTACCTGCTGGCCAGCCCGGAGGCCGAGCTGGTCGGCATCGCATCGACCGGTGGGAACGTCGGGGTGGATCAAGTGTGCGAGAACAACCTCGGCGTACTCGACCTGTGTCGGGTCGACGGTGTGCCGGTATCCAAAGGTGTCGAGCATCCGCTGAACTCCCCCGAGCTTCCGGTCGGGAAAGTCCATGGGCCAAGGGGTCTGGGATACGCGGAGCTGCCGCCGACCGATCGTCAGCTCACCGGTGACGATGCGGCGACGGCATGGGTCGAGGCGGCACATGCCCATCCGGGAGAACTGATCGGGCTGGCTACTGGCCCGTTGACCAACCTGGCGCTGGCGTTGCGCAAGGAACCCGCGCTGCCGACACTGTTGCGCCGGCTGGTCATCATGGGCGGCGCCTACGATTATCGCGGCAACACCAATCCGGTGGTGGAATGGAACATCGGCGTGGATCCGGAGGCGGCGGCCGAAGTGTTCGCCGCCTGGTCACCCGAAGCTTCGGAAACTGCCGAGCCGCAATCACTTCCGATCTTGTGCGGCCTGGA
>NZ_DATFZD010000191.1:0-2740 GCF_035314665.1 Mycobacterium sp. | reverse complement strand
GGCGGTCGACGCGACCGGCGTCGTCGTGATCGTCGGCGGCGCGCTGCTGGCGGCCGCGGCGATCGTGACGCGCCGTCGTCAACCGGACGACACCCCGTACGAATCGTTCCGCAAGCAACTCGGCCGCTCCATCCTGCTGGGCCTGGAGTTTCTCGTCGCCGCCGACATCATCAGGACCGTGGCGATCACCCCCACGGGCCAAAGCGTCCTCGTGCTCGCCGGGATCGTACTGATCCGGACATTCCTGAGCTTCTCGCTGCAGGTGGAGATGACGGGAACATGGCCGTGGCAGAAGCGGCCGCAGCCCTCTAGGGGATTGTGAACGTGCGCGGCGGCGTCATCGTCGGCACCGACGACATCGTGCGGCGGGCAACGCCGGCGTCACTTTGTACCTGACCGGAGCACGCCACCGGTGGACGGGTCGTACGACAAATCGCCCCAGCTCCGCTCGCGAGCCTGCGAATTTCCTCCTTGCCGGGCGGTCGCGGACCGGAATAGGCTCCGGTTTGGTATGCCGATGGCCGTCGTACCAATTCGAGAGGAATGAGATGCGCGCAGTTACTAAACGAACAGTGGCATTTACCGCTGCGATTGCGGGATTTGCTCTGATCGGTTCCGGATGCCACGCGAGCAAATCCAGCGAAACAGCAAGTTCAGCCTCGTCCGCGACGTCTTCGGCCGCGTCGTCCGCGACGTCCGCAAGCAGTAGTGCGGTCGCGGGCGCAACTACAACCATCCCTGGTGCCAACGGCACGTCGTACACCGTGGAAGGACCAATTCTCGCGAGGTACCAGACTCTTACCGAAGCTCAACTGAAGGACCTGGGCAAACCGTTCGACAACCAGCATCCGACCAAGGACGGCAGCGGTGTCTACCAGCAGTTCGACGGCGGTGTGCTCATTTACAGGACTGGGAACCCGGTCTACTTCGTATGGGGCAAGATCCGCGACCAGTGGAACAAGTTGGATGGTTCGCAGGGCAAGCTGGGCTATCCGACCTCTGACGAGCAAATCCTCCCCGACGGCTCTTTCAAGTCGGTGTTCGAGCACGGCACGGTCACCTTTAAAACAGGCGATGAGGACGCGACTGTCACCATGAGCTAGCCGGTCTGAGAGTCCACCGTTCCGGTGGGCTCAAAAGTCCTCTACCGAAGGTCGGGCAATCGATCCAGATTGCCCGACCTTCGTGTCAGAAGACTCCTCGGAGGGAGGACGCAGTGCCGTATCGGCGGCACCGTCGTAGCGTGGAGTGGTGACATCACCGAGCAATCTGCCCCGCACCGTTGGCGAATTACGTGCCGCCGGTCATCGTGAACGGGGAGTCAAGCAGGAAATCCGGGAGAATCTGCTGACCGCCCTGGCCGAGGGCGACGATGTTTGGGCCACCGCTGACGCCAGAGCAGCGCGGCGCTGTTCGACCCGGCTGGCAGTGCCGGTGAGTGCTGGCAAATGCTGGCTAGACATTGCATGCAGATCGCACGACAGATCAACAAGTTGACCCGAAAACATGCGCTGACTAGGCAATTCCTATCGTCGGGCTGACAGGATTTGAACCTGCGACCACTTGACCCCCAGAACATTGCGGTAAGGCGTTTCCCCTGTTCGTCCGCAGTTTGTGGCGCAGCAAGACGTTCATAGACGCGCAGATCGCATTATGCGATTGGATTCGCAGCGAGTACTCGGTAGACGGTCGCCCGGCTGACGCCAAGCGTGGCGGCAATCGTGCTCGCCGATTCCCCGCTCGCATGCATCCTCTGGGCCAGAGCAGCTTTTGACTTGTCGAGTGCCTTCGGGCGGCCGATGTGCTGCCCGCGTGCCCGCCGCGCATCCCGCGCTGCCGCACGGCGTTCCCGCCCAAGCTCCAACTCAAGCTCAGCGAGGCTGGCGAGCACGCCGGCCACCATCCGGCCTGTCGCGTTGGACGTGTCGATGCCCTCGCGGAGCGACCTCAGCACGATCCCCCGTTCTCCTAGCTCACGGATGGTTGTCATGACCTCCTCGGCGTTGCGGCCCAGGCGGTCGATGCCGACGACGACGATGGCGTCACCTTCGCGCGCGTAGTCCAGTAGTGCGGCGAGGCCGGGTCGCTGCTCCCGTGTGGACGTTCCCGACAGCTTGTCGCCGTAGATACGGTTTGGGTCCACGCCTGCCGCGGTCAGCGCATCCACCTGTTGGTCGAGCGATTGGTGTCCGGTGCTCACCCGCGCATACCCGAGTTGAGTGCCGGTCGCGGTCAGTGTGGTGGTGAGTGCCATGCGGTAAGTGTCTCATAAATTGCAAACCGCAGCAATATGAGACATCAGTTTTGAGGCGCATTCTGCGACTGGCCCAACTGGGTGTTTCTGTCGCACAGCACGTCCCTGCCACTCCGCGTCAAATCTTAGTTTTGAGACTGTACTAAAGGACGGCCAAGATGGCGGTCGGTGCCGAGCCAAGATCGCTGTCCTGTTCGGGTGAAGGTTGCGATGTTCGGGTGAACGTTGCGATCGAGGTTGCGAGTGTTCAGGTAAAGGTTGCGAGTCGCTGCCGGGTTTCGCCGGCTGTGCGGTTTGCGGCGCTCGGACCGCCCCGCTTGTTCGGGCAATGGAAAACCAGATCCTTGGATGGAAGACTTCCTCCCGTGAGCGAAACTGGGCGAGACGACGCCCCAGATCTCGAACGGGTGCTCGGTCACCTGCATCTGCGCGAGTTGCTTGCGGAAGTGCGCGATCGTATTGCCGAGATGATCGAGGTCCGTGATC
>NZ_DATFZD010000190.1:0-4187 GCF_035314665.1 Mycobacterium sp. | reverse complement strand
ACCGTCGCGCTCATCGCGCTCGCGGAATTCATTGAGACGAAGGGCTTTTCAGCCTTCGAGCACGGCGAGACACCGACCGTGCACATCGTGGTGGCGTCGTTGTTCGCCGCGATCATCGGGTCGATCTCGTTCTGGGGATCGGTCATCGCGTTCGGCAAGCTGCAGGAGATCATCTCCGGATCGCCGATCGGCTTGGGCAAGGCTCAGCAGCCGATCAATGTGCTGCTGCTCGCCGCGGCCGTCGCGGCCGCGATCGTCATCGGCCTGGGCGCCCATCCCGGCAGCGGCGGGGTGTCGCTGTGGTGGATGATCGGTCTGCTCGCTGCTGCCGGTGCGCTGGGCCTGATGGTGGTGTTGCCGATCGGCGGTGCCGACATGCCCGTGGTGATCTCGCTGCTCAACGCGATGACCGGGCTGTCGGCCGCGGCCGCGGGGTTGGCGTTGAACAACACCGCGATGATCGTGGCCGGCATGATCGTCGGCGCCTCGGGTTCGATCCTGACCAACCTGATGGCCAAGGCGATGAACCGCTCCATCCCCGCGATCGTCGCCGGCGGGTTCGGCGGCGGCGGCGTGGCACCCAGCAGCGACGACGGCGGCGACAAGCACGTCAGGTCCACCTCGGCGGCCGACGCCGCGATTCAGATGGCCTATGCCAACCAGGTAATCGTCGTCCCGGGCTACGGCTTGGCGGTCGCGCAGGCCCAGCACGCCGTCAAGGACATGGCCAACCTGCTCGAAGACAAGGGTGTGCCGGTGAAGTACGCGATCCACCCGGTCGCCGGCCGGATGCCCGGGCATATGAACGTCCTGCTGGCCGAGGCCGAAGTCGACTACGACGCGATGAAAGACATGGACGACATCAACGACGAGTTCGCCCGCACCGACGTCACCGTCGTCATCGGCGCCAACGACGTCACCAACCCGGCGGCCCGCAACGAGGCGTCCAGTCCGATCTACGGCATGCCGATCCTCAACGTTGACAAGTCGAAGTCGGTGATCGTGCTGAAGCGATCGATGAACTCCGGATTCGCCGGTATCGACAACCCGCTGTTCTACGCAGACGGCACCACGATGCTGTTCGGTGATGCCAAGAAGTCGGTGTCCGCAGTCACCGAGGAGCTGAAGGCGCTGTAGAGCCGCTAGCTAAACGGGCGGGTACGCCTGTGGCGGGTAGCCGTTACCGTCGACGACACCCCGCAGGCCCCACGTCAGGTACCTGAAGTAGAACTCGGCTTCGTCGGAAAAGTCGTAGCTGGGATCGGGATCTGGATTCATCAGACCACCCTCTCGATTTACAGCGAATCGCGACCTGCCTCGTGCAGCAGTCTAGCCCCACCGGGCAACGTGGAACAGTGAAGAACAGTTCTGCCTAGACTATCCAACTAGTTGATTGACTCCGGGCACCCCCGGCCTCCCGAATAGCGAGTAGACATGCCATCCGAGAACGGCCTCTCCCGCCGCGAGGAGTTGCTGACTGTCGCCACCAAGCTGTTCGCCGCCCGCGGCTACCACGGCACCCGGATGGACGACGTCGCCGACGTGGTCGGGCTGAACAAGGCCACCGTCTACCACTACTACGCCAGCAAGTCGCTGATCCTCTACGACATCTATCAGCGGGCCGCCGAACGTACGCTGGCCGCCGTGCACGACGACCCTTCGATGTCGGCACGCGAAGCGCTCTACCAGTACACGGTGCGGCTGCTCAACCAGATTGCCGCCAATCCCGAAGGGGCGGCGGTGTACTTCCAGGAACAGCCCTACATCACCGAGTGGTTCACCGAAGAGCAGGTCGCCGCGATCCGCGAGAAGGAAACCCAGGTTTACGAGCACGTGCACGGGCTGATCGACCGGGGTATCGCCAGCGGGGAGTTCTACGCGTGCGACTCCCACGTGCTGGCACTCGGCTACATCGGGATGACGCTCGGCGCCTACCGATGGCTGCGCCCGAGCGGACGCCGCAGCGCCAACGAAATTGCCGCGGAGTTCAGCACCGCGCTGTTGCGCGGTCTGATCCGCGACGAGTCGGTCCGCAACGAGTCACCTCTCGGGGTCAGAACCGAAATCGGTACAGCCGGTCGTAGTTCCTCATAAACGGCACGGCGGCCACCATTCGATAGATCAGCCGTTGCGGCTTCAGCGGGACCTTGGCGGCGTCGAGGAACATCGACGTCTCGACGAGGTGTAACCGCGAGTTCCACCCGGGCAGTTCATGGCCGTCTCGGGTACCCCATTTGGTGATTCCCGACGTGGAAGCCTTCGCGAGCAGCGGGGAGTTGGAGAATGGCGGGCCCCACGGCGAGAGCAGGTCTGCCAGCAGCTCACCGGTGCCGAAGCGATCGGTCAGGCGCTGCAGCAGATCGCGTATTTGCGCCTCGGTGAGATACATCAGCAGGCCCTCGGCGACGATCAACGCCGGACGATTCGCCGGGATCAGGTCCAGCCAGCGGGGGTCGGTGACTGACGACCCGATCATCGTGTAGCCGGGGCGTTCCGCGTACAGCCGTCGCCGTAGCGCGATGACTTCGGGCACATCGACGTCGAACCAGGACACCGCGGACGGCACGTCAAGCCGGAACGCGCGACTGTCCAGTCCACAGCCCAGATGCAGTACGACGGCGTCGGGGTTGCGGCGGAGGAAGTTATCGGCCCATACGTCGAGTTGCTTGGCGCGCAACGCAACCAGGAACTGGTTGCCCCACGGTTGGGCGGCGCGGTGCATCCGGGCGAAGTCGTAGTCGATCCGGTCCACGGCCTCGGCAGCGTGCCGGTCGCCGAGAACTGGTCGCTCCAAATGACTTTCGTAAGCCCGCAAGTACAGCGTGCACAAGTTCGTCCATTCGACTGAGCCCCAGCGCACACCGGAGAAATCGAGCTTGCCGGATTGGTCGGTCACCGCTCTCTCCTTCTCTCCCGGTACTGCTTCCAAACTAAACGTCCTATACGTGGTGCCTCTGGACGCCGCGGCACGACCTGCATCCAGACTGATGGCCATGAGTGACTTGTTTCGTCTCGATGGGAAGGTCGCCGTGGTCACCGGCGGCGGCCGTGGCATCGGCGTGATGATGGCGCGCGGGCTGCTGCAGGCGGGCGCGACGGTGTATCTGTGCAGCCGCAAGAAGGCCGAGCTCGACGCCGCCGTCGCGGAGTTGTCAGCGCACGGGTCGGTGCAGGCGATCCCCGCCGACCTCGGCACCATCGACGGCGTTCAGGCGCTGGTGGCCGACCTCGGCGAGCGGGAGGACGTCGTCCACGCGCTGTTCAACAACGCCGGCGCGGCGTGGGGGGCGCCGTTCGGCGAGTTCCCCGAATCCGGCTTCGACAAGATCTACGACGTCAACGTCAAAGGCGTGTTCCTGCTGACCCGTGCCCTGGTGCCGATGCTGACGGCGGCCGCAACCGACGACGACCCCGCGCGGGTAATCAACACCGGCAGCATCGACGCAATCGTCCCGCCGGGACGCGGCAGGGACAACTTCTCCTACAGCGCGAGCAAGGCCGCCGTGCACATGCTGACCCAACACCTCGCCGGCGAGCTGGCCCCCCGGATTCTGGTCAACGCGATCGCGCCCGGACTGTTCCCATCGCGGATGACCAAGGAGCTGCTGCGAGCGGGCCCGGACGCGATTGGCGCCCACTTGCCGCTGGGCCGCATCGGTCAACCCGACGACATCGGGGGCATCGCCGTCTTCCTTGCCAGCCGCGCCAGCACCTACATCACCGGCGCGGTGATCCCGGTGGACGGCGGCATCAGCGTCATCCGCTGAGTTCGATTCCGCGGCTCCCCCTCACGCCGATGCGCATCGTCGCCGCTAGCGCTTCAAGTTCTTGTCCAGGAACTCGATCTGGTCGGCGATCACGCGCTCGAACGCGTCGTCGACATAGATCTCGAAATGGCCTTCCGGGTAGAGCTTGACCTCACCGCGCGGCGCCGTCGCCGCGTAGCGGCGGGTTGGGCCCGACGGTGCGACCGAGTCGGTTTCACAGACGCAGAACAGGATTGGGCAGGTGATCTTCGATGCGAGCCGACCCGGACGGTAGGGCAGGAACTTCACACCGATCCGGGCGGCGACCTCGTTTCGCAACGTCGTGCCCTCAGGCACCAACCGTATATAACCGGAGTAAGCGTCGGGGGCGTGCATCAACGCCACCTCGCCCGGCCTGCCGGCGGTAGGGACCATCACCGG
>NZ_DATFZD010000189.1:0-7834 GCF_035314665.1 Mycobacterium sp. | reverse complement strand
CGGCACCGGGAACCCGGTTCCGGATCGGCACGCCGCCGGGAATGCGGATCACGATCTCCGGCGTCGACGCCACCGAAATCGACTCGCTCGCCGACGCCGTCGCCGAGGCTCTGCACGCGATCGGACGCGCCAGCGTGTGAGATCGGGACGCGACGGTGGCAGACTGACAGCGTGCCGCCCTATCGGGACGTCGCCGCATACAACGATCGCGCCGGGGAATACGACCTGGGCTCGCGAGGTCGTATGCATCACCAGATCTCCGAGCGCACCGCCAGCCTTGCCGTGGCCACCGTTCCGACTCCCAACCGAGTGCTCGACCTGGGCTGCGGCACCGGCTACCTGTTGCGGACGCTGGCGGGCCGCTACCCCGATGCCGAACAGCTGGTCGGCGTCGACGCCGCCCCGGAGATGGTGAAGACGGCCAACGCCGTTACCCAAGACGATCGGTTGACGTTCGCCGTCGGCGTTGCCGAACAGATCGGCTACCCCGACGGAACGTTCGACTTGATTGTCAGCACAACCTCTTTCGATCACTGGTCTGACCAGCAAGCGGGGCTGCGCGAGTGCGCCCGGGTAGTGCGTCCCGGCGGCGGGCTGGTGCTCGTCGACCAGTTCTCGTGGTTGCTGCTGCCGACGATGCTCACCAGCCGCCGCGGCAAGGCCCGGACCCGGCGCCGCGCCGCCCGTCTGCTGCGCAACGCCGGGTTCAGCTCCCCGCACTGGCGCCGGTTGTATGCGGTGATCATCAACGGGGTGACGGCCACCAAGCCGGCTTAAGACTGAAACGAGCGGAAGCTGCCGTCAAGCACCTGCAGATGTCCGATCGTGCGGCCCGTCACGGCCTGCGCATCCACCAGCGCCAACTGCAGCGCCGCGCGCGCGAATTCCTCGGCCTGCGCCACGTCGTCGAAGCCGGGGGCGTAGTACGAAAGTCCGGGCGTCATAATCGGTTTGGAAGGCGAGAGGGCATTCACCGCGATGTTGTGGCCCTGCAGATCGTAGGCCGCACACCACGTCAAGTGTTCCAGCGCGGCCTTGGATCCGCCGTAGCCGGGCAGCACGCCGCCACTGCGGTCGGGATAGGGCCCGTCACCCGGTAGCCGGGCCGCCAGGGAGGTGACATTGATGATCGAGCCGCTCTTCGCGGCGATCATGTCGGGGCAGACCAGCTGGATCAACTCGTAGGCCGCGAACACCGAAATCTCGAAGTGTCGCCGGTACGCGCCCAGCGGCGTTCCCAACAGCGGCGGCCAATCGGGTCTGACCGCAGCCGACGGCGCTTTGGCCGACTTGGCGCGCACGTCCTCACCCGGCTTCGGCGGCCGGCCTGGCGCGGTGAACGCCGCGTTATTGACCAGAATCATGATGGGGCCCAACGCATCTCGGGCCTCGGCGACGAGCCGCGCGATATCGTCGCGGTCGAGCAGGTCGGCGCGGATTGCGACCGCGCGTCCGCCCGCCGACTCGATGTCGGCGACGGTGTCACCGATGGTCCCGGGCAGCCGCTCGTCCCACACGTTTTCGGTGCGACCGATCACCGCGACCGCCGCGCCCGCGGATGCCAGCGCAATAGCGATCGTCCGGCCTAATCCGCGGCTGGCGCCGGTGACGATCGCGGTCCGGCCGTCCAGTCGTCCGGTCACCGGCCCGACCCTACATCTCGGGTGACGCCGTGAACGAGGATGGCGGTGGTCTGATCGACCCAGGCGTCGTCGAGTTCTTCGTCGGGACGCAGCAGCAGCCGCAACAGCGTGGCCCCGCCGATCAACTCGATCAGCCGGTCCGGGTCGACATCGCGATGCACCTCGCCGCGGTCGACGGCCTCGCGCAGCCGCACCTGCACCGCGGTGAACAAGTCGGCGAAACGTGACATCACCCGGGCGTTCAGCGCGGAGTCGGCACTCATATCGGCGACCAGCCCGGGCAACGCGGCGCGCACCACCGGGGTGGTGAACACGTCCCGCGCGGCGGCGATCATCGCCCGCAGATCGGCCCCCATGTCGCCCGCCGGGCCGACCAGCGCCGAGGGCGCGACGGGAAACGCGGCCTCGTGCACCAATTCGGCCTTGCTCGACCACCGCCGATACAGCGCCGTCTTGGTGGTTCCGGCGCGTTCGGCCACCGCGGCCAACGTGAGATTCGAATAGCCGATGTGCACAAGCAGATCCGCGGTCGCCGTCAATATGGCAGCGTCGATACGCGGATCGCGGGGCCGTCCGGCGCCCGGGGCCTTGTCAACCAAGGGCGGGTCTGCTTTCATAACGCTACCTAGCGTATCGTAATTGCCGCGCAGACGTCTCAATGAAGGAGGCACCCGTGGCCAATGAACCCGTGCTCGACCAAGTCGACAAACTTCAGCGCTCGAGCCGCGACGTCACCACCCTGCCCGCGGTGATGTCGAAATGGCTGTCAACGGTTTTGCCCGGCGGGGCGACACCGCAGGTCACCGTGGAGAGCGGTGTGGACTCGACCGGGATGTCGTCGGAGACCATCATCTTGACCGCCCGATGGGAGCAGGACGGCAAGCCGATCACGCAGAAGCTGGTGGCCCGGGTGGCGCCCACCGCCGAGGACGTCCAGGTCTTCCCGACCTATCGGCTCGACCACCAATTCGACGTGATCCGGATCGTCGGCGAGCTGACCGACGTTCCGGTTCCGCGGGTGCGCTGGCTCGAGCCCACCGGCAACGTCTTGGGAACACCCTTCTTCTTGATGGACTACGTCGAGGGCGAGGTGCCGCCCGACGTCATGCCCTACACCTTCGGCGGCAACTGGTTCGCCGACGCGCCGCCCGAGCATCAGCGCGAACTGCAGGACGCCACCGTCGGAGTGCTGGCGTCGCTGCATTCAATCCCCGACGCGGACAGCACGTTTGACTTCCTATCCGAGGGTCAGCAGGGCAACACCGCACTGCGTCGGCACTTCAATTGGGTGCGTTCTTGGTACAACTTCGCGGTGCCCGATATCGGGCGATCACCGTTGCTGGAGCGGACTTTTCAGTGGCTGGAAGAGCATTGGCCAAAACAGGTGGCCGCCAGCGAGCCGGTGCTGCTGTGGGGCGACGCCCGGGTGGGCAACGTCTTGTACAGCGACTTTCGACCGGTGGCCGTGTTGGACTGGGAGATGGTCACGCTGGGCCCACGCGAGCTGGATGTCGCGTGGATGATATACGCGCACATGGTCTTTCAGGAATTGGCGGCTCTGGCAACGCTGCCGGGCCTGCCCGAGGTGATGCGCGAGGAGGATGTCCGCGTCACCTATCAGCGGCTCACCGGCGTCGAAGTCGGTGACCTGCACTGGTTTTACGTCTACTCGGGAGTGATGTGGGCTTGCGTGTTCATGCGCACCGGCGCCCGACGGGTGCATTTCGGCGAAACCGAGAAACCTGACGACGTGGAATCGCTGTTCTATCACGCCGGATTGATGAAACGTCTTATCGGAGAGGATCAGTAATGCTCGGACCGCTCGACGAGTACCCGGTACATCAACTCCCGCAGCCGATCGCGTGGCCGGGCTCATCGGACCGAAACTTCTACGACCGCTCCTACTTCAACGCCCACGACCGCACCGGAAACATCTTCCTGATCAGCGGCATCGGCTACTACCCCAACCTCGGGGTCAAGGACGCGTTCGTGCTCATCCGCCGCGGTGATACCCAGACCGCAGTACATCTTTCGGACGCCATCGACCAGGACCGGCTCAACCAGAACGTCAACGGCTACCGGATCGAGGTCAGCGAGCCGCTGCACAAGCTGCGGTTGATCCTCGACGAAACCGAAGGCATCGCAGCAGATCTCACCTGGGAGGGCCTGTTCGACGTCGTCCAGGAGCAGCCGCACATCCTGCGCTCGGGTAACCGGATAACGCTCAACGCGCAACGGTTCGCCCAGCTCGGCAGCTGGAGTGGCAGGATCGCCGTCGACGGACAGGAGATAGCCGTCGACCCCGCCACCTGGATCGGCAGCCGCGACCGGTCCTGGGGCATCAGGCCGATCGGCGAACCCGAACCCGCGGGCCGGCCCGCCGACCCACCGTTCGAGGGCATGTGGTGGCTGTACGTGCCGATGGCATTCGACGACTTCGCCATCGTGCTGATCATCCAAGAGGAGCCCAACGGCTTCCGGTCACTCAACGACTGCACCCGTGTCTGGCGCGACGGCCGGGTCGAGCAGCTGGGCTGGCCGCGGGTCAAGATCCACTACCGCTCCGGCACCCGCATCCCGACCGGCGCGACGATCGACGCGACCGCCCCCGACGGCACGCCCGTCCACTTCGATGTGGAGTCCAAGCTGCCGGTCCCCATCCATGTCGGTGGCGGCTATGGCGGCGACTCGGACTGGCTGCACGGCATGTGGAAGGGCGAGAAGTTCGTCGAACGACTCACCTACGACATGACGGACCCGGCGATCATCGGGCGATCCGGCTTCGGCGTCATCGACCACGTGGGCCGCGCGGTGTGCCGCGACGGCGACGGCGAACCGGTGGAAGGCTGGGGTCTCTACGAACACGGCGCGCTGGGCCGCCACGACCCGTCGGGGTTCAAGGACTGGTTAACGGTGGCGCCCTAGCCTTTTCGGGCTAACTCGTCGATGAGCGCGGAAAGCATGTCGAGGCTCATGGGTCCCGGCTGATATAGGAAGACGGTGGGTTCACGTACGCAGCGCCCATGCGGTTGACTAAGGGGCATGCCCGACGCGACCTGGACCGCCGATGTCGCCGTGGTCGGGGCCGGTTTCGCCGGCCTGACCGCCGCCCGCGAACTGATGCGGCTCGGACACGATGTGCTGGTGCTCGAGGGCCGCGACCGGGTGGGTGGACGCTCGCATACCGGCCATGTCGCCGGCATCCCGGTTGACATGGGCGGCACGTTCGTCGGCCCGACCCAAGACGCTGTGCTGGCGCTGGCGGACGAGCTTGGCATCCCGACGATCCCGACGTACCACGACGGCGCCAACCTGATCCGATGGCGCGACGCGGTCCGCTCGTACAGCGGCACGATCCCGCGGCTTTCGCTCGGCGGGCTGATCGACATCGGCCGGGTCCGTTGGCAATTCGAGCGCATCGCCCGGACCGTTCCGCTGACCGAGCCCTGGAAAGCCCGGCGCGCGGCTCGGCTCGACGGCCAGTCGCTGGGCGACTGGCTGCGGTCGGTGCGCGCGGGCGCCACCGCACGCGATCTGCTGGCCATCATGGCGCGGGTGACCTGGGGCTGCGAACCCGACGACGTGTCGATGCTGCACGCTGCACGCTACGTCCGGGCGGCCGGCGGTCTGGATCGGCTGCTTGACGTCGAAAACGGTGCCCAGCAGGACCGTTTCTTGGCAGGCACACAACAGATCGCCGTCAGGTCGGCGGCTGACCTCGGCGACCGGGTGGTGCTGGAGGCGCCGGTGCGACGCATCGATCACCGCGACGGCGGGGTCAGCGTCAGCTGTGACAAGGGACGGGCCGACGCCCGGTTCGTCGTCGTCGCGATCCCGCCGGCTCATCGGACCTTCATCGAATTCACTCCCCCGCTGCCCGCCGAATACGACCAACTCGCCAAGGTTTGGCCGCAGGGTCGACTCAGCAAGGCCTATGCCGCCTATGCCACCCCGTTTTGGCGGAGCAACGGGGCCTCCGGTGAGGCGTTGTCCGATAAGGGCCCGGTCTTCATCACCTTCGACGTCAGCCCGCAGCCCGACGGACCGGGCATCCTGCTGGGGTTCGTCGACGCCCGGAGCTTCGACGAGCTGCCCGCCGATCAGCGTCGGCAGCGCGCACTGGAATGCTTCGCATCGCTGTTCGGCGACGAAGCGCTGAGGCCACTCGACTACGTCGACCACCGTTGGGGTACAGAAGAATTCGCGCCCGGCGGCCCGACTGCCGCGGTGCCACCGGGATCGTGGACGCGGTACGGGCCCTGGTTACGCCGCCCGGTTGGACCCATTCACTGGGCCGGCACCGAGACCGCAGATAAGTGGACCGGCTTCCTCGACGGGGCCGTGCGATCCGGGCAGCGGGCCGCCGCTGAGGTCGCAGCGAAACTACGAACTGATGCGTCGGCTGCCGGCCATCATTTCGGCGAGCGCGCGTAGCTCCCGGTTGACTTCAGCGGGGCGTTCCAGCATCGAACAGTGCCCACCGGGCAGCACCACGAGGTCGACCAGGTTCGGTGCGGCCTCGGCGATCCGCCGGGATTGGACCAGCGGCGTCAACCGGTCACGTTCGCTGCCGATAACCAGGGTCGGAACGGTCAGACCGGCGAGGTTGATGTGCCGACGCTGCAACGCGTCGACCAGCGCCTTGCCGCAGCCGCCGCGCCCGGCCGGCGATGTGGTGTTGAACAGCTCGTAGATCAGGGCGCCGACCTCGGGCTCGGCGTCGCTGCCGACCGCAAGCATGGAAATCATTTCCCGGGTGGCGCGGCGCACCGCGGGCGGCACGTCGAACGAACCGAAGATGTTGACCAGGGCGCGGGCACCCAACACCCGGACCGGCGCGAACGGCGCCGGCACCGGCAGCAGCCTCACCTCGCGCAGCAAGTTACCGGTGGTGGTGTTGATCAGCGCGACGGCATCGGCGCGCCGCTCAACCTTGTGGCGGTAACGGTCCGACCAGGCAGCGATCGCCATTCCGCCCATCGAGTGTCCGGCGATGACGGCCCGCTCGCCCGGAGTCAGCGTCGCCTCCAGCACCGCATCCACATCGGCCGCGAGGTGGGCAAGGCCGTACCCGCCGCGTCGGGGGATCCCGCTGCGGCCGTGGCCGCGATGGTCAAACGCGATCACCCGGTACTCCGTGGCCAGCTCGGCGATCTGGTGGGCCCACACCCGGATGGCACAGGTGATGCCGTGCGCCAACACGATCGGATAGCCGTCTTCGGGCCCGAATACCTCGGTGTGCAGGCGGGTGCCGTCCGGGGAGCGGACGGGGACAGTGCGGCTAGGCGGCAAGGAGCCCAGCGTGCGGGCCGATCGTCGAGAACTCATCATGGCTCCCCTCGGATGCGGCGCCGTCGCCGCGTGGCGCGAGTGTATCCGAGCGGGCTATGCCAAACGGCCCAAATGACCCCGACGCTAATTAACCTGGGGTTTAGCGGCGACTGGATGGCGGCATCCTCGATGCGGCCGATCTGGCTGATCCTGTTTAGGGAGATCCCGATTTGAAACTTTATGCCGCACAGCAGCCTATAGGCTCGCACTATCGAGGGAATTGGGCTGAAAGAGGAGCGAACGATCATGGCAATTGACGCGGACACCCGGGCACACACACCGGTCGAGGACAGCTTTCGCGGTGATTTTGAGAAAGACACAGCCGCCACGCAGCGATACTTCGACAGCGCACGGTTCGACGGAATCACTCGGCTCTACTCCGCCCGCCAAGTCGTAGAGCAGCGCGGCACCATCCCCAGCGATTACATCGTGGCGCGAGAGGCGGCGGAGGCCTTCTATCCTCGGCTGCGCGAGCTGTTCGCCCAGCGCAAGAGCATCACCACCTTCGGCCCGTACTCGCCGGGGCAGGCGGTGGCCATGAAGCGGATGGGCATCGAAGGCATCTACCTCGGCGGGTGGGCGACGTCCGCCAAGGGCTCGATCAGCGAAGACCCGGGGCCCGACCTGGCCAGCTACCCGCTGAGCCAGGTGCCCGACGAGGCCGCCGGCCTGGTCCGCGCGCTGCTGACCGCCGACCGTAATCAGCAGTACCTGCGGCTGCGGATGAGCGACGAACAACGCGAAAGAACGCCGGCGGTCGACTACCGGCCGTTCATCATCGCCGACGCCGACACCGGCCACGGCGGCGATCCGCACGTGCGCAACCTGGTCAAGCGGTTCGTCGAAGCGGGCGTGCCGGG
>NZ_DATFZD010000188.1:0-5062 GCF_035314665.1 Mycobacterium sp. | reverse complement strand
AAAGGGGCGTGGCCGCCTCGAAACCCGACAATCGCGATCCGATCGCCGTCGCGCGGGCCAACTGGGAACGCGCCGGATGGGGTGAGGTCGCGCAGGGGATGGTCGCGGTGACGTCGGTGATGCGGGCTCACCAGATCATGCTTGCCCGCGTCGAAACCGCTTTACGCCCTTACGATCTGAGCTTTTCACGGTTCGAATTGCTGCGTCTGCTGGCGTTCAGCCGCAGCGGCGCGTTGCCGATCACCAAGGCGTCCGACCGGCTGCAGGTACACGTCACCAGCGTCACCCATGCCATCCGCCGGCTGGAAGCCAACGCCCTTGTCCAACGTGTCCCGCACCCTACCGACGGGCGAACCACGCTGGTGCAGATCACCGACCTGGGCCGCTCGACCGTCGAGGACGCCACCGTCACGCTCAACGAGCAGGTGTTCTGCGATATCGGGATGTCCGACGGCGAATCCCGGGCGCTGGCGTCGTCGATCGAAACCCTGCGGCACAACGCCGGAGACTTCTAGTCGATCGTCGAGGGCACCGGAATCGTCGCGGTGACGGCTGTCCCGGCGCCGGGCCGCGATCGGATGTTCAACCGGCCCCCGACCAGCTCGGCGCGCTCGGCCATCGACAGCACACCGTAGCCGCCCATCTCATCGCCGCCCAGCGGGTTCTCGAAAGTGTCGAAACCTATTCCGTTGTCCACGATTTCGAGCCGCGCGGTATCGTCGTCCACCCTGAAGAACAGCCGCGCCACCGAGGCGTTGGCATGTTTGACGATGTTTTGCAGGCCCTCTTGTGCGATGCGGTAGAGCGCGATCTCGATGTGCTCGGGCAGCCGGACGTCGGCCAGTTCGAGCTCCATGTCGAGTTGCGGTATCGACCGGGCCAGGCTGGCCAGCCCGCCGGCCAAGCCCAAGTCGTCGAGCACCGGCGGACGCAGCCCGCCGATCGCCGCCCGCGCCTCCTGCAACGTCAACCCGGCGAGTTCTCTGGCCGCATCGAGTTGTTCGGAGGCCTCCGCCGGATCGTCGCTGACCGCTCGAGCGGCGGCGTCGAGCCGATACGACAACGTGATGAGGCGCTGCGAAATACCGTCATGAATATCGCCGGCCAGCCGGCGGCGTTCGATCTCCTGGGCCTCGATCACCTGCTCGACGAACAGCTCGTGCGCCCGCTCCCTGGCGACCAGCTGCCGGTGCAACCGGGCCTGGTGCATGGCGCCGGCGATCAGCCGGCCGATGACCCGCAACAATTCGACGTCACCCTCGGTGAACTCGCGACGCGCGACCGTGTGCACGTTCAGCACGCCGACCAGGCCGCCCGGGTCGGTTTCCATCGGCATCGACACCATCGAGGTGAAGTCGCGTCCGCGCAACGATTGGATCGGTAAGTAGCGCGGATCGGCTTCCTTGTCGTCGGTGATGACGACGGGCTCACGGTGCTTGGCCACCCAGCCGGAGATGCCGGATCCCAACGGCAGCCGAATCTTTCCCACCTGGCCGTCGAAGGGCGGCGTCGCGCCGGCGAGGGTGAGCGAGCGGTCGGTGTCGTCGAGCACATGCACGAAGCACACGTCGGTTCCGGTCGCCGCGGTGATCATTCGCGCCGCGGCGGCCGCCAACGGTTCCACCCCGGGGCCGCTCGAGGCGGCCCGAATGAGTTCCCGCAGCAGCGCCAGCTCGCGGTCGGTGTCGACGAGATCGCGTACCGCGTGCGAGCCGCGGGCGCCGTCGTCGGGCGCCGTGGGTTGCGATGTGGTCATTGGACAGCGCTCATTGATAGATGCCTTCGCGCAGCGCAGTTGCCACCGCGCCGGTCCGGTCGCTGACTCCGAGCTTGCGATAGATCGATCGCAGGTGGCTCTTGACGGTTTCCTCGCTGATGACGAGTTTGTTGGCGATGCCGCGGTTGGACAACCCATTGACCATGCAGGACAGGATTTCGCTTTCGCGTTGCGTCAGCCCCTGCCGGGCGCCGGGCCAGAATTCGTCGCGCTGCATCCGGGCCGCGGTGTCCGCCGCCCGGACCGCCATCCCCGGGTCGATCACCGTTTCCCCGCTGTGCACCAATTCCAGCTGGCGCACCAGGTCGTCGCTGTTGATGCTTTTCAGCAGATAGCCGCTCGCGCCCACCCGCAAGGCCTGGAACAAGTACTGCTCGTCGTCGTAGACCGACAGCATCACGACCTTGCGGTCGGGCTCGTGCTCGCGCAGCACCTTGCACAGGTCCAACCCGCTGAAGCCCTGCATCCGAACGTCGCACAGCACAATGTCGGGTTGCAGGTCGTCGACCACGGTGACCGCCCGGTCGGCGCCCACCGCCTGCCCGACCACCTGCACCCGGTCCTTGAACGCCGCCAGCATCGCCTTGAGTCCCTCGATGACCATCTCGTGGTCATCGACCAGGACAAGACGCACCGGCATGGCAACACCCTAGACTCCGCCTGTTCCCAGAGCAGTTGGCCTTGCCAATCCCCCGAACGGGGGAGGTCGGGCGCGTGGCATCCGGGCAACCATGTGGGCGTGCGAGCCATGCGGCAGTCTCGTCCAGCCCGGACCTTCTGGTGGGATCGGGAACGTCCGGTCGAAGCCGATATCCTGCGTGCGGTGATCTTCGACGCCGATTCCGCGCTGGCGGATATCGAACGCGATGGTGATGTTGCACCGCGGGCCGGACTGATCGACTTGATCATGAGCTTGTTCGTCGCCGGCATCTGGGTCGGCGTGGTGAGTACCGGCCGTCGTGAGCGGGTCGAGCCAACGGTCCGACAACTGGTCGGCGATGGGCTCGTCGAGACCCTCGTCACCGCCGACGACGTTGCGCCGCCTGAGCCCGAAAGGCAGGCGGAGAGCGGAGCCGAACTGTACCGGCTGGCGTTGTGGGAACTTGGGATAGCGCCCGCGGGTGCGTTGGCCATCGGAGGTTCGGGCCGCAGCTTGCGCGCGGCGATCACCGCCGGATTGCCCTCCCTGGTCGTCACGGCCGACTACAGCGCCGACTTCACCGGTGCGGCCGCTGTCCGTCTCGGATACGACGGGGCCGATCCGTTGCTGGCCGACGGTTGCCAGCAGCAGCACCGACGCTGGTCGATTCAGCAGATGCGTTCCCGAACCGCTTAGGCGAGTATCACCGCGCCAGGCCTCTGCACGCTCAGCGGCTTGGCGCCGCCCTCCTCAGGAGTGCGAACCAAAAGTCTGGCGATCGCTACCTAACATACTAAAAGTCATAAGAAACTGCTTGTTTAAATCTGAAAAGTGGTGGATCATGACAAATGGCAACTGGCAGTCTGTTAAACGGATAAGGGACTCAGCATCTGCCATATGCCACCTCAATTGGAGGTGATGCCATCATGATGCCGCTCACACCCGACGCACAGATCGACGAACTACGCCGCGCGTTGCGCGAATCTGAGCGGCGTCGCCAAGCCGCAGAGGTGAGGCTGGCCGATCGCGAACGCCAACTTGGAACCGCGCACCATACGATCGCGGCTCAAGATCAGCGAATCGGCTGCCTCACGGCCGAGGTCGCTCGGCTAGGCGGCACCGCCGCATATCGGAACCGAACCGGCCCCACGGCCGCGTAGGAGTTTGAGATGAGCGGCCCAAGCAAGGTCTCGGGTTCCACCTGCGTTCCTATCGGCGCAGGCCGCGCCGTAAAAGCCCGCATGTATCCGGTCAGCGGCGGCGTTCCTGTCGAGGTGGTGGAAGACGGTCCCAGCATCGCCGGTCGGCTGGCCTGGCTGGGTGCCCGGCTGACTATTCGGCCGACGTTGGCAATCGCAAGCCACATCCCGCTTCTGCCCTGGCCGTGGGGCTTGGTCGACTGGGCCTCCGGAGCGTTGCTGCCCATCCCGGGCACCGTCCGCGCGACAATCAAGCTCACGCACTGCACCGCCCAGGTCGTCCGGGCCAAGGGTGTGCTGCCGGCCGACGGAAAGCGCCGCGTCATCCTGTACCTGCACGGCGGGGCGTTTCTGACCTGCGGCGCGAACTCGCACAGTCGTCTGACCGCGATGATCTCGTACTACGCCGATTCGCCCGTGCTGGTGCTCAACTACCGGATGATCCCCAAACACACGATCGGCGAGGCGGTTGACGATTGCTACGACGGTTACGAGTGGCTGCGCGACCTCGGCTATCAGCCGGATCAGATTGTGCTGGCCGGGGATTCGGCCGGTGGCTATCTGGCGCTGGCACTGGCCGAACGGCTCCTGGCCGAGGGCGAGGAGCCGGCGGCGCTCGTGTCACTGTCGCCGCTGATGCAATTGGACATGGCATCCAAGAAGGCGGATCCGAAAATCCGATCCGACGCGATGTTCCCGCCCAAGGCTCTTGACGCGCTCGTCCACATCATTAAGCGGGCGGCATCCGGGCGCATCATCGATGGCGAACCCGACAGAGTGTACGAACCGCTGGATCATGTCAAACCGGGCTTGCCTCCCATGCTGATTCACGTTTCGGGGTCCGAGGTGCTGCTACATGACGCCCGGCTGGCTGCGCGTCGGCTGGCCGCTGCCGGAGTGCCCGCAGAGGTGGTTGTCTGGCCCGGCCAGATGCACGTGTTCCAAATCTGCGCGCCGTTGATACCCGAGGCGGTGCGATCGCTGCGGCAGGTCGGGCGGTACATCCGCGAAGCCACCGGTTAGGCGGTTGTGAGCGTTAGCTCCCGCGGAGCAGCTCGATCACGGCGCTGAAATCCAAGGCGGCGTTGTCCGCTGCGAATTTGGCGTAGATCTCGGCGGCGTGACTGCCAAGCGGGGCCGCCGAACCGGTTGACCTGACCGCATCCATCGCCAGGCCGAGGTCCTTGTTCATAAGCGCGGTCGCGAAGCCCGGCTGGAAATCGTGGTTGGCCGGCGATGTCGGCACCGGGCCCGGCACCGGGCAGTTGGTGTGCACCGCCCAGCAGTTCCCCGTCGCGCCGGTGATCACGTCGAACAGCGACTGCGCCGAGAGCCCCAGCTTCTCGGCCAGTACGAACGCCTCGCCGATCGCGATCTGCTGCACCGCCAGCACCATGTTGTTGCACACCTTGGCCGCCTGGCCGGCCCCGGCTTCGCCGCAGTGAA
>NZ_DATFZD010000187.1:0-7625 GCF_035314665.1 Mycobacterium sp. | reverse complement strand
GTCGTAGGGAGACAACTCCACCACCACCCGGTCCTCGGGCAGGATGCGGATGTAGTGCTGCCGCATCTTGCCGCTGATGTGGGCAAGCACCTTGTGGCCGTTCTCCAGCTCAATGCGGAACATCGCATTGGGCAGGGGCTCGACCACGCGGCCCTCGACCTCGATGGCGCCGTCCTTCTTGGCCATACTTTCCAGAAATCCTCGTCTTTGGTTTCGTTGCTTCTACGCCCGGATCGGCGCAGCATTCGCTGGCTTAACAACGTGAGCCGGTGACAGGAAATTCCTAGAACTGGGCACGCAAGAAACCAGCGCGATGACGCACCGTTGGTCCACGATACCCGCTCATTACCGCTGGCCAAAATCGCTGTGGGCGGAATCGGGACCTGCCAACCTGACCCCACGCACGGTCCCTGACAAGCGCATACTTAACGCCAATGACCAACCCCGCTAGTGCTGATCCCCACACCCGTAAACCGGTGATCCTGACCGTCGACGACGATCCCGCAGTATCCCGGGCGGTTGCCCGGGACCTGCGTCGCCACTACGGCGAGGCCCACCGGATCGTGCGGGCGGAATCCGGCCCCGACGCGTTGGAAACCCTCAAGCAGCTCAAACTGCGCGGTGAGACGGTCGCAACGCTGGTCGCCGACTACCGGATGCCGCAGATGACCGGCATCGAGTTCCTCGAGCACGCGATGGACCTGTATCCGTCGGCGCGACGGGTGCTGCTCACCGCCTACGCCGACACCCACGCCGCCATCGACGCGATCAACGTCGTCGACCTCGACCACTACCTGCTCAAGCCGTGGGATCCGCCGGAGGAGAAGCTCTACCCGGTCATTGACGCCCTACTGGACGCGTGGAAGCTGGCACCGGAACACCCCATCCCACACACCAAGGTGATCGGACACCGCTGGTCGGCGCGGTCCTGGCAGGTGCGCGACTTCCTGGCCCGCAACGGGCTCTACTACACCTGGTTCATGGCCGACGACCCCGACGGCGAACAGCTGTTGCGGGCGGCCGGCGAAGACGGCCTGCGGCTTCCGGTCGTCGTCACCGAACGCGGCGACACCCTCATCGAGCCCAGCGACGCCGAACTGGCCGACACGTTGGGCTTGAGTTCCACGCCGTCGCAGGAGTTCTACGACCTGATCGTTGTCGGTGGCGGACCCGCGGGCCTGGCCGCCGCCGTCTACGGCGCTTCCGAGGGGCTGCGCACGGTGCTCATCGAACGCACCGCGACCGGCGGTCAGGCCGGCCAGAGCTCGCGGATCGAGAACTATCTCGGCTTTCCGGACGGGGTGTCGGGCGGCCAGTTGGCCGATCGGGCCCGCAGACAGGCGGAGAAGTTCGGCGCCGAACTGATCACCGCCCGTGCGGCCACCGCCCTGGAGGTCAACGGGTCCAAGCGCACCGTGCAGTTCGCCGACGGCGGCTCGATCGACGCGCATGCGGTCATCCTGGCCACCGGCGTCGCATACCGGCAGCTGGCGGCAACCGGCTGCGCCGAACTGACCGGCCGGGGCATCTACTACGGGGCCGCCGTCTCCGTCGCGTCGGATTGCCAGGAGGAAGAGGTCTACGTGGTGGGCGGGGCCAATTCCGCCGGTCAGGCCGCGATGTATCTGTCCCGCCAGGCCAACTCGGTGACAGTCGTCGTGCGTGGCCCATCGTTGGAGGCGTCGATGTCGTACTACCTGATCCAGCAGATCGAGCAAAACCCCAAGGTCACCGTGCGCACCTGTACCGAAGTTCAGTGCGCCACCGGAGACGATCACCTGGAGAAGCTGACCCTGATCGACAACCGGACCGGCGTTACCGAGGACGTCAGCTGCGGCCGGATGTTCATCTTCATTGGCGCCGCACCGGGCACCGACTGGCTGGACGGGGTCGTCGCCCGCGACGACCGCGGCTTCATCCTCACCGGTCCGGACCTGCGCAACGTCTGCGGCTGGACGCTCGATCGTCCGCCGCATCATCTGGAAACCAGCGTGCCGGGCGTGTTCGTGGCCGGCGATGTGCGCGCCGATTCCGCCAAACGGGTCGCGGCCGCGGTCGGCGAAGGGTCGATGGCCGTGATGCTGGTCCACCGCTACCTGGCGGAATCATGACCGCAAAACTCCCGTGTGACGCCGACGAGCTGCGCACCCTGTTCCTGTTCGAGGCGCTCTCCGATGAGCAGCTCGATACGCTCTGCGTTGCCGGGCATATTCAGGAATTCCAGCCGGGACCGATCATCGTCGAGGGCGAGCCGGCGACCTGTTTCTACGTTCTGATCGACGGCGAGCTAGCAATGTCGAAGCTCTCCGGCGGTCAGGCCATCGAGACGAACCGGACGTCCCAGCGCGGCGTGTATTGCGGTGCCTGGCGGGCGTTCACCGGCGGGACCCAAAAGCTCTACGACGCGTCGGTGCACGTGACCAAGCCGTCGCGGTTCTTTGTCATGGACGCGCCGGTGTTCGCCAAGTTCATGAAGGACCAATTTCCGATGGCGGTGCACCTGCTCGACGGGATCGCCGTGGGCACCGATCGAACCCGCCGGATCATCGACAACCGGGAGAAGCTGCTCGCGCTGGGCCGGTTGTCGGCCGGGCTGACCCATCAGCTGAACAATCCCGCCGCAGCCATCGCACGGGCCGCCGACGAGCTGCGCGGCCGGATCTCGCGCATGCGCGGGAAACTGGCGATGCTTGCCGACGGCAGCGTCTCCCCCGAAACCCTGAACGCTCTGGTGCTGCTGCAGGACGCGGTCGCCGAGCACGTCGCCAAATCGGCGTCGCAGCACCTGACCGCGCTTGAGACCGCCGACCGCGAGGACGCCGTCGGCGAATGGCTGGAGGACCACGACATCGACGGCGGATGGGACATCGCGCCGACACTCGTCGAAGGCAACATCGACACCGACTGGCTGGAGCGGATTGCCGCGACCGCCGAGGAGTTGGATGCTTCGGCTTCGGTGGAGGAGGCGATCCGCTGGATCAGCTACACCATCGAGAGCGAACTTCTGATGAACCAACTTTTGGAAGCAAGCAAACGGATTTCGGCACTGGTCGCCGACGCCAAGCAATATTCCCGGATGGACCGGGCCCTCTTCGATGTGGCCAATGTGCACGAACTGCTGCGCAGCACGCTGGTGATGTTCGCCGACCGGTTGACCAAAGACGGCGGCAAGCCCGGCGCGATCACGGTGGTCAAGGAATTCGACCAATCGCTTCCCGAAATCCCTTGCTTCCCAGGGGATCTCAACCAGGTCTGGACCAACATCATCGACAACGCGCTGGCAGCGATGCGGGATCAGGGCGGTACGCTGACCGTTCGCACCGGTAGGGAAGGTGAGAAACTGGCCCGGATCGAGATCTGCGACACCGGACCGGGTATCCCCGCGGAGGCGCGCGAGCACATCTTCGAGCCGTTCTTCACCACCAAACCGGTCGGCGAGGGCACCGGCCTCGGGCTGGATTTGGCGTGGAACATCGTCGTGAAGAAACATCGCGGGGATTTGCGGGTGGAGTCGGTGCCGGGCAACACCCGCTTCATCGTGTTGCTGCCGCTGGAAAAACCGCGCGTCGAGGATTTGGCGGATCCCGACCTGGATGCAGAACTGGCGGAATAGCGACCTCAAACGACCGGTTGGAGAGACCATGACTGATACTCAGGCTCGTTCCACGAGTGGCCCCAACCTCGGTCGGTTCGGATCGTTCGGCCGCGGCGTCACCCCGCAGCAGGCCAAAGAGATTGAAGCCCTGGGCTACGGGGCCGTCTGGGTAGGCGGCTCACCGCCGGCCGAGTTGGAGTGGGTCGAACCCATCCTCGAAGCGACGACCACGCTGCAGGTCGCCACCGGCATCGTCAACATCTGGTCGGCGCCCGCCAAGCCGGTCGCCGCGTCTTTCCACCGCATCGACAAGGCTTATCCCGGGCGCTTCCTGCTGGGCATCGGCGTCGGGCATCCCGAAGCGGTCAGCGAGTACCGCAAGCCCTACGACGCGCTAGTCGAGTACCTGGACCGCCTCGACGACTACGGCGTGCCCGCCGAGCGTCGAGTGGTTGCCGCGCTGGGCCCGCGGGTACTAAAGCTTTCTGCGCAACGCAGCGCCGGAGCTCACCCCTACCTGACCACGCCGGAGCACACGTCGTACGCCCGCGAACTGATCGGCCCGTCGGCGTTTTTGGCGCCCGAACACAAGGTGGTACTGACCACCGACGCGGAACAGGCTCGCGCCGTCGGGCGTAAGGCACTCGACATTTACCTCAATCTCGCCAACTACCTGAACAACTGGCGGCGGCTGGGTTTCACCGACGACGACATCACTCGCCCCGGCAGTGACCGCCTCGTCGACGCCATGGTCGCCCACGGCACGACCGACTCGATAGCCGCACGTTTGAATGAACACCTCGACGCGGGCGCGGACCATGTGGCCGTTCAGGTGCTGACGAAGAATGAGAACCTGGTTCCGGCGCTGGCCGAATTGGCCGGA
Organism: Mycobacterium sp.; assembly: GCF_035314665.1. Classification (GTDB taxonomy): domain Bacteria; phylum Actinomycetota; class Actinomycetes; order Mycobacteriales; family Mycobacteriaceae; genus Mycobacterium. Next base: position 3,147 of record NZ_DATFZD010000187.1, on the reverse strand, counting down.
TCGCTTGGACTGAAGCAGTCGTGACGAAGCAGAGGGGGACCTAGATGGCCGAGGCAGTATCGCTGAAACCCGACCTAGGGCGGTTCGGCGTATTTCTGGCCTTCCGCTCCGTGGCACCCGAGCTGGCCGCGCAAATCGAATCGCTCGGTTATGGCGCCGTCTGGGTCGGCGGATCGCCAGATGCGGAGTTGGAGTGGGTGGATCCTGCTCTGGCGCAGACTAATTCGCTGCAGCTGGCCACCGGGATCGTCAATATCTGGTCCGCGCCGGCGCCGGTGGTCGCCCAATCCTTCGAGCGTGTCGAAAACGCCTATCCCGGAAGGTTTTTGCTGGGCATCGGGGTGGGCCACCGTGAGCACACCGAGGAGTACGTGAAGCCCTATGACGCGCTGGTCGGTTACCTCGACGAGCTCGACAACGCGATGGTGCCGACCAGTCGTCGAGTGCTCGCGGCGCTGGGCCCCAAGGTCCTGAAACTCGCCGCCGAGCGCAGCGCGGGCGCGCATCCGTATCTGACGACGCCGCAACACACGGCCAAGGCGCGCGAAGCGATGGGTCCTTCGGTGTTCTTGGCACCGGAGCACAAGGTGGTGCTCACCACCGACGCTGACGAGGCGCGCCGGATTGGGCGCGAGACCGTCGACCACTACCTGGGCCTGAGCAACTACGTGAACAACTGGCTGCGGCTGGGGTTCAGCGAAGACGACGTGCGCAGGCCCGGCAGCGACCGGTTGATCGACGCGGTGGTTGCCTACGGCACACCGGAGGCCATCGCGCAGCGGCTCAATGAGCATCTGGAGGCCGGCGCCGATCACGTGGCGATCCAAGTGCTGGGCGGCTGGACCCCGGAGACACTGCTGCCCGTCCTGAGCGAGCTGGACGGTCCGTTGGGGCTGAAGCCCGCAAGCTGATCGGGCCGCTCGGCTAAGGTGCCAGTATGCGGCTGCTGGTCACAGGTGGAGCTGGCTTCATCGGTACCAATTTTGTGCATGCCAGTGTGCGTGAGCATCCCGATGATGTGGTGACGGTGCTGGACGCCATGACATACGCCGGCAGCCGCGAATCGCTGGTTCCCGTCGAAAACGACATCCGGCTGGTCGAGGGCGACATCACCGACGCCGGGCTGGTGTCCCGGCTGGTCGCCGAGTCCGACGCGGTGGTGCATTTCGCGGCCGAAACACACGTCGACAACTCATTGGCCGACCCGGCAACGTTTCTGCGGGCCAACGTGATCGGAACGTTCAACGTTCTGGAGGCGGTACGCGAGCACGGGGTGCGGCTGCATCACGTCTCCACCGACGAGGTCTACGGCGATCTTGCCCTCGACGATGCCGCGCGGTTCACCGAGTCGACGCCCTACAACCCGTCAAGTCCGTACTCGTCGACCAAGGCCGCCTCCGACATGTTGGTCCGAGCCTGGGTGCGCTCCTACGATGTGCGCGCGACGATCTCGAACTGCTCCAACAACTACGGCCCGTATCAGCACGTCGAGAAGTTCATTCCCCGCCAGATCACCAGCGTGCTCACCGGGCGCCGGCCCAAGTTGTACGGCAAAGGGGCCAACGTGCGCGATTGGATTCACGTCGAGGACCACAACGACGCGGTCCGGCGAATTCTCAGCCGCGGCCAGATCGGCCGAACCTATCTGATCGGCGCCGACGGCGAGCGCGACAACCTATCGGTGCTGCAGACGCTGCTGGAGCTGATGGGCCGCGATCCCGACGACTTCGACTATGTCGTCGACCGTGCCGGCCACGACCTGCGCTACGCCATCGATCCCACCCCGCTGTGCACCGAATTAGGTTGGGCACCGAAGCACACCGACTTCACCGAGGGCCTGCGCGCCACCATCGACTGGTACCGCGACAACGAAACCTGGTGGGCGCCGATGAAAGCCGCCAGCGAAGCACGGTACGAACAACGGGGACAGTGACATGCAGGCTCACGAACTCGACATCGCCGGCGCGTGGGAGATCACGCCGCGACTGAATTCCGATTCGCGTGGTCTGTTCTTCGAATGGCTCACCGACCGCGGGTTCACCGGGTTCGCCGGTCACCGGCTCGATGTCCGGCAGGCCAATTGTTCGGTATCGGCGGCCGGTGTGCTGCGCGGCCTGCATTTCGCTCAGCTGCCACCCAGCCAGGCAAAGTATGTGACCTGCCTGGCCGGCTCGGTGTTTGATGTCGTCGTCGACATCCGGGTCGGTTCACCGACTTTCGGGCACTGGGACTCGGTGCTGCTCGACGACCACGACCACCGCACGATTTATATCTCCGAAGGCCTCGCACACGGTTTCCTTGCGCTACAGGACAACTCGACGGTGATGTACCTGTGCTCAGCGGAATACAACCCGCAGCGCGAACACACCATCACCCCCACCGATCCGACGCTGGCAATCGACTGGCCGACCGGGCACGAATTGCTGTTGTCCGACCGCGACGCAGCGGCACCCACTTTGGACGAGGTCCGCGCCGCCGGTCTGCTACCGAGCTGGGAGGAAACCCAAGCGTTCGTTCGAGGCTTGCCTGACAGCTGAACGACGCGTTTTGATTCCGGCTTTCGCGGGTACTCGCGTCCGAAGCACGCCAGTGAGAACTCGTGCGGCACTGAGGAGGTCATCATTCTTCACCAATTGGTGCTGGCCGCATCCAGCCAGCCGGAAGCCGCAGGATTTATTCTGCGCGGTATCAAGGGCATTTTCGTCGCCATTGGCAGCGTTATCGCGGCGATCATTTGCGGAGCCGTCGCCGCAATGAAGGGCCGCAACCCATTGGGTTGGGGCATTCTTGGACTGTTCTTCAGCATTCTGACGCTGATCGTGGTGATCGTAATCCCGTCCAAGAAGAACTGACGCAAGCGCTTCCACACCTAGAAGCAGAGGCCGCGCAGGAGGTTCTCGGCCGAGACGCGTTTGATAAGGATTCGTAAAGGTTTGACCCTTCAGGTGTAAGGATGCCGTTTAGCTGGGGGGTCGGCGTCTCAAATTTCGCGTACGCCTGATTTCATGCGCAACGCCCAATACCAACCCGTTGAACCAGGCGCGCGGTGGTTTTCGCGGGTGCTCGACGGTGACCGACCGTGGGGATTTTATGACGTCAAAATCAGTCAGTACGCTGTTCGGCGCTACCGGTTGATCATCTACCCAC
>NZ_DATFZD010000186.1:0-23599 GCF_035314665.1 Mycobacterium sp. | reverse complement strand
CGAAGCGTCAACAGGTTGTGCAGGTTATGCGTGGCGTTCTCGGCCATGCATAGTGCGCGGAATCGCTGGAAATAGAAGTGCATTTCGGCCGGGGCTTCGGTGCCCGGTGCCATCTGGAATTCGATCTGCACACCGTCGATGTTGTGCGTCTCGCCGGTGGTCGCGATGTCGACGGTCGGGACGATCAAGGCGATCTCGCCAAGAGACGGCGCCTGGCCCAGGCCACAACCGACATGTCCTTGCGGGCCGCGGGCCAGCAGGCTGCCGTACATATAGGTCGCGCGCCGCGTCATGGCGGGGCCGGCGTAGACGTTCTCCTGCACGACGTGCTCGGTGAATTTTTCGGGCGCCAGCACCGCCACCCTTCCGGAGTCCACGTCCGCCTGTGAGGTGACGCCCAGCACGCCGCCGAAATGGTCCACATGGCTGTGGGTGTAGATCACCGCGACGACGGGCCGGTCGCCGCGATGCGTGCGGTACAACTGCAGCGCGGCAGCCGCCACCTCGGTGGAGACCAGCGGGTCGATGACGATCAGGCCGGTGTCGGCCTCAACGAAGCTGATGTTGGAGATGTCCAGGCCGCGGACCTGGTAGATGCCCGGCACCACCTCGTAGAGACCTTGCTTGGCGGTCAGCATGCACTGCCGCCACAGACTGGGATGCACCGATGACGGCGGGTCCCCGCTGATGAACGAGTACGCGTCGTTATCCCACACCACACGTCCGTCGGCGGCGTTGACGACGCAGGGTGTCAGCGCGCCGATGAATCCCCGGTCGGCGTCGGCGAAATCCGTCGTGTCTTCCAGCGGTAGCCCGCGACTCTGGCGTTTATGTTCCACCCGCCTGACACTGCCATCAATTCCGCGACACAGGAACAGAAACACCCGATCAGCAAGCCACCAGCAAACGTCTGCTGAAGCCCGATAAGCCCCATTGGCCTGCAAGCGAATTTTTGGCGAATTCGATAACCATGGTTCGGTAAAGCTGCATACTGCCAAAGCGGTCTGTGAAGTTCCTGTGGACCGCCAGAATGGCAAAGGAGCATGAGTGAAGCGTTCAGTTACGGTCGCTGCAGCAGCGACGGCGATCGTCGTCGTAGGTCTGTCCGGATGTTCGAGCAATAAGTCATCGACGAGCAGTTCCGGGTCATCGTCTGGCCAGACAAGCGCGGCGGCGGCCGGTTCGAGCGGCACATCCGTGGCGAAAGTCACCATCGACGGCAAAGACCAGAACGTCCAAGGCACCGTCGCCTGCTCTTCGACGGCCGGCAACGTCAACATCGCCATCGGTGGGGCGTCCACCGGCATTGGCGCCGTGCTCACCGACGCCAGCCCGCCCGCGGTGAAGTCGGTCGGGCTCGGCAATGTCAATGGCGTCACGCTGGGCTACACCCCGGGTACCGGTCAGGGCAATGCCAGCGCGACCAAGGACGGCAGCAAGTACAAGATCACCGGGACGGCGACCGGGGTGGACATGTCCAACCCGATGCAGCCGGTGAACAAGCCCTTCGAGATTGACGTCACCTGCCCCTAGCAACCCGATCCTGAAGTAACCCCAACGCAGACGACGGCGACGCTCCCCACGGCGTCGCCGTCGTTGCGTACGCCCGAGCCGTCAGCGGGCGAGGTCGTAGACCGTCGTGTCGCCAACCTGCTGCGGGACGAAGTTCGCGGCCACCCATCTGGTGATCTGACCGGCGTCGCCGGACGCTGAACTCTGATCGCCGTAATGTGCACCCGGTTCGGGGCTGTCGTCGCGGACGAAGTAGCCAATCTGACCGTCGGCAACATAGCGCCGGAACTCGGCCAGCGTCGGCGCGTTGTCACGGCCGCTGAATCCGCCGACCGCCATGACCGACTTGCCGGTGCTCAGCTCGAGACTGGATGTGGTGCGTGAGCCGATAGTTGCTGCTGCCCAACGGTTGTCGGTTCCAACAAGTAGTGCGGCGAGCGCTCTGTTGGCGCCGGCCTGCTCGTCGTCGGCGCCGACGGGGATGGAGGCGCCGTGGTGCACCGCGACCGCGTGGATGGTGTATGCCGCGACGCCTCCCAACCCGAACAGCAGTCCGCCGGCGCACAACGCCGCGACGCCCCGGCCGACTAGCTGACCTCTGGTGAGCACCAGCGCGGGTATGACGACGGCACCGAGCAGCATCGCCCACCGTAGCCACGGCAGCCAGTCCGGTGTGCGGCTGAGCAGGACGAAATCCCACCCGGCGATCGCCACCAGCATCAGCGCCAGGGCCGCCCGTGACGACGCAAACTGCCTGCCACGCCACAACTCTCGAGTTGAGATCGCCGTGACCGCCGCAACGGCGGGTGCCATCGCGACCGTGGAGCCGAAGACCACCCCCGACACCACCATCCAGACACCCCAGAACAGCAGGCTGGCCCGCATCCGGTCGGTCCGCGGCGTCGAGCGGGTGAACCACAGCATTGCGATCAGGCCGATCACCGCCGCGGGCAGCAGCCATGAGGTGTGGTTTCCGCCTTCGCCGAGCACCCGGCCCACACCGTTGTGCGCAAGCGTGAGGTGCAGCAGGCTGTTATCGGTGGAACCACCGATATAGGGCCGGGAATCCGCGGGCCACACCGCCACCAGCGCTACGAACCAACCTGCTGAGACGACGGTCGTCGCCAACCCGATCAGCAGGCTGCGGATCCGCGCGCGCATGTCGCCGGGAGCGGCGACCAATACCACCAGCCCGATCGCCGGGACCACGAGAAAGGCTTCCGCCATCGTGGTGAGGAAGGCGAATCCCAGTGCAGTGCCTGCGAGGACGAGCCAACGACCCGACCAGCTGTCCAACGCGCGAACGGTGCAGTAACCGGCAGCGACCAGCAGCAGCACCAACAGTGCGTCGGGGTTGTTGTATCGAAACATCAAGGCCGCCAACGGCGTTAGCGCCAGCAGCGCACCGGCAAGCAGACCGGCGATCGGCCCGCTGGCGCGTCGTACCGCACCGTAGAGCAGTGCGACCGAGCCGACACCCATCAGAGCCTGCGGCACCAGCATCGCCAGTGGGCCAAAGCCGAAGAGCCGAGCCGACAGGCCCATCACCCAAATCGCGGCGGGCGGTTTGTCGACCGTGATGGCGTTGCCGGGATCCAGCGAACCGAACAGCAACGCCTTCCAACTCTGCGTGCCGGCCTGTACCGCAGCGGCATAGGACTGGTTGGCGTAGCCCGATGCGCTCAAGTCCCACAGATAGAGCAATGCGGTCGCGGCCAGTAGCGCCCACAGCGCGGGCCGTATCCAACGTGGCCGCCGCGAATACGCCAGCGGCGCAACGACGAATTCATCGACGGCCACATCACCGGGCACTTCGAGAATCGTCATGCTTTAATCGTGTTGCGCGGTCCTAAGTTTCGAATTTGTCCAAGTTATGTCCGCGCTGTGAGCGGTGACGCTAGCGTCGGACGTCAGCGGCAACCGCACCGTGAAGTCGGTGTGACCCGGCGCGCTGTCCAACGAGATCGTGCCGTCATGGGCCTTGATCACTGCCGAGACGATCGCCAGGCCCAGGCCGGTGCTGCCGCCCTTACGGGATCGGGAAGTGTCACCGCGGGCGAACCGCTCGAACACCTCCGACTGCAACTGTTCTGGGATCCCCGGCCCGTTGTCGACCACGCTCAGCACCGCATGCATCGTGTCGGAAGCCAATCGCGTGGTCACGACGGTTCCCGGGCTGGTGTGCACGCGGGCGTTCGCTAGCAGATTGGTCACCACCTGATGCAGCCGGGCGGCGTCGCCGCAGACCATCACCGGCTCTTCGGGCAAGTCGAGCTCCCACTGATGATCCGGCCCGGCGACGTGTGCATCGCTGACCGCATCGACGGCCACCCGCGACAGATCCACCGATTCGCGTTCCAGTGGCCGCCCGGAGTCCAACCGGGCGAGCAGCAGCAGATCCTCGACGAGGTGGGTCATCCGCTGGGTTTCGGAATTCACGCGCTGCATCGCATGCGTCACCGCATCGCGGTCGTCACCCATCCGTTGTGCCAGTTCGGTGTAGCCGCGGATTGCGGCCAGCGGCGTGCGCAGTTCGTGACTGGCGTCGGCGACGAACTGGCGTACCCGGGTCTCGCTGGCCTGCCGGGTCGACAACGCGGCCGCGATGTGGTCGAGCATCCGGTTCACGGCCGACCCGAGCTGCCCCACTTCGGTGCGCGGGTTGGCGTCCGCCTCGAGCACCCGCACCGGCAGCGCGACTTCGCCGCGGTCCAGCGGTAGCGCGACCACCTCGCCGGCGGTCTGCGCGACGCGGCGCAGCGGCGCCAGCGCTCGCCGGATGATCACAATGCCGGCGGTGGTGGCGGCCGCGACCGCGATCACGGTGACTACCGCGAAGATCAGCAGGACGCGGATCATCGTGGCGTCGACATCCGACATCGACAGGCCGGTGACGATGATGTCGCCGCTTTGCCGGGCGGGCGCCGCAATAACTCGATACCGGCCCAGCCCGTTGAGATCTCGGGTCACCGGCGTGCGGTTGATCGGAATCGCCTTCAGCTGGGCCGTGGCTGCGTCGGTCAACGCGGCCCGGCTGCCCGCGCTGGTCAGGTATCCGGCTTCGATCGACCCGCCGTTGTCGATCACCGCCGCGACCATCCCCACCGGCTGGGCCGGCGCGTCAAGGAAGACCGGGCCCGGGCCGGGTCGCGGAAAAGGCCGCGGATGATGGCGCCACGGCGCCGACGGCGGCTCACCGAATATCCGCACCGAGCGATGCGAAGCGTCCTGCACCTCGGTGTCGAGCTGTCCGACCAGGTATCGGTACAACGCGAGCTCAGTCACCGCACCGATTCCGACGCAGACGATTGCGAGCACCACGACCTGCCCGATCAACAGCCGAAGCCGAAGGGACCAAGTCCCGCCCATGCTAGGGGGCCGGCTTGAGTACGTAGCCGGCGCCACGCAGCGTATGAATCATCGGGTCGCGCCCGTTGTCGATTTTCTTGCGCAGATAGGAGATGTACAGCTCGACGATGTTGGACCGGCCGCCGAAGTCGTAACTCCACACCCGGTCCAAGATCTGTGCCTTGCTCAGTACCCGCTTGGCGTTGCGCATCATGAAGCGCAGCAGCTCGAACTCGGTGGACGTCAACGAGATTGGCTCGCCGGCGCGGGTCACCTCGTGGCTGTCCTCGTTGAGCACCAGGTCGCCGACGACGAGCTGCGCGCCGCTGTCCTCCGTTGTCACCCCGGTGCGCCGCAGCAGCGCCCGCAGCCGCAACACCACCTCTTCGAGGCTGAACGGTTTGGTGACGTAGTCGTCGCCACCGGCCGTGAGGCCGGCGATGCGATCTTCCACCGCATCCTTCGCCGTGAGCAGCAGAACCGGCAGCTGCGGATTCTGTTCGCGCAGTTTCCGCAGCACATCGAGCCCGCTCATATCGGGCAGCATCACGTCGAGGACGACTACATCGGGCCGCTGCGACCGCGCGGACTCCAGAGCCGCTGCTCCGTCACCCGCGGTCGCGATGTTCCAGCCTTCGTAGCGAAGCGCCATCGACACCATCTCGGCGAGGACGGCTTCGTCGTCGACCACCAGCACATTGATCGGGTTCCCGTCGGCACGGCGCATAACGACTCGCTCGACGGGTGCATGGGGTTGGCTCACAGATTTAAATTATGCCCAGCACGATGAGTCGTTACTGTGCCAATCCTATGTGTCCGCTGTGAGCGGCCCCAACTGCAGGTCGGCGGATTAAAACCAGACTTTTCGGCCGGCGACCGGGCGGCCGACACTGCCCAGGATGAAGAACACCACACCGATTACCACCAGAATCCACCCGAGGGTGGCCAGCAGTGGCACTGGCAGCACATAGCCGAGGACGAGCAAGATAATTCCGAGGACGATCATGACGACTCCTTTTCAGATGTTTCGTTGATTCGCGTCAGTACCAGTAGCGCCTGCCGGCGACCGGGCGACCGACAGAGCCCAGAACCCATAGCACGGCGCCGATGACCAGCAAGATGATGCCGATCGTTTCTAGGACATACACCTTGAGGAAATATCCCAATACCAGCAGAATGATGCCCAAAAAAATCACGACGCCTCCATTCCAAACAGATGCTCGATGTCCATCGCGGGCATCGAACTTGGCTGCGGCGCATGACACTCGCCCACCTTCGGGTTGACACCCGCGTAATTCAGGGGACCCACGAGCACCGTGACCGCGATAGTGCCCAATGAGGCACAATTTTGGTCGGTATTCTTCAAGTAGCCCCGTTGGAATGCGGCCACCACGCCGATCACCAACCAGATCACCACAATTGCACTGATTAAACCTCCGCCGCGCATCCTGGCCTCCATCAATGTGGGAAAAGAAAACCGCAGAGCAAAGCTAACGTACCCACGGCGGCAAACGTCCAAACATCTGGACTAAACATCTGTATAACAGACAGCGAACGCTCCGCACCGTTCGCGCAGCCACTACCGCTGCGATACAGCAATATTGAGACGCGATGGCAGCCGGCTACACCGGCCGCGGTCAGGATCGGTGCGCAGACACGAACATGGTCGGCGGTACTAAGTCGTCTCCCGGGACGTCGCGCCCGTATCGAGTCAGCATCTCCCCCATGGTGATTGCCGACGCGTCCCAGCCGTGTTCACGCAGCCAGTCGGTCACCTCGGTGCGCTCCTCGGGGTACCACAGGTCTTCATCCGCGGGTACATCGGTGTCGAGGACCCGGGCGGCCGCGGCGCGCAGACGGTGCGATTGTTCACGCTGGCGGGCCAACCGCTCGGGGTCCAGCGCGCTCTTCGCAGGCGCGTTGGTAGCCAGCCAACTGCCGGCCGGGCTCAACGCGTGAATCCGCTCGAACAGCAGATCCTGGGCCTGCGCCGGCAGGTAGCGAAGTAGCCCCTCGGCCGACCACGCGGTCGGCCGTGATGGGTCAAAGCCCGCTTCCCGCAACGCTGTTGGCCAGTCCTGCCGCAGGTCTATCGGGATGCTCACCAGCCTTGACGTCGGCTGTGCGCCCCGCGCCTGCAGGGTGGTCGACTTGAACTCCAGAACCTTGGCCTGATCCAGCTCGTACACCGTGGTCCCGTCGGGCCATGGCAGCCGCCACGCGCGCGCATCCAGGCCCGCGGCCAGGATGACCACCTGCCGAACGCCGGATGCCGCAGCGTTGAGGAAGTACTCATCGAAAAACGCTGTCCGCACGGCCATGAAGTCGATCATCACCTGTAGGTGAGCGAGCAGATCCCCGTCATCCGTCAGTTCGGCCGCCTTGGTGGGATTCGCCATCAGGCTCCACATTCCGTGGCCGGCCGCTTCGAGAAATGCCCGTGCGAAGGGATCCTGGATGAGCGGGTCCTCGCTTTCGGTTTCGGCAGCGCGAGCCGCGGCAACCCCGAGCGCTGTCGATCCCACGCTTTCGGTGATGTCCCAGGAATCGTTGTCGGTTCGCGGCATCGTCGTTGCTCCCATCTCCGGCCAGCACCGGACAGTACGCCGCCTGCCTGAGAAGTCGCTGGGCTCAAGCGGCTACGGACGGTTCGCGGCGAGCCACTCGTCCGCCCGGCGCTTCGACGCGCGCGACAGCCACCCATCCTGAATCAGCTCGGCCACCTCAGTTCTGCTGATATCGGCCAACCGGGCGGCGCGGATCAGCACCGACGGATGCTCGTCGAATCGGTCGGTGGTGAAGAAGGGCGAATCCGGGTCCTGCACCAGCGCCAACTTGTCGCTCTCGGACTCCACCCAGATCATGATCACGTCGGCGAGCCGCTCCCCGGTGTCGGGGTCGACGGCGTCGGGTTGAGGCGTGCGGAAAAAGACGAACGACTTGCCGCCGACCTGGTAGATCGCGTTGCGCTTCGGTCCTTCGATGCGCCGCGCATACGGCATCGCGGCGGCGATCTGGTGGACGTCGCTCAGTCGAGCGGGCCGGTCCGTCATGTGCCTTGTGGCGGTCGCAAGCGCGGCGCAGCCGGGCGCAGCGGGCCGTCACCAGCCGTCAACTGCTGCAACAACTCAGCCATCGCCGGGATGATCGTCTGTAACGCCTTCAGCGGTCGCAGCATGACCTTGAACGACACGATCTGCTCCTGGTCGTTCCAGTGGATCATGTCGATCCCGTTGACGTAGATCCCGTCGATCGTCGCGGCGAACTCAAGGATGGCGGACCGCTCTTCGTACCACTGCTCGACGTAATGGAAGTCGCCTGCGCCGAACACTTTTACCGCAGCCGTGAGGTACATCAAGGTCTTGCGTCGGCCTTCCTGCGGGGTGAATACCGCGGGCGAGAAGAACACGACGTCGTCGGCGAGCAGAGCGTCCAGTTCGTCGGTACGGCCGTTCTCGATGATCGAGATCCAGCGCTGAATGACTGGTGGCGTCATGGCGTGATCCTTGCAGACGGTAGCTTCAGCAACGTGAACAACCCAGCCGACCCAGAAGCCCTCGACGCCCTCGCCGAGTGGATGTCGCAGCAGGAGTTAGGCGACGGCCCGTTGGAGGATGTTGCGAAGATCAGCGGCGGGACGCAGAACATCATGTTGCGTTTCACCAGGTCGGGCCGAGACTACGTGCTGCGCCGCGGGCCGAAACACCTACGTCCGCGCAGCAACACCGTGATCATGCGGGAGACTCAGGTCCTGGCCGCGCTGGCCGGCACCGACGTGCCGCATCCGCACCTGATCGCCAGCTGCAACGACCCGGACGTGCTCGGCGACGCAGTCTTCTATTTGATGGAACCCATCGACGGGTTCAACGCCGGCGAGGAGTTGCCCCCGTTGCATGCGGGCGATCCGGCTGTGCGGTTCCGAATGGGGCTGTCGATGGCAGATGCGCTGGCCAAGCTCGGCGCCGTCGACTACCTCGCCGTCGGTCTCGGCGATTTCGGCAAGCCGGAAGGTTTCCTGGAACGTCAAGTGCCGCGCTGGCTTTCGGAGTTGGAATCCTATCGAGAATTCGATAACTATCCCGGCCCGGACATTCCGGGAGTCGACGACGTCGCCAAGTGGCTCGAAGAAGGTCGGCCGCCGGTGTGGACGCCGGGCATCATGCACGGCGACTATCACGCGGCGAACGTGATGTTTTCTCGCACCGGTCCCGAGGTCGTCGCGATCGTCGACTGGGAGATGTGCACGATCGGTGACCCGCTGCTGGACCTGGGCTGGTTGCTGGCCACCTGGCGACCGTCCGACGCGTCCAGCGCGTTTGGCGGCACCCTCTTTGACAAGGGCGGATTGGCCAGCACCTCCGACCTGGTGGAGCAGTACGGGCACAACACCACCCGCGACCTGTCACACATCACCTGGTACACGGTGCTGGCATGTTTCAAGCTCGGCATCGTGCTGGAGGGCACGCATGCGAGGGCCAGCGCCGGCAAAGCGCCCAAGGAAGTCGGCGAACTACTGCATGCGGCCACGGTGAGTCTGTTCGAGCAGGCGTGCGAGCTGATGGAAAACGCATGATCGATTTCGACGTACCCGCGGACCTGGCGGCGCTGCGCGACGAGATTCGCGCGTTTGTCGCCGAGCAGATCGTGCCGTACGAGGCCGATCCTCGCCTTACCCGACATGGCCCCGACGACGACCTGCGAGCCGAGCTGGTGGAGCTGGCCCGCAAAGCGGGGTTGCTAACCTTCCAGGCGCCCAAGCGTTTTGGTGGCCGTGAGCCGTCGCACCGCGAGCAGGCGGTGTTGTTCGAGGCGGCGGGTTGGTCGACGCTGGGCCCGGTGGCGCTGAACTGCGCCGCGCCCGACGAGGGCAACATGTTCCTGCTGGGCAAGGTCGCGAACGCCGAGCAGGTTGACGAGTTCCTGCTGCCGGTCATCGACGGCCGGCAGCGGTCGGTGTTCGCGATGACCGAACCCGGCGGCGCCGGTTCGGATCCCAACCAGCTGGCCACCGAGGCGAAGTTCGACGGCACCGACTACCTCATCAACGGGCGCAAGTGGTTGATCACCGGCGCGCATGGCGCACGGACGTGGATCATCATGGCGCGCGTCGCGCCCAACCCACACGGCCCTGACGGTCCGACGCTGTTCCTATGCGACGGCACGACTCCGGGCATCGAACTCGAGCGGGTGATGAACACGATGGACCGCAACTACGTTGAAGGCCACGGCGTTGTGCGGTTGACCGATCTGCGGGTGCCGTCGTCGGCAGTGCTCGGCGAGGTCGGCCAGGCCCTGCGCTACGCACAGTTGCGATTGGCGCCGGCGCGGCTGACGCACTGCATGCGCTGGCTGGGGGCGGCCTCGCGCGCGCAGTCGATCGCGGTGCAGCATGCCCGGGAGCGCACCGCGTTCGGCAAGCCGCTGGGCGAGCACCAGGGCGTGAGTTTCATGATCGCCGACAACGAAATCGCCCTGCAGCAATGCCGACTCGCGATCTGGTGGGCGTGCTGGACGCTGGACAAGGGCGATCGCGGAACCGGCCGACACGAAAGCTCGATGGTCAAAGCCTATGTGTCCGAAGAGCTGTTCAAGGTCGCCGACCGCTGCGTGCAGATCCTCGGCGGCATCGGCATCTCCGACGAGACACCGGTCGGGATGATCTTCTCGGATATGCGCGCCTTCCGGCTCTACGACGGTCCGACCGAGGTGCACAAGTACGCGATCGCCCGTCAGGTGCTGCGCGCGGTCTAGTTAGTCGGGCCGGTGCCCACCGCGGTCAACGCGTCGTCCAGCGTCGGGTACATCGACATGACTTTGTCGAGGCCGGTCAACTGCATCGGTCTGCTTGTCGCGGGATTGCTGGCCACTATCGCAACCTGAGCCGATTTGCTGACCTTTTCTTGGGTGTCCGCCAGGATCCGCAGACCTACCGACGCCATAAAGCTCACTTGGGAAAGTTCGATGACGAGAACCGGCGGATCGTCGTCAAGCGCTCCCGTAATCGCCGCTTCAAAAGCCGGCGCGGTGCTCAAATCGATTTCGCCGCCGATGGTTACCACGGCGACCCCTTCGCGGTGCGCGACGGAGGTGGTGATGGGGTCCGCAGCTGACAACGGCCATCCTTAGTCGGGGTGTCCTATCGCGCCTGGCGGACCCCGGTGCCGATCCGGTGTCGCCATCGCAAACTCGCAGAAATATTACTTCAACGGTCCTCGCCGCGAGGCTCGGTTAGTCTTGGCCGCGGGGCTTAAGCCCGCTGCGATGAGCCGGGGAGGTTCGATGTCGGATCAAACGATGGACTTGTCGGGTACGGGCGTCGTCAATCAGGCGCCGGCGATCTCGAGCGAGGGTTTGCTGCTGCCACAGCTAGTGCAGCACCTACGCCAGAACCGAACGGCTTTGCGCGAGGAATGGGCCCGCAGGATCACCGAGGCCGAACTGCTCACGGCGATGTCGCCGGAGGAGATCTTCTCCGAGGCAACGACGGTATACGACAGCTACGTCGAGGTGCTCGAGACCGGTAGCGTCGAAGCGCTGCAGGACTACGCACGCGACTTGTCCGAGCGCATCATTCCCCGTGGCGTCGAGACCAATGAGGTCGTCGGCATCGTGCTGCTGCTGCGCGACGTGCTGGCTCGCTCGCTGTTCGAGAAGTACCAGACGGATTTCGACCTGCTCAACCGGGTGCTCGACGCCTACGAGCCCGCCGCCAACCGCATCGCCAACACCGTCGCCGTCGGCTTCGTGCAGGAACGCGAGCGCATCATCCGCCAGCAGCAGGAGGCCATCCGCGAGCTGTCCACGCCGGTGCTGCAGGTGCGCGAGCAGTTGCTGATCTTGCCGATCATCGGCGTCCTCGACAGCCAGCGCGCCCGCCAGGTCACCGAGCAACTGTTGCGGGCTATCCGCGCCAACCGGGCCAAGGTCGTCGTCATCGACATCACCGGTGTGCCCACCATCGACTCCACGGTGGCCAACCACCTGGTGCAGACCGTCGACGCGTCGGGCCTGATGGGCGCCAGCGTGATCATCACCGGCCTATCCTCCGAAATCGCCCTGACGCTGGTGACGATCGGACTGGATCTGTCGAAGATGAACGCCGTCGGTGACCTGCAGGGTGGCATCGAAGAAGCCGAACGCCTGCTGGGCTACGAGGTCACCCGAACCGGCGAAACGGGCGGATAACAAGACCTTCGTTGAGAACTAACACGAGCGCGCCATGCCAGTACCAATCCTGAAGCAGGGCCCCATCCTCATCGCGTCGGTGCAGGCGGCGCTGACCGACTCCGACACCGAGCGACTGCGCTACGACCTGATGGAACGGGTCAGCCGATACCGCGCACAAGGCATCATCGTCGACGTCACCGCCATCGACGTGATGGACTCGTTCGCCGCTCGCTCGCTGCGCACGATTGCGCACATGACCCGGCTGCGTGGCGCCGACACCGTGATCGTCGGCCTGCAGCCGGAGGTGGCTTTTGCCATGGTCCAGCTGGGGTTGATGTTCGACGACATGTACACGGCGCTCGACCTGGAAGAGGGTCTGGCGCTGCTGAATCGACAACTGGGGCTTGGGAAATCGATCGGACTCGACGGTGGCGGATGAGGTCAAAGTCGATGTCGGCAACCCCGACGACATCGTAGCGGCGCGTCAGGCGGGTCACCAAATGGCCCGCAAGCTCGGTTTCTCGCTGACCGATGTCACGATGATCGCCACCGCGATCTCGGAAATCGCCCGCAACATCACCAGCTACGCCGGTTATGGTGCGATTCGGGTTGCGGTCGAAGACCGGGAGGGCCGACAGGCGCTGGTGGTGCGCGCCGAGGACGACGGTCCGGGCATCGCCAACATCGAAAGGGCCATGGAGGACGGCTATTCCACCGGGCGCGGCCTGGGGCTCGGCCTGCCCGGCGCACGGCGGCTGATGGATCGCATGATCGTCGACTCCACACCGGGTCAGGGCACGGTTATCGAGATGTGGAAGTGGATTCCGCACAATGGCTGAGCACGGCTGGCTGGGGCCGATCGAATGGGCGGCGGCTGCTCGGCCACTATCGAGCGAGGAGGCTTGCGGCGACTACCCCGTCGCGGTCGATGTGGGCCCCAGCGCTGCCCTCTTCGGTGTGTTGGACGGCCTCGGCCACGGCGGGGAGGCCGCGCGGGCGGCACAGCGCGCCGCGGAGGTGCTTCGGGATGCCCCGGACAAGCCGTTGGGCGTGTTGGTCCAGCTATGCCATCGCGCGCTGGCCGACACGAGGGGCGTCGCAATGACTTTGGCGCGAATCGAATTCGAAGCCGACCTGCTGAGTTGGACCGGAATCGGCAATGTTACCGCCGATCTTGTCGTCAAGTCGCCCGGTGGCGTCGGGATCCGGTCATCAGCGCGCCTTGCCGGTGGCATTGTCGGTTATCGGATACCTGACACCGTGCACACGCAGACGGTTTCGATGCGCCCCGGCGACCTGCTGGTGATGACCACCGACGGCATTGGCGGAGATTTTCTTGCCGATATCGACTTCTCCGCCTCGGCCGTGGCGATCGCCGACCAAACTCTGCGTCGCTACCGCAAGGACAACGACGACGCGCTGGTGCTCGCCGCGCGTCATCGAGGCGCGTCGGGATGACCCGCGCCGACGACGACTTCCACGTCGGGTACGCCGCCGCACTCCGTACCTATCTGGAAGCGCGCGCCGAGGAAGACCTCGCCGTCGGCCACGAGCTTGGACGCCGTGCCCTGCAAGAAGGCATCAGCATGCTCGACATCGTCGAGAATCACTCGCAGCTGGTCCACGAGCTGACGCAGAGTCCGCGGGGTGTCGACCTAGCGGCGGCGCTGGCTTTCCTGTTGCAGACGCTGGCCCCCCTCGATGTCGCGACCCGCGGATTCCTCGACGGCACAAAGCGTTACGAGGAACAACGGGCCCGTGCCGAAAATCTCGCCGATCGCGATGAGTTCCGCAGTGCCTTGGTGAATTCGCTGCAGGAGGGATTCTTCGTCGCCGATCGGGCCGGCGCGGTCGTCGAACTCAACGGCGCCTTCACCAAGATCACCGGCTATTCGGCGCACGGCATCCCCTATCGGTGGCCGCACCCGTGGTTGGTCGACGAAAAGGCCGCGCGGCTACAACAATCCAGGCTCGGCCAAGAAAACCAGGTCCAATACGAGACACCGATTCGGCATCGGGATGGCCGACTGGTGTGGGTGACGGCCAACATCAACCGGGTCTCGACGGATGCCGCGGACGGCGATGTATTCGTCGGAACGATTCGCGACATCACTGCCGAGCGGGCCTTCGCCGCGCGGGAAAGCGCCGTCCTGCGCCTGGCCACAGCCGTCGGCGTCGCCAAAAGCGTCGCCGAGGTGCTCTCGATCACCCTGGACGAGTGCCGCCTCGCGCTCGACGTTCATCGGGTGGTGGCCGCGGTGTGGCCGACGCACGGTGGTGACCCAACGATTCAGGTGGCCGGAGAGAACGCCACATTGCCCTGGCGTCAACTGGATCCCGTGCTGCGTGAGATATTTCAACAGGCGCGTCATCAATTGCCGCTCACCGTGCAGCCGATCGAATGGCCGGACAAACCCGGCACGGCAGGCGGAATCGTTGCGGTCCTCACCGGCGGCGGAGACGTCGCATTGTGGCTGGAGCTTCGGGTGCCGCGCCGGGTCAGCGCCGAAGATCGTCTGCTGGTCACCGTGCTCGTCGGCCACCTCGGGCTGGCAATACAACATGTGCGCCAGTTCGAGACCGCACGTGAGACATCTTTGACATTGCAGCACGCGATGCTGGCGCCGACGGAACTGCCGCCCGGGTTCGCGGTCCGCTACGAACCCGCAGTGTCGCCGTTGGAGATCGGCGGCGACTGGTATGACGTTCTGCGGTTCGGCGACAACCGGATCGGCATCATCGTCGGCGACTGTGTGGGCCGTGGCCTGTCCGCAGCGGCGGTGATGGGTCAGCTTCGCAGCTCCGCGCGGGCGCTGCTGCTCACCGGCGCCGAGCCCGCGATGCTGCTCGAAGAACTTGACGCCGTCGCCGAGTTGATCCCAGATGCCTTTTGCACCACGGTCTTTCTGGCGATCCTCGATACTGAGTCCGGCGAATTCTGCTACAGCTGCGCCGGCCATCTGCCGGCCGTGCTGGCCGCGCCGCGGTCCGCGCCGACGCTACTGTCGGACGCGCGCTCAGTGCCACTGGCGGTGCACCGCAAGGGTTCTCGTCCACAGTCCTCCGTTGTCCTGCCGCCAGGCTCGACGTTGATGCTGTACACCGACGGGCTGGTTGAGCGGCGAGAAGTGTCGATTGACGAGGGGATCGCTCGGGTCAGTGGGACGGTGGCCGACAGCATGAATCTGTCCGTCGATGCCGTCGCGGATGCGGTGCTCAGCGAGATGGCACCACCGACGGGCTACGACGACGACATCGCGATCGTCATCTACCGGCAACCGTACGCCCCGTTGACGATTGAAAAATTCGCGGCAGCTGAGCAATTGAGCGATGTCCGGCATCAGCTCGCCGCCTGGATGAAGGCCGCCGCGATTCCGGAGGGGACGGTCGCCGACATCATCCTGGCGGTCAACGAGGCGGCCGCCAACAGCATCGAGCACGCCTACCGCGGGCATGAACCGGGCAAGGTTCGGATCGAAGGCGAAAACGACGGCGCCACAGTGCATGTGCGGATCACCGACGAAGGTTCATGGAAGCCGGCGCCGGCCAACCCCGGCGTCCGCGGACGCGGACTCCTGCTGATCCGCGCGGTCAGCGACTGGCTCGAGATGGATTGCACCCCGTCGGGGACGACGGTGAACATGAGCTTCCGGTTGCCGGCCCCGACATCGTAGCGTCGGGAGCTACGGCAGCACGGTGTGCATCAACATCACGTCGTATGCCGACCACAGCGACAGGTTGAAGTACAAGTCTTTACCCGACGACCAGGGATGGATCATCGGCGCGTAAATGCCGCCGGGCATCGAGAACGACGACACCAGTGGTTGTTCGGGACTCCATGGTCCTGTCGGAGTCGGCGCGGTCCGCGCCACGACGTCGTTGCTGCCGCCGTTGGTGTAGAGCACCAGGTATTGCTTGAGATAGTCGTTGTACTGAGCGGACATCTCGCCCACCGGCCCCGGGAAAATCGGCGTCGCCGCGCCCGGGTCCATCGGAACCCAGCCCTTCCCTTCGCCGTTCCAGTACTGGTACTTGCTCAGGTCGGGCAGCATGCCCGGGGGGACTCGCGACAGGAATGCCGGACCGCCGCGTCCTGACGGGGTCCCGAAGGAATAGAGGTAACCGTCCCTCCCCTTCATGAACGAGCCCATCTGGAAGTTCTCATTGCCCGGGAAGTACCGGCCGCCCGGGACAGTGTCCGCCGAGGCCAGGCGGATGCTGCCGGGGAAGATCCCCCAGCTCTGGCCATTGTCAACGGATCTGGCGATTCCCGAGTAGTTCGTCGACCATTCGCCGTCGTGACCCCAGTTCTTGATGGACATGAAGCTCATGTATTGGGTTCTGCCAAGGGACATCGCGGACGTCGGAATCATTCCGGTCTCGTGCGACGCCTTATGGATGCTGTTGAGGACCTGTTTGGAAAGGCCCGGCGCCCATACCGGTGACCCGGAGTATGGGTTGTTCGGCACCCCGTCGGCCACGTGAAGCCCATGCGACAGATCGCGGTCTTGGCTGCGGAAAAGTACGTTGTACCGCCACTGCTGGCCGCGCACAGCGCAATAGCCGAAGGTGTCACCGAAGGCCATCAAAACCTGGCGATTGGCTGGATCGCCGTTATCCCAGGGGATCCCGAGGTCGGTTCCCGAGATACCGAACCGTTCGAGGGTGTGATTAGGGCTGTTCGGTCCGGTCACGAAGTCGACAAGCGAGGTCGGCGCACCCGCGACCGCGGCAGGCGGAGGCGGTGGCGCCGGGATGGCCTGCGGAACCGCCTGATTGGCGTTTGGGGACTGTGGGATGGCGCCGGGAGGAGTGGGCCCCGGTGTCACCGCCGCCTGAAGTTGCGCCTGCTTTTGCGCCTGGGTCAGGGGTTTAAGGAGGGAACCGAAGGACTGGATCAGCGGACCCAGTTTGGGCAGTGGCGCATTCTCATTCGTACCCCGAGGCCTGCGTCCCGTGGGCGGTGCGACGACCGGCGCAGGCGCAGGCATGTCGGGGAGTGCGGCCGGGGGCGGGGCGTTCGCTTCGGGCGCGTTGCAGGGTGTGGCGCTCGCCGGTGGCGCGATGCCGATCGGAAGAACGAGTCCGAGAGCAGTAGCCGACGCCACCGATATTGAAACGATTCGACGCATCGCCGACATGTCCCACCTTTCCAAGGGCGAGCCGTCGCATTGACGTCCGCAGTTGGCTTATGTGACGATAGTGGTCGATGTGGCTGATGTTGCTGCCGAGTTTTCAATAGGTATGCATCCGTGACCGTGTCGCAACCGGGGCATACACATACAGAGCGCCGCCCGAAGAGATTCGAACTCCCAACCTTCTGATGTATTCGCTCCATTTCGGCGCACGTTAGCGAACACTGACGGACGTTGCGCCCCAACGGGTTACAGATTCGGGCGTCCGCTCGGCGTTGCTACCGTCCGCCTGTATTTACGGGCGTTTGTATCAGGAAAGTGGAGAGTCATCGTGCCCACCGCGCCCACGGCCCCGGGTGTCGATTGCCTACCGATCCGCTGCGTATCTGCTGTGTACCCGAACGCGGCGCCTGTGTTCTACGTGTGTATAAGACTCGCCGCAATCCCGCGGGTGGCCGATCTGAACAGGAGATCGACGTGTCAATTATTCCCAGCCGCACAACCGCGGCCGACTATCGGCTAGCACTCGCCACGCTGCGCGGATGCCAGGCGCAGCTACGCGCCGCCTACGCCGATGCGAGCGGCGCGGCGCCGTATCTGACCGGTGTCCGCGCCACCAGGGCCGCCGAGCTGGCCGACAAGGCAGCGGATGCGCTGGCTTACTGCGAGCGGCTGATCTTCATCGTCACCGGCGATTTACAGGACGAGCGCAGGGCCAACGCATGAGCGCCGCCGAGCTCGAGGCCGCCCTAGCCTTTGTCCGCGCGCCGGCCGTAAACCGGCTGCTGGCGCTGACGCAGCGCGTCAAGGTATTCGACCTGACGACACCGGAGGTTCGGTCGATCGTCGCCGCCTTCGATGCGGCCAAGACGCGCATGGGCACCGGTGGCGCACCCGTTCTCAGCCTGATTCCTCGCCACTAACCCCGCTAGAGCGGTCCCCGGCTATGTCGGACTGGTCGGGGACACTCTCGCGGAGCGAAAGGCTCACCGATGAAACAACACAAGCTGGCCCGGCGCAGGCGCAGCAGCAGCTCTCACACGCGAAGCTGGCGGCCACAGAGGCCCACTACCTGCAGCGGCAGACCCGTGGCCCTGATGTGCGGTCTGTGCTGGACAAATACGCAGGTGGCGATTGGGGAGACTAATCTTCGCTGCATAAGCGCTGTTGAGTGACATACCTGACCATCACGCGGCCCCTTGCGCGCGACCGCTACCAGGTGCGCTCACTCTGGACGACCAAGGATTTGAATCCCTGGCGTTCGCGGCGTTTAAGGGTGATCACGACAACCAACAGATTCTCATCAATAGAATCTTCAAGAACCATATCCATTAGTTCACGACAAAGTGCGGCCCTATCGGACAATCTGGCGGCAATTAACCGATCTGCTAGGCCGATAGGGCACCCGACAGTCACAATGAAACCCCACTCCAACTAGAGGACAGAGATGACGAAGTTGACGTGGTTGGCAGGCGGCGCCCTGACAGCTGCCCTTGGCAGCTCTGCGCTGCTCGCTGCGGGAACCGCCTCGGCGGCAACGCCCTCGTGCGACGAACACCAGGACGTGGTGACAACGATTGAAACGCAGGATTCGGCCGCGACCATCTGCTCGTGGCGAGGTGACGGACGCCTCGAATACCGCGGCGTGAACAAGAACTCTGGCGACAGCATCACCATCCCGGTCACACTTGTGGTGAAGCAGGCTAGTCACCCCGGTTACTGCTACACCGCCGTAAACAATGGATACACCTACCGCGTGGACCAGGGCACCGGGCTAGCGATCATCGACCCCGACGGGTCGCTGATTTCCTACGAACACGCTCTATGACTTGGTGCGCGGAGAGTGAAAGTATCAGGAAAGTGGAGACTTTCGTTGGCGTCGACACCGATCTGACCACTTGCTGGGGCAGCACATCACGGTATCGGTTGGCGATCGTGTCGCCCGATGCGGCCCAAGCTAAGTGGGCGCGCCGGAGGCCCTCTGACGTGCAGCGCGCCCGAAGAGATTCGAACTCCCAACCTTCTGATCCGTAGTCAGATGCTCTATCCGTTGAGCTACGGGCGCATGTGTTCAGTTATCTGGCTGGCGGAGGCGAGAGGATTTGAACCTCCGGTCCCCGGTAAGAGGACAACTCATTAGCAGTGAGTCCCATTCGGCCGCTCTGGCACGCCTCCTTGGATTTCCTGAGGGTACCGGACGCTCCCCGGCCTCAAGTTCAGCCGGGCTTCCGGAACCGCCGCGGAGCACAGCGTACACAGGCCGGACATATGCTGTCGAAATGACCGCTCGCCTGCGCCCCGAATTGGCTGAGCTGCCAGCCTACGTCGAGGGCAAGACGATTGCGGGCGCGATCAAGCTGGCCAGCAACGAGACGGTAGATGGACCGTTGCCCAGTGTGCGGGCGGCGATCGACCGGGCCGTCGGTGCAGTCAACCGCTACCCGGACAACCACAACGCGGAGCTGAAGTCACGGCTGGCGAAGCACCTGAACACCGAAGCCGGGGCAAGCTTCGCCCCCGAGCACATTGCCGTCGGCGGTGGTTCGGTGAATCTGTGCCAGCGCCTCGTCCAGGCCACCGCGTCCGAGGGTGACGAAGTGCTCTACTGCTGGCGCAGCTTTGAGATGTATCCGTTGCAGGTGCGGGTCGCCGGCGCCACACCGATCCAGGTCCCGCTGCGTGACGAGACCTTCGACCTCTACGCGATGCTCGCGGCGGTCACCGACCGCACCCGGCTGATCTTCGTGTGCAACCCGAACAACCCGACCTCCACCGTCGTCGAGCCGGCGGCGCTGGCGTCGTTCGTCGAGGCGGTGCCGTCGGACATCCTGATCGCGATCGACGAGGCCTACGTCGAGTATATCCGCGACGGTATGCAGCCCGACAGCCTGGGGCTGGTCCGCTCATACAGCAATGTTGTTGTGCTGCGGACATTTTCGAAGGCCTACGGGCTCGCCGGTCTGCGGGTTGGCTACGCCGTCGGTGACCCGCAGGTGATCAGCGCGCTGAACAAGGTTTCGGTTCCGTTCACCACGACCAATGTTTCGCAGGCCGCCGCAATCGCCTCGCTGGAAGCCGCCGAGGAGCTGCTCGCCCGCACCGACGCCGTGGTCGCCGAACGTACTCGGGTAAGCGAAACCCTGCGCGAGGCCGGATTCACGGTGCCGCCGTCGCAGGCGAATTTCGTCTGGCTGCCGTTGGGTATGCGGACACTGGACTTCGTCGAGCGGGCCGCCGACGCACGTCTTGTGGTCCGCCCGTACGGCGCCGACGGTGTCCGGGTAACCATCGGCGCGCCGGAGGAAAACGACGCCCTACTGCACTTTGCTCAGGGCTGGATTTAAGGAGACCGCGATGGGTGACGCGCTGGCCCGCAAGAAGTTCACCGAATTTAAGGAGCGCACCCGCGCACTCAGCGACGCCGAGCTCGACGACTATTGGGCGAGTCTGCAGCCGGCCACCATCGACGGCATGCTCGGCGAATGGAAGGGCGGCGAGTTCGTCACGGGCCACCCGATGAACGGGCGGTTGGAGAAGGCCCGCTGGTTCGGGAAGACCTTCAACTCGCCCGCCGACGTGCAGCCGCTGGTCTGCCTCGACGACGACGGGAACCGGTTCTCCAACGTCAAGATGGGCAAGGGCGAAGCCAGCCTATGGCTGGAGGAGTTTCGCGGCGAAGTCACCGCCACGATGGTCTACGACGGCCAACCTGTCCACGATCACTTCAAGACGATCGACGACAACGCCGTGATGGGCATCATGAACGGCAAGGGAGTAGTGGATTTTCAGGACGGAGTGAGTCGGTACTTCTACTTCTATCTGGAGCGCGTCTAGGTCTGGGTCGCCGCTGGATTGCGGCCGGTGTACGCGATCAGCTGGTCGAGGGCGGGCGCATCATCGGGCACGGGTACCGGATCATCGAAGCCCACCGCCGCCCGCGTTTGCGGGTTGATGACTTTCTTGGCAAGCCCCAGCGTGTAATCGGCCAGCGACTCGGTGACGTTAATCGGGTGTTTGGTCGCGGCCGCGTAATCCCAGCCGTGGACCAGGAATTCGAGCGTCAGGATGCTGGCGGCGAACGTCGCGGGTAACTCATTGGGGCCCAACGCCACCGTGCCGTCCAGGCCGCGGCGGTGCCAAGCGTCGAGCGCCGGCCGGGCCGCGCCGACAATCTGGCGTTCCACCGAATCGTCGCTGTCGCGCTCCGGCAGCAGCGCGCCCGCCGCGCCACCGAGCAGGGTGAGCGAGTTCAGCAGATGGTCAGTCAACGCCATCACGTCGTATTCAGAGCATGGTGTGGATTTGGACAGCTCGTCGCGCGAGATCGGATGCAGGACATGCTGCAGGGCGCCCAGCGCGGCTTCCGCGCTGGCCAGCTCGTCGGTGGGTGGGGAATCGGGTCCGGGCCGCAGGTCGGAAGACATGACGTCCACGGTACGGTCTCGACATGGGCCAGCAGTACGAATCCGTCATCGTCGAGACCAAAGACAACGTCGCGCAGGTGACGCTGATCGGACCGGGCAAGGGCAATGCGATGGGCCCGGCGTTCTGGTCGGAACTGCCGCAGGTGTTCGGTGAGCTGGACGCCGACCCCGACGTGCGAGCCATCGTCCTGACCGGGTCGGGGCGCAACTTCAGCTACGGCCTGGACCTGCCGGCGATGGGCGGGACGCTGGCCCCGGTGCTGGCCGACGGGGCGTTGGCCAGGCCCCGCATCGAATTCCACGCCGAGGTGCTGCGCATGCAGGGGACGATCACCGCTGTGGCCGATTGCCGCACCCCGACGATCGCGTCGGTGCACGGCTGGTGCATCGGCGGCGGGGTCGACCTGATCTCCGCAGTGGATATCCGCTACGCGAGCGCCGACGCCAAGTTCTCCGTCCGCGAGGTCAAGCTGGCGATGGTTGCCGATGTCGGCAGCCTGGCCCGGCTGCCGCTGATCCTGTCCGACGGGCACCTGCGCGAACTGGCATTGACCGGCAAGGACATCGACGCCGCCCGCGCCGAGAAGATCGGCTTGGTCAACGACGTATTCGCCGACGCGGACGCCGCGTTGGCCGGCGCCCATGCCACCGCCGCCGAGATCGCCGCCAACCCGCCGCTGACTGTCCGCGGCGTCAAGGAT
Source organism: Mycobacterium sp. (assembly GCF_035314665.1). Lineage (GTDB taxonomy): Bacteria > Actinomycetota > Actinomycetes > Mycobacteriales > Mycobacteriaceae > Mycobacterium. The sequence goes on along the minus strand of NZ_DATFZD010000186.1, from coordinate 1,312 downwards.
GTCCTTGACCAGCAACGGATTTCGGCTGTGTCGGCGAGTCTGCGTTACGTGGCGGCATGGAACGCAGCGTTCCTGCCGTCCAAGGACCTGACCGAGGGCGTGTCGGCAACCTTCGCCAAGCGGCCGCCACAGTTCACCGGGGAATAGCGCGGTTTGCCAGGCCCGCAGCGGGTAACCCTCGGGTACTGCGGTACGCGCCGACGTTGCACTGAGCGGGCGACCCGCCGTCACTAAGCCGGGTCGTCGTCCTCGCGCAGCAGCTTCTCGGGGTGATGGAACGTGTTGACGCGTGGCCGACCGCAGTCCAGGTGCGGAGGTGGGATCCACTCGGTGTCGCCGTGCTGGTTTTTACGGGTCGTCCAGCCTTTTTCGGCAAGTGGGTGATGGCCACCGCAGCCGAACGTCTGGTCGTTGACGTCGCTGGTATGGCATTTGGCGTAGGGCGTGCAGTGATGGACTTCGGAGTAATAGCCCGGTACGTCGCAACCGGGATGTGAACACCCGCGGTCCTTGGCGTACAACACGATTCGCTGACCGGGCGAGGCGAGCCGCTTGGTGTGGTAGAGCGCGATCGCCTTACCTTTGTCGAACATGCACAAGTAGTGATGTGCATGGGAGGCCAGCCGGATCACGTCGCTCATCGGTAGCACGGTGCCCCCGCCGGTGAGCCCTCTGCCGGCCTTGGCCTCCAGTTCGCGCAACGTGGTGGTGACGATGATGGTGGCCGGCAACCCGTTGTGTTGACCCAGATCACCGGAGGCCAGCAGGGCACGTCCGGCAGCGTTGAGGGCGTCGTGGTTGCGTTGAGCGGCGCTGCGGGTGTCAGCGTCGATCGCTTGCTGTGACGGTTGGCCATCCACGGCGGGCTCTTGGTCCACCGGGTTGCACATGCCGGGAGCGGCCAATTTCGCCAAGACGGCGTCCAGGGTGGCGCGGGCTTCCGGGGTGAGATACCCGCTGATCGGGCTCATGCCGTCGAAGCCTTGGTTGCCGATGGTGATGCCCCGTCGGCGGGCTCGGTCGTCGTCGGTGAAATCGCCGTCGGGGTTGAGGCAGTCGGTGAGTTTGTCGGCCAGCTTGCTCAACTCGTCGGGACGATGCTCGCCACCCAACCGGGCCAGTTGCGCCTCGGCCTTCTGGCGGGTTTCGACGTCGACGAAGTCCGGCAACCGGTGAACGAAGCCGCGAATGACCGCCACGTGGGCCGACCCGATGCGTCCGGCCCGCTGCGCCGCGGCGGTGGCGGTCAGCAATGGCGGCAGGGCTTCGCCGGTGACCGCTTTGCGCTCGCCCAGAAGCGCGGCGTCGTGGA
>NZ_DATFZD010000185.1:0-4209 GCF_035314665.1 Mycobacterium sp. | reverse complement strand
GAGTTCAGCAATGCCAGCGGGCTGCGCAACGGCCAGTTCGTCCGCGCCTCCGGGGTGGAGATCGGCAAAGTCAAAAACATCAAGCTGGTCGACAACGGTCATCGGGTGCGGGTGGACTTCGACGTCGACCGCTCGGTGCCGTTGTACCAGTCCACGACAGCACAGATCCGCTATCTCAACCTGATCGGTGACCGCTACGTCGAGCTCAAGCGCGGCGACGGCGAGGGCGCGGACCGGGTCCTGCCGTCCGGCGGATTCATCCCGCTGTCGCACACTCAGCCGGCCTTGGATCTCGACGCGCTGATCGGCGGTTTCAAGCCGCTGTTTCGCGCGCTGGACCCGGAGAAGGTCAACAACATCGCCTCGGCCATCATCACCGTCTTCCAGGGCCAAGGCGGCACCATCAACGACATCCTCGACCAGACCGCGCAGCTGACCGCCCACATCGCCGAGCGGGACCAGGCGATCGGCGAGGTGGTCAAGAATCTCAACATCGTGCTGGACACCACGGTCAGGCATCGCGCGCAGTTCGACCAGACCGTCGACAATTTCGAGAAACTGATCACCGGACTGAACAACCACGCCGAGCCGCTGGCCGCCAACACCGCGAACATCAGCAACGCGGCCGGAACGGTGGCCGACCTGCTGGCCGACAACCGGGCCCTGGTGCACGACACCCTGAACTACCTGGATCCGATCCAGCAGGCGATCGTCGATCAGCGTGACAAGTACGACGACCTGCTCCACCGGACGCCGACCGGGTTGAACACGGTGGGCCGCGCCGTCGGCAGCTACGGAGACTGGGTGAACTTCTACTTGTGCGACCTCACGCTGAAGACCAACGGGCTGCAGCCCGGCGGTCCGGTCCGCACGGTCAGGATCTGGCAGCAGCCTTCGGGTAGGTGCACGCCGCAATGAGAACGCTGGAACCTGCCAACCGGCTTCGGATCGGGCTCATGGGCCTGGTGGTGCTGCTGCTGGTCGTCGGCGTGGGCCAAACCTTCACCAGTGTCCCGATGTTGTTCGCCAGCCCGGGCTACTACGGGCAGTTCACCGACGCCGGTGGAATGACCACGGGCGACAAGGTGCGCATTGCGGGCCTCACCGTCGGTCAAGTCGAGGACATCAAGATCGACGGCGACCACGTCGTGATGAAGTTCTCGACCGGCAGCAACTCCATCGGCACCGAGAGCCGGCTGGCGATCAAGACCGACACGATCCTGGGTAAGAAGGTGCTCGAGATCGAGCCGCGGGGCACCCAGACGTTGCGGCCCAATGGCACGTTGCCGCTCGGGCAAAGCACCACGCCGTATCAGATTTACGACGCGTTCTTCGACGTCACCAAGGCCGCCGCCGGCTGGGACATCGACACCGTCAAACGGTCGCTGAATGTGTTGTCGCAGACGATCGATCAGACCTACCCGCACCTGAGTGCGGCCCTCGACGGGGTGGCCAAGTTCTCCGACACCATCGGCAAGCGTGACGAGCAAATCACGCACTTGCTCGCGCAGGCCAACCAGGTGGCCAGCGTGCTGGGTGACCGCAGCGAACAGATCGACCGCCTGTTCGTGAACTCGAACACCCTGCTGGCCGCGTTCAACGAGCGCAGTCGGGCCATCAGCGCGCTGCTGGATAACGTCTCCGCTTTCTCTGCCCAGGTGCAAAACTTCATCAACGACAACCCCAACCTGAATCATGTGTTGGAGCAGCTGCGCACCGTCAGCGACCTGTTGGTGGCGCGCAAGGACGACCTGGCTTCAGCGGTCACCATGCTCGGCAAAACCATCGCCGCCTTCAACGAAACTGTCGCGTCGGGACCATACTTCAAGATATCGCTGACCAACTGGTTGCTGACGCCGTACTGGGTCATACAGCCGTGGGTGGATGCGGCGTTCAAGAAGCGCGGCCTCGATCCCGAGGAGTTCTGGCGCAGCGCGGGGCTGCCGGCGTTCCGGTTCCCCGACCCCAACGGCACCCGGTTCCCCAACGGTGCGCCGCCGCCGGCGCCACCGGTGCTGGAGGGCACCCCGGATCATCCGGGGCCGGCCGTCCCGCCGGGATCGCCTTGCTCGTACGCCCCGGCCGCCGGCGCCTTCCCGACTCCTGTGAACTTCCTGCCCTGCGCGATGGCAGGTGTCGGCCCGTTCGGCGACAACCCGTTGGCGCCGACCGACGTCCTCTCGTCGCCACCGAACCCGAACGGTCTGCCGCCGACACCGGGTATCCCGATCGCCGGGCGGCCGGGCGAGCCGCCGCCGAATGTTCCGGGCACACCGGTGCCGATCGCGCCGGGACCGCCTGGAGCGCGCACCGAGCCGTTGGGACCCGCCGGTCCGGTTCCGCCGCCATCGACGTTCGCGCCGGGGCTGCCGCCTGGGCCGCCGGCGTCGCCGGGGCCTGGAAACCAGCTTCCGGTTCCGTTCATCCCGCCGGGCCAAGGAGGAAACAGCCAGCCAGGCGGCGGGGGAGGCAGCTTGGGAGGTGACCAAGGGTGAGCACCGTCTTTGATATCCGACAGCTGCGGCTGCCGAAGCTCTCCCGGGCATCGGTGATCATCGGCGCGCTCGCGGTTGTGCTCGCCCTGGTCGCGGTGTTCGTGGGGATTCAGCTCTACAAGAAGTTGACCAACAACACGGTGGTCGCATACTTCCCGGAAGCCAACGCGCTCTATACGGGGGACGACGTCCGGATCATGGGTGTGCCCGTGGGCGCGATCGACAAGATCGAGCCGTCCGGCGACAAGATGAAGGTGACTTTCCACTACGCCAACAAGTACAAGGTGCCGGCCAACGCCTTGGCATCGATCCTCAACCCCACCCTGGTGGCGTCGCGGTTCATCCAGTTAGATCCGCCCTATAGGGGCGGCCCGGTGCTGGCCGACAACGCCGTGATCCCGATCGAGCGCACCCAAGTGCCCACCGAGTGGGATCAGCTCCGCAACACCGTTAACAACATCATCGCCAAACTCGGCCCCACCAAGGAGCAACCCAAGGGACCGTTCGGTGAGGTCATCGAGACCTACGCCAATGGGCTGGCTGGCAAGGGGAATCAGATCAACACCACGCTAGACGCCCTTTCGCGGTCGTTGACCGCCCTCAACAAAGGCCGCGGCGACTTCTTCGCCGTGGTGCGCAGCCTGGCGCTGTTCGTCAACGCACTGCACGCCGACGACCAGAAGTTCGTGGCGCTCAACAAAAACCTGGTCCAGTTCACCAACAGCTTGACCGGCTCCGACCGGGACCTGGCCAACGCCATACAGCAGTTCGACGGTTTGGTCACCACACTTCGTCCATTCCTCGCCAAGAACCGTGAGGTGCTGACGCACGACATCAACAACCTCGCCACCGCGACCAACACGCTGCTCCAACCCGACCCACTGAACGGTTTGGAAACCGTCCTGCACGTAGCGCCGACGGCGCTGTCGAATGCCAATCAGATTTACCATCCGGCGCTCGGCGCGATCGTCGGCCAGCCGGTGAACATTCTCGGCTTCACCTTCGCGAACCCGATGGAGGTGATCTGCAGCTCGATTCAGGCCGCCAGTCGGCTGGGCTATCAAGAATCCGCTGAACTGTGTGCGCAGTACCTGGCGCCGATTCTGGACGCGATCAAGTTCAACTCCGTACCGTTCGGGTTGAATCCGTTCATCACCGCCGCGACGTTACCCAAGGAGATCGCGTATTCTGAGCCGCGGCTGCAGCCGCCGCCCGGCTACAAGGACACCACCGTTCCCGGGATCTGGGTGCCCGACACACCGTTGTCGCACCGCAACACCCAGCATGGTTGGATCGTGGCGCCCGGAATGCAAGGGACGAAGGTGGGTCCGATCACGGCGGGCTTGCTGACCCCCGACTCGCTTGCCGAACTCATGGGCGGACCGGACATCGCGCCGGTCCAATCGAACCTGCAAACCCCGCCGGGGCCGCCGAACGCATACAACGAGGAGCCCGGTCCACTGCCGTACATCGGCCAGCCGAACCACCCGGCGCCGATACCGCCGCCGCCGCCCGGGCCGGAGGTGGTCCCCGGTCCGGTCGCCCCGACGCCGGCGCCGGGCCCGGCACGCGCTGGACCGCTGCTGCCCGCTGAGGCAGCCGGATCGACAGGACCGGGCCAGTGAGGCGCGCGGCGAGCGCGATGCGCCTGATCCGCCACCGGGCCTGGCAGGGGTTGGCTCTAATAGTCGCGGCGCTGATGCTGAGCTCATGT
>NZ_DATFZD010000184.1:0-4842 GCF_035314665.1 Mycobacterium sp. | reverse complement strand
TCCTGCAGGAAGCCCTTGCTGACGCCTTCGGTGAAGACTTTGGCCAGCTTGTTCGTCATCTTCTCGTCCATGCCCTTGGGCTTTTCGACGATGACGCCCCACTGCAGCACGAACGAATCCTGGGTCACGGGGTAGTGGCAGTTGATCAGGATGGACTCGGCCTTGTAGTCGCCGTACTTGTTGTGCAGCCAGTTGATCATGAACGACGGGCCGAAGTAGGACGCCTCCGAATCCAGTTGCGCCTCACCGTAAGACGTACCCAGATCGTTGACGTCGGGCCGCCCGACATTGTGCAGATACTGCGAGGCGATGTGGCCCTCGAAGACGTTTTTAAAGTACGTCGGGAGGCCGAAATGGATGTAGAAAAAGTGCGCCATGTCGGTGACGTTGTCGATGATGTCGCGGCAGTTCGACCCCTCGATCAGGATCGAGTTCCACCGCCATTCGGTCCACTCGTCGCTGGCCGCCTCCGGAATCTCCGGGATCTGCACCTCGGGCTGCGGCGGATTGCCCTCGACGTCATGCCAGACGAACAGCAGGCCACCGCGCACGTCGGTGGTCCAGGACCGGGTGCGGGCCAGTCGCGGCGTGCGCTTGGCGTACGGCACCAGCTTGCATTTGCCGTCGCCGCCCCAACGCCAGTCGTGGAACGGGCACGCGACTTCGTCGCCCTTGACGGTGCCCTGTGCCAGGTTGCCGCCCATGTGCCGGCAGTAGCCGTCGAGGACGTGCACGTCGCCTTGTGAGTCGGCGAACACGACGAGGTGAGTGCCGAACGCCTCGATCCCGTGCGGTTCGCCGTCCAGGTAGTCCTTGACCGGGCCCAGGCAGTGCCAGCCGCGGGCGTAGCGGTCGGGCAGGGTGCCGGCGTCGATCTCGCGGACAGCGGCAGTCTCGGTAGCCATCAGGCCTCCAACTCGTAAGCTTCTAACTAGAACACGTTACAGTTTTTCTACGGGTTCGCGCAACGACGGCGAGCTTTACTGCCGGTTAATCAGGTCCTGACGCCCTAATACCCGGCCTGCGGTATATGTGAACGATGCCGCTGTTTTCCTTCGAAGGCCGGTCGCCGAAAATCGATCCCACTGCCTTCGTCGCACCAACCGCCACCTTGATTGGCGACGTCACGATCGAGGCCGGTGCGTCGGTGTGGTTCAACACCGTGCTGCGCGCCGACTACGCGCCCGTCATCGTGCGCGAGGGGGCCAACGTGCAGGACGGGTCGGTGTTGCACGCGCCGCCCGGCATCCCGGTCGACATCGGCCCGGGGGCGACGGTGGCGCACATGTGCCTCATTCACGGGGCCCATGTCGGGGCCGAGGCGTTGATCGCCAACCATGCCACCGTCCTCGACGGCGCGGTGATCGGTTCGCGCAGCTTGATCGCGGCCGGCGCGGTGGTGACCGGTGGCACCAAGATTCCCGACGAGGTGCTGGTGGTCGGTGCACCGGCAACGGTCAAGGGACCGATCGCGGGCACGGGCGCCGAGATGTGGGTGAACGTGAACCCGAAGGCCTACCAAGACCTGGCCCAGCGCTACCTGACTGGCCTAGAGCCTATTTAGCCGTAATACCAAGCGGTAAGCCGGGTTTCGTTGTGCCGAGCCTTATCGCATCCAGTCCGGTGTCACGGGGAGCCCATTGTGATGGCGGTATTCGGCGATGGCTTTGAGGTTTTTCATCTCCAGTAGATGGCCCGCGCCGAACATGTCCCAGAAGTCCCCCACCCACACCGGCCGCTCCGGCGGGCTGGCGTCTGGATAGGGGTTGTGGTCGTAGAACGGATGGTGACAGTTGGTCCACAGCACCACCGAACCCGGCTTGTCCAGCACGGCTTGCGCATCGATGACCCGCATCAGGTAGATCATCCACAGATGCTTGCCCTGGTCCCACGCGCAGTGGTAGTCGACAGTACGGCCCTGCTCGGCGGCCTCCGTTCGGACGTAGATCTTGGTCTCCGACCCCAGTCGGTCGTAGGCCTGCCATAGCCCTGGCTCGTCGGTTTCGGTAAATCCGCGCAGGCTATAGGTCCACTCTTCCAAGCAACGGGTATCGGCCATGTAAGCGAACAGCTCATCGGGCGGACAGTCGATGTAGTCGTTGACGGTGCAGTACTGGCCGAACACCTCGTCGTGCGGGTACACCGAGTGCATCATCTCCATGATGATCGGGGTGGCCTTCTCCCGCGGGCTGGTCTCGATCCGGGTTACCCCGTCGATCGGCTGGCTGCTCCCGGTGTGGGCGGCGATATCTTCAAGCGCGGGTAGCGACATCGGATCGGTCTCCTTCGTAAGCGACGACAATGAGTTCACGTCTTGTAGCGCAGGTGATGGGAGAAGCGGCTCCTGTCAAAAACGTTGCAAATGCGTGCTTTCTCTTGGCAGATTACCGATGGAATCCGGCGAGCGAAATGGTCGAACCGATTGAACCCCCGGCACGTTATATCTCGTAGTAGTGCCCGTACGACATGATGGTATGGACAGTTGGTCGCGCACAGGTCGCCGCGGCTGGCTGAGTGCTGCGGCCACGCGGGAGGACCATGAACACACAACTCGATACCCGCGATACGCCGATGCACGGTTTGGCGATCGAACTTCGCGATGTGGTACGCGAATACCGGGTCGGCGGGCAGGGCGTGCGCGCACTCGACGCGATCAGCCTGCGGTTCGCGGGCGGGCAGTTTGTGTCGGTGGTCGGACCGTCGGGGGCGGGCAAGAGCACGTTGCTGCACCTGCTCGGGGCATTGGATTCTCCCGATTCCGGCTCGATCAAATTCGACGGCGAAGAGATTGGTCACCTCAGCGACGAACAGCAGTCGGAATTCCGCCATCGTCGCGTGGGGTTCATCTTTCAGTTCTTCAACCTGTTGCCGACCCTGTCGGCGTGGGAAAACGTGGCCGTCCCGAAGCTGCTCGACGGTGTCCGGCTGGGCAAGGTCAAGTCGGATGCGGTTCGGCTGTTGGACCGGGTTGGCCTCGGCAACCGAACACAGCACCGTCCGGCAGAACTGTCGGGCGGTCAAATGCAGCGGGTCGCGGTGGCGCGGGCGCTGATGATGGACCCATCGCTGATTCTTGCCGACGAACCGACCGGGAATCTCGACTCCGCAACGGGCGCTTCGATCTTGGCGCTGCTTGCAGAAGTGGCGCACGAGGACGGCGGCAATCGGCTGGTGGTGATGGTGACGCACAACGCTGATGCCGCGGCGACGACGGATCGGGTGATCACGCTCCAAGACGGACGCGTCGGTTCGGACGAGTTGTCAACGGTCGCGGGATGAGACCGGGCTCGGCCATCGCGGCCACGGCGAGCCGGCTGCGTGTGTTCAGCCTCCGCGAACTCGTCGTGCATCCTCGGCGCACGATAGCCTCGATCGCCGTAATGGCAGTCTCCGCAATGTATCTTGTAGCGGTATTCGGAATTTTCGGCTCGATCACCGGATCGGTCAACCGGCTGTCCGACGGGATCGCGGGAATCGCGGCGCTTGAGGTCTCTGGCATTACCGACGCGGGATTTCCCGACACGATAACGGCCGAAGTCGCCGCCGTTCCGGGCGTCGCGACCGCGGCACCGATGATTCGGACTTCCGCGCCGACGGCATCGGGTCCGGTTCTGCTGTTCGGCGCAGACAAGAGCAGCGCTGCCTTGGGCGGCGCCCTGAAAGACGCCGTTGCAAAACCGCTAAAGACGTTGTCCGCCAACCCCAACGGTGTCCAGGTCGGGCCCGGTGTTGGTCACCGCAAAGGCGAGACGTTTCGGCTGGGCTCGGCTTCGGTCGCAGTCACGGATGTACTCACCGGCAAGCAGCTGGCGGACCTCAACGGCGGACACTACGTGCTGGCTCCACTTACGTTGGCGCAGGACATAACCGGACGAAACGGCCAGCTTGACTCGATACTGATCACGACAAAGCCCGGTGCCAATCTCGCAGCGGTGCGCACCGCGGTCACGGGCGCCGTGAAGGGTCGGGCAATCGTTGCGGATCCGAGCATGCGGGCGGCCCGGGCCGGCGACGGCGTCAAGCTGATGAACTACATGGCGTTGATGGGTGCGGGAGTTGCGTTGGTGGTCGGCGCGTTTCTGGTTTACACCACGATGACGATGGCGATCACTCAGCGGCGGCCGGTCATCTCGATGCTGCGTGCGATCGGAGGCCGACGTGTCACCATCGTTCGCGACCTGCTCGCCGAGGCCGCGATTCTCGGGGTGATCGGCGGTGCGATCGGGGCGGGCATCGGAATCGCGATGGGCCGGATGGCGATTGGGCGATTGCCTCCGGCAATTACCCAAGGTCTGGAAGCTCAGGTGGAGTACGGGTTACCCGGCTATGCGATACCGGTGGCCTTGGCGGCGACGGTGCTCACCAGCGGTGCAGCGTCGGCGATGGCTGCGCGGCAGGTGTATAAGGTTTCACCGATCGAGGCCTTGGCACCGGTCGGGGTTTCAGCCGCCGATTTCGTGCCGCGATGGCTGCGGGTGGCATGCGGGATTGCCGCCGTTGCGGTGTTCGCGGCATCGATTGTGATTGTTGTATACCAGCGCGGCTCAATTGCATTCGCCGCGATCTTTGCTGTGTTCACCGCCGAGATCGCGCTTGGTTTCGCGCTCACCGGGCTGATCATCAAAGCGACCGCGGCAACGGCCCGGATGTTCGGATCGGTGGGGCGACTCGCGGCGGCGACGATTGAGCGTGCACCGCGGCGGGTGTGGGCCACGGTGATGACGGTGCTCATCGCGGTCGTCACCACAGTCGTGATCACCGGTACGAACGCCGACATGATCCGGTCGGCGCGAGCCATCTTCGCACCGGTCGCGGGCGTCGACGTGTGGGTCAGCGCGGATC
>NZ_DATFZD010000183.1:0-6478 GCF_035314665.1 Mycobacterium sp. | reverse complement strand
GGTCAACGGCAAACTCGACAAACGCGCCCTACCGGCACCCGAATACCAAGACGTCGACCGCTACCGCGCCCCCACCGACGCCGTCGAGGAGATCCTGGCCGGCATCTACGCCCAAGTCCTCGGACTCGACCGCGTCGGAATCAACGACTCCTTCTTCGAACTCGGCGGGGACAGCATTTTGTCGATGCAGGTGGTGGCGCGCGCGCGGGCAGCCGGTCTGAGATGTCGACCGCGCGACATCTTCGTCGAGCAGACGGTCGCCGGGGTGGCCCGGGTAGCCGGGGTGGCCAGCGGTGCGGCCGGCCCGATCGATGAGGGTGTCGGGCCGGTGCTGGCCACCCCGATCATGCGCTGGCTGCACAGCGGGGACGGCCCGGTCGAGCAGTTCAACCAGACGATGGTGGTGCAAGCCCCCGCCGGGGTCACCCAGGCCGACGTGGTGGTGGTGCTGCAGGCCGTGCTGGATCGCCACGCCATGCTGCGGCTTCGCGTCGATGACGACGGCGCCGGGGGATGGTCGTTACAGGTACCCGAGGCCGGTACGGTCGACGCCGGCGAATGCCTGCAATCGGTGGACGTGTTGTCCGACGAGGCGCTGATGACAGCCCGGTCGCGGTTGAACCCAGCCGCCGGGGCGATGCTCAGCGCACTGTGGGTCGCCGACACCGGCCAGCTGGCGCTGATCATCCACCATCTGGCCATCGACGCGGTGTCCTGGCGGATCCTGCTCGAAGACCTCAACATCGCCTGGGCCCAACATCACAACGGGCAACCGGTGGCATTGCCGGCGGCGGGGACATCATTTGCCCGATGGGCATCGCTGCTAGCTGAGCACGCACACACCCCGGCGGTGGTGGACCAGGCCGACACCTGGAGACAGGTGGCAGCCGCCCCGGCCGCGCTGCCGGCAGTGCAACCTGCGGTGGATACCTACGCCAGCGCCGGGCACCTGTCGGTGTCATTGGACACCGAGACCACCCGCCTGCTGCTCGGCGAGGTGCCCGCGGCGTTTCACGCCGGGATACACGACATCCTGTTGATCGGGTTCGGATTGGTGTGGACGGAATTCTTAGGCACCGGCACCGGCACCGCGCCGATCGGCATCGACGTCGAAGGCCACGGCCGCCACGAAGAACTAGCCCCCGATATCGATCTGTCGGGCACCGTGGGATGGTTCACCACCAAATACCCGGTGTCGTTGACCGTCGGTGGACTGCGCTGGGCGCAAGTAGTGGCCGGCGAAACCGCGCTCGGTGCGGTGATCAAAGACGCCAAAGAACAGCTTCGCGCCCTGCCCGACGGCCTGACCTACGGTCTGCTGCGCTACCTCAACACCGACGTCGACCTCGCCGGGTCCGACCCGACGATCGGATTCAACTACCTCGGACGGCTCGGCGCAGCCGCAGCCGAGATGTCCGATGACATGTGGCGGATCAGCCAAGACGGCTTGTCGGTCACCGGCGCCGCCACCGCGATACCCATGCCGCTGGCACACACCGTGGAACTCAACGCCGGCACCATCGACACCGACACCGGCCCGCACCTGCACGCCAATTGGACATGGGCACCATCGACACTGGATCACGCCCAGATCAGCCGGCTCAGCCAACTGTGGTTTGACGCCCTGACCGGCATCTGCGCCCATGTCCAACACGGCGGGGGCGGGCTGACGCCCTCCGATATCGCTCCTGCCCGGCTAACCCAACAGCAGATCGACGAGCTGCACCAGCAATACCGGATCGCCGACGTACTACCCCTGACCCCCCTACAGCAGGGACTGCTCTTCCACGCCAGCACCGCTGAGGATTTCGGTGATCTGTACGCAATGCAGCTGGACATCACCGTGACCGGCCCTCTCGACCCCCACCGCCTACGCGATGCGGTGCACACCGTAGTCAACCGCCACCCCAACCTGGCGGCCCGATTCTGCTCACAGTTCGACCAGCCGGTGCAGATCATCCCGGCCGATCCCGTGACGCCCTGGCAATACGTCGACCTCAGCGGGGGCGACCTAGACCCCGATGAGCAGATCCAGCGGGTGTGCGCCGCCGAACGCGCCGCGGTCTGCGACCTCACCGACCCGCCGGCCTTTCGGGTGGCGTTGATCCGCACCGCCGAGGACCGCCACCGGTGTGTGCTGACTAATCACCACATCGTGCTCGATGGCTGGTCGCTGCCGATCCTGCTGCAGGAAATATTCGCCAGCTATTACGGGCAGCGGCTGCCCGCGGCCGGGTCGTATCGCAGGTTTGTCAGCTGGCTGGCCGATCGAGACCGTGCTGCCGCCCAGGCGGCCTGGCGCGAGGTGCTCGCCGGTTTTGACACCCCCACACTGGTCGGGCCGCCGGGCCGGTTGGGGCTGGGCCCGCGAGGCACTACCTCGTTTCGGGTGTCTGAGGAGACCACGCGGGCCCTTGGCGAGCTGGCCCGCTCATGCCACACCACCGTCAACACCGTGCTGCAAGCCGCGTGGGCGCAGCTGCTGATGTGGCTGACCGGGTATCACGATGTCGCCTTCGGCACCGCGGTCTCGGGGCGGCCAGCCGAGGTGGCCGGCGCGGAATCGATGGTGGGGCTGTTGATCAACACGGTGCCGGTGCGCGCGAACATCACACCGGCAACCACCATCGCCGACCTGCTCGACCAACTGCAAAGCGCCCACAACGACACACTTGAGCACCAACACCTGGCGCTCAGCGAGATCCACCGCATCACCGGTCAGGACCAATTGTTCGACACCCTTTTCGTCTACGAAAACTACCCGATCGACACCGCCGCATTGTTGGACGTCCACGGGTTGGCCATCACCGAGATCACCGGCCGCGAATCCACCCACTACCCGCTGACGCTGCAAGCCATGCCGGGCCACGAACTGGGCCTTCGCGTCGAATTCGACACCGATGTGTTCGACCCGGCCAGCATCGAGGCGCTCATCGAGCGGTTGGAGCGGGTGTTGGTGGCGATGGCCGCCGATCCCACACGGCGGCTCTCGTCGATCGATGTGCTCGATGAGGGTGAGCGCGCCGACCTGGATGGGTGGGGCAACCGGGCGGTGTTGACCCGGCCGGCGCCCAGGCCGGTGTCGGTTCCGGTGGTGTTCGCCGCGCAGGTGGGGCGCACACCCGAGGCGGTGGCGATCAGCTGCGGGGGGTGTTCGTGGACCTATCGCGAGGTTGAGGAGGCGGCTAACCGGTTGGCGCACCTGTTGGCCGGCCAGGGGGTGGGCCCGGGACAGTGTGTGGCGCTGCTGTTGGAGCGCTCAGCTCAGGCCGTCATCGCGATTGTGGCGGTGTTGAAGACCGGGGCGGCCTATCTGCCGATCGACCCGGGCCTGCCGCCGGCCCGGATCGGGTTCGTGATCGAGGATGCCGCGCCGATCGCCGCGATCACCACCACCGGGCTGGCCGGGCGGCTGGACGGGTGCGACGTGGCGGTCATCGATGTCGACGACCCCGCTGTGGACAGCCAACCCAGCACCGCATTGCCGGCGCCGGCCCCCGACGATATCGCCTACCTCATCTACACCTCGGGCACCACCGGTGTCCCCAAGGGGGTGGCCATCAGCCACCACAACGTGACCCGGCTGTTCGACTCACTGGATGTCGGCCTGCCGGCGGCGGGACAGGTGTGGACGCAGTGTCACTCCTATGCCTTCGACTTCTCGGTGTGGGAGATCTTCGGCGCGCTGCTGGGTGGTGGGCGGCTGGTGGTGGTGCCCGAGTCGGTGGCGGGCTCACCGGAAGACTTCCACGCCGTGCTGGTTGCCGGACAGGTCAGCGTTTTAAGCCAGACCCCGTCGGCGGTGGGGGTGTTATCACCGCAGGGGTTGGAGTCGGCGGCGTTGGTGGTGGCCGGTGAGGCCTGCCCGGCCGAGGTGGTGGATCGGTGGGCGCCCGGGCGGGTGATGGTCAACGCCTACGGCCCCACCGAGACCACGGTGTATGCCACGATCAGTGCGCCGTTGACAGTCGGGTCGGGTGCGCCGCCGATCGGTGCGCCGGTGTCGGGGGCGGCGTTGTTTGTGCTGGACGGCTGGTTGCGTCCGGTGCCGGCCGGGGTGGTCGGTGAGTTGTATGTGGCCGGTGCCGGGGTGGGGTGTGGGTATTGGCGTCGGGCCGCGTTGACCGGGTCGCGGTTTGTGGCGTGTCCGTTCGGGGGGTCCGGGGCGCGGATGTATCGCACCGGGGATTTGGTGCGGTGGGGCACGGATGGGCAGCTGCGCTATCTGGGGCGCGCCGATGAGCAGGTCAAGATCCGCGGGTATCGCATCGAGCTGGGTGAGGTGCGCGCGGCGCTGGCCGGGCTGGACGGGGTCGATCAGGCGGTGGTGATCGCCCGCGAGGACCGCCCCGGCGATAAACGCCTGGTGGGTTATGTCACCGAGTCGGAGACGGGCGCAGTCGACCCGGCCGGGGTGCGGGGCGCGCTGGGCGAGCGGCTCCCGGCCTACATGGTGCCGGCCGCGGTGGTGGTGATGGCCGCGCTGCCGATGACACCCAACGGCAAACTCGACACCCGCGCCCTGCCGGCACCCGAATACCGCGATGTTGATCGGTACCGCGCCCCGGCCAGCCTCACCGAGGAGATCCTGGCCGGCATCTACGCCCAGGTGCTCGGGCTCGAGCGGGTCGGGGTCGACGACTCGTTTTTCGACCTGGGCGGGGATTCGCTGTCGGCGATGCGGGTGATCGCCGCGGTCAACACCGCCCTGGATGCCGGCCTTGCGGTGCGCACCGTGTTCGAGGCGCCGTCCGTTCGAAGCTTGAGTGAGCAGTTGGGCGGACATGACAGTGCGATGGAAGTAGTCCCCGTTGAGGTCCTCAAGGAGGGTACGGGTGTTCCGCTGTGCTGTATTCATGACGGTTTCGGGCTTAGCTGGTCATATCGGGCTCTGGGCAATTATTTGGATTGCCCGATTATCGGAATTAACCAAATCCCGCAAAATGGCGAAGCTGAACCTGGATCGATTCGTAGCATGGCGGCAAGCTATGCAGACAGGCTCCAAGCCGTTTATCCTGCCGAGACCTACAAGCTTCTCGGCTGGTCTCTTGGGGGCGTCGTAGCCCACGAGCTCGCCATTGAGCTTAATCGACGCGGATGCGCAGTCCAACGCTTGGTACTGCTCGACGATGCATTCAGCACTAACAGGGTCATCGCGAGAAATCAAGCCTCAGACGAGAGCCAAATCCTGGAACACATCTTGCGAATCAATCATATAGATATTCCAGAACAGTCGGGGCCTCTTACCTACCCGCAGGCAGCGGAGTTAATTCACCAACAACTAGAAGAAGTAGTGGAGTTTGCTCCCAATCAGCTGTTGGAGTTCATGGTTCAAAGTGTTACTGCTAACCACTCGTACCTGCAGGAACACGTGCCTGATGTCTTTGATGGCGATATGGTCATATTCTCCGCAGCGCGAAGTAGAAATAGGAACGGTTCATCCCATCTGCAAAGTTGGCGACCCTACGTTGCTGGCGACATTACAACGTACTCGGTCGACTGCACACATCATGAGATGTTGACCACCGCATCGCTCGGTATGTATGGTGAGCAACTCAAACTTTCATTAGAAGCTTAAGGCGGCGTTGCGGTGGAGGCATTCCATTCCCGGGGCCTGTCAGGATCTCTGGTGATTTACCCCACCGCACTCGAGGCGCCGCCGTCTGGCGTGTTGCGGCCGATGTGTAGTTGCATGTTCAAGCTGCTGGCGCAGGATGTGGAGTCAGTTGGAGGAGATTTACGATTTTCCGGGTCCTGAGGCGGCTGTGGATTCCGCTAGTCGTACTGCTGGTGATCGGTGCTGGCGGATTGACGGTGTCGCGGCTGCACGGCATCTTCGGCTCCGAGAAACGCCCTTCGTATGCCGACAGCAACATAAAGGAGACCATGCCTTTCAACCCCAAGCACCTGGCGTACGAGGTCTTCGGACCACCAGGGTGACGGTGGGCGAGCTCGGCCCGACGTGGCTAGAGCGGCAGCGCGGGCACCTGAAGGCGTCAACCCTCCGATCCTATGAATTGAGCTGGGGTGCACACGTCGCGCGGCGTTGGAGTGGCGTCCGCATCTCCGATGTCCGCTACAGCGACGTGCAGGCGTGGGTGGCGGACCTGTCGTCGCGGCGCGGCCCGGGGGTGGTGCGAATCGCGTACTCGGTACTGGCGCGGATCCCCGATGACGCGGTGCGAGACAGGCTGATTGGTTCCAACCAGGCCCGCGGCGTGAAACTGCCGAAGCAGCCGCCGCGGCGCAACGTCTACCTGACCGCCGAACAGTTGCAGCGGCTCGCCGACGAGTCCGGCGGGTACAAGTCCCTGGTGCTGGTGCTCGGGGTCGGCGGGCTCCGGTTGGGCGAGGCCGCGGCGCTGCGCGTATCAGACGTCGACTTCCTGCGTCGGCGCGTTGAGTTGCGCCGCAACGCGGTCAAGGTGGGCAGCGGGTTTGTGGTCGGCACGCTCAAGAACCACAAGCACCGCGGCGT
>NZ_DATFZD010000182.1:0-2906 GCF_035314665.1 Mycobacterium sp. | reverse complement strand
TCGCGATGCGAATAGCACCGCCAGCGACGGCGCCGCGCCCGCGAGCTCGTCGCGCGCGTGCGCTGCAGCCTCCACCGCGGCCTGCCGTGCGTCGGGCGCGGTGGAGACCCCGACTCCGACCCGCACCCCTCCATGATGCGCGTCGTGCAACTGCTGGCATCGGCACGCGACGAGCAAGTCGTTCCGCGGAGAGGTCCATATTGATTGCTACAAAGGGCGATACCTGTTCTACGTAGTGAAGTAGCAAAACATACCTGTAATTTGCGTGCCGACTCAATCGGCTGAACCAACGTCATTGTCTAATTGCCTAGCTGGCTACCCAGAATCAGGAATGTCAGAAATACGCAGATACGTACATCAGTACGTCAGTAAATTCTATCTAGCTGCTAAGATACACTGTACTGAGATACTGGAAGCAGTACCTACGGAAATCTCACCGCCATAATCCCTCTCCCCTAAAAAGCGAAAATAGACCCGCGTGCAAGCCACGCCGAACTGTAGTAGCTGTACATCGGTCCGATCGCGCTTCATAGAGTTATTAAAAGTTCATCATATGGTTTGCTCAGGTCCCGGGATTAGCCTCCTTGTCGTCAGCTCCAAGACCGTGACGAAGGCCCCCCCTGATCGAGCGCTCACCGCCTCGGAAGATCTCCGTCAAGCGACTTGGACCAGCCGAAATATCTTGCGCTGAAAGGGGAAGGCCATGCCATCGCCGCGCACGCCGACATCGGAGCCAGTAGCGACATTTTCTGATTCGAAAGAGCTGGGTTCGACGACAGTCTCGGATCGACAGGGCAACGTGCGGCAGCCGCACGCCCTTGCAAAGGCCCACTCACGACACATCGTCGGCGCGAGTCGAAACGCCCGACACCACGCGGTTGGGAGGATGACGGCAGGTACACCCATCCTCCGTCCGGTGCGCGACGTAACTCCGTCATTGGAGTTCCGCACCATCCATGGCCACCGGTGCGCATTCCGGATCGCCGGGTCAGGCCCTGCCATTGTGCTGATCCATGGCCTCGGTGCCAACTCATCAGTGTGGAACGCGGTGCAAGCCAGGCTGGCTCAGCGGTTCACTGTGATCGCGCCGGACTTGCTGGGTCACGGCGAGTCGGACAAGCCGCGGAACGACTCCTCGATCGCGGCGTACGCCAACGGGCTGCGTGATCTGCTGTCGGTGCTGGGCATCGACCGCGCCACTGTGGTTGGGCATTCGCTGGGCGGCGGCGTCGCCATGCAATTCACGTACCAGTTTCCGGAATTCGTCGAGCGGCTGGTGCTCGTCGGCACCGGAGGGGTCACCACGGACGTAAGCATCGCGTTGCGATTGGCCTCGCTGCCGATGGTCGGTGAAGCGCTTGCGGCACTGCGCCTGCCGGGTGTACAGCCGGCGCTGCGGCTTGCCGGGCGGGTAGTCCGGCTGACTGCGGGTTCGACCAGCTTTGGCCGCGACCTCCCCAACGTGCTGAGGTTGCTGGCGGACATTTCCGAACCGGCGGCTTGCGCGGCGTTCTCCCGCACAGTGCGTTCGTCGATCGACTGGCGTGGCCAAATGATCACGATGCTTGATCGCGCTTATCTGGCTGAACCCGTTCCTGTACAACTCATTTGGGGTGAGCAGGACTCGGTGATACCGGTGACTCACGCCAGGCTGGCACACGCTGCCATGCGGGGCTCGCGGCTGACGATCTTCGAGGGCAGCGGGCATTTCCCATTCGACGATGATCCGGACCGGTTCGTCGAAGTGGTGGAGCGTTTCATCGATTCCACCCAGGCCGGCGCCTATGACCGAGAGCTGCTGCGGCGCTTGCTACGCACCGGGTCGCCCCAACACGCCACCTCCGGACCGGTCGACATCTCGTCTCCGGCACAAGACGTCACCGAATCGGGTAGTCAACTACCCGGCGGCGAATCCGCTGAAGTTACGCTCTCAGCTACCAGCTAAGCGGACACCATTCAGCGAAAAATCTACGCTGCCATGGCCTTTCGCTGAACGTTTGAACACGAAACAGGTACTGCATTGCGCATTGCCGCCTGCCGGAGTGACGTGACCACCCGTTTGCCGTGAGTCGTGATTGACAGCGGTCGAGACGGTCCCGATACTCCACCAATACGATTGTCGGCCATCACCGATCTGAGGCTGACTGGTCGCGTTGCAATGGAGGTCGGCCGTGATCGATTTTGGACTATCCGGTAAGCGCGCCGTTGTGTCGGGCGCGGGCTACATCCCGGAGCGCGCGGGCCATGGATGGTTCACGTCGCTGGCCCTTGCTGAGGCGGGCGCCACGGTGGCCTGTATCGATATCGACCAGCAGCGCGCGAATCGCATTGTCGGCGAAATCGTCGGCAGGGGAGGTAATGCCATCCCGATTGTTGCCGATATGACCGACCCCGCGGAGGTCAGTCGGGCGATCGACGAAGCCGTCGCAGCTCTGGGCGGTGTTGATGTCTGCGTCGACATTATCGGCGGT
Source organism: Mycobacterium sp. (assembly GCF_035314665.1). Taxonomy (GTDB): domain Bacteria; phylum Actinomycetota; class Actinomycetes; order Mycobacteriales; family Mycobacteriaceae; genus Mycobacterium. The sequence goes on along the minus strand of NZ_DATFZD010000182.1, from coordinate 435 downwards.
GCGACCTGGTCAAAGGTTGAGGACTTCACCACCCAACTGTGGGACGTGGCGATCCACTACAACCTGACCCAGGTCTTCTACCTATTTCAAACCGTGGCAAGGCACATGATCGCCCAGGGCAGCGGTGGATCGTTGGTCGCACTCACCTCCGTCGACGGCATTGCGGCGGCGACCTACCATGCCGCCTACGGCGCCGCCAAGGCCGGCGTCATCTCGCTCGTCAAAACCTTGGCAGACGAACTGGGGCGGTACGGCATTCGCGCTAACGCGGTCGCACCAGGCAATGTGGGCTCGGGCAACGAGGACCAGCCGCCACACGAGTACGCCGTCAATGGAATTAATCCGCTGGCCGCGCCCCGCGCCCATGATGTCGCCAACGCCGCGTTGTTCCTCTCCTCTGAGCTGGCTGCCCGCATCACCGGTCAGACACTCGTC
>NZ_DATFZD010000181.1:0-26219 GCF_035314665.1 Mycobacterium sp. | reverse complement strand
CGGGGTAACGCGTCAGCGCGAGCAGACCGTGGCTGATCGCGTTGCGTGTCGTCTCGTTGCCGGCGACCGCCAGCAGGATGAAGAACGACGCGACCTCGGCCGACGTCAGCTGCTCGCCGTCGACCTCGGCCTGCACCAGGCTGGTGGTCAGGTCCTCGTGGTGGTTGACGCGACGATCCTCCGCCAACGCGCTGGCGTACGCGCCGATCTCCATCGAAACCTGAACGAATTCATCGAATTCGGTCGTCAGATCGGGGTCGCCGAAGCCGAGGATCACGTTGGTCCAGTGGAATATCTGCTGATGGTCCTCCTCGGGGATGCCCATCATGTCGCAGATGACCTGCAACGGCAGCGGCCCGGCAAGCTCGCTGACCGCCTCACCGTTGCCGTCGGGATGAGCGGCGATCATCGAGGCGACCAATCGGTGCGCCCGCTCGCGCACCGATTGCTCGATGCGGGCCACCACCTTCGGGGTGAAAGCCCGGCTGACGATCGACCGCAACCGCTGATGCCGCGGGTCGTCGAGCACGATCATCGAGCCGAAGTACTCGGATACCTCCGGCGTCTGGTCGTTGATCGTGATGTTGGGGCTGGAGCTGAAGATCTCGGGGTGGCGGCTGGCGTAGAACACGTCGTCGAGTGAGGTCAGCGCCCAATGCCCGTCACCTGATTGGAAGCCTTCTTGGACAGGCTCAGGCCAGAACGAGATCGGGGCCTCGCGCCGGAGCGTGGCGAACGCCCCATCGCGCAGATCGTCGTTGAGTGCCCAGAAGTCCCACGTGCCCAGGTGAACATCGGCCAGCGGAACCTCGGGCGGCGCCATGCCATTCGTTCGGGTCACAATGCCCATGTCGACCGTCCTCGTCGTTGAGCGGGCTACACGCGCGAGCCTAAACCGCCCGCTGCCGATCTTGAAGGCGAGTCGAGGAACTGCTGAACGACTTCGGTCAGGATGCGGCCGCCTTTGGTGTTGAGGTGAATGCCGTCGATGTGAAATTCCCAGCCGTTTGTCTGCGAGATCTGATCGAAGCTGCGTCGCAGAATCATTTCGCGGAGTAGATAGTCGCGGTAGAACGCGGCGAAGGAGAAACGGGTAAACGGCTTGGCGGCCGACGAGCGGGCAAGCTGATCACGGAAGCACTCGTAGAACGGAATGTAGTAGGCGCCGTTGCGTTGTGAGACGTCGGCGACGATGCCGTTGTAGGTGGCGACCAGATCGTTGAGCCGTGACTGAATGGCGTCGTCGGATTGAAGTGCTTCGCCGACGGGCGCTACGGAGCTCAACGCGATCGCGGCGCGGGTGGCGTGCTGCAGCCGGCGGGTGATGAGTTCGAGGTTCTCTTTGAAGCGTGCCGGCGAGGGCTCTTCCGACAGCCGCTTCCAGGCGCGGGTGAATCGTCGGAAATTGGGAAAGACGCTCGCCAGGATGTCGTTGCCCCCGATCAGCACGATGACCCGGTCCGGCGCTATACGCAGTACCGGGTCAAGTCGCCTGGCGATGTTGAACGACAGATCGCCGCCTACGCCGAAGTTGACGAATCGGAACCGGTTGTTTTGCGGTCGGCCGGCCAGTTCATCGATCCAGTTATAGGTGCCTTTGGCGGCAGTCGTGCTCGAGCCCAGACAGGCGACGATTTCGGGTGTGGACACAGTCACCACACCTTACGACGGCCGATAGCGATAGTCACTATCAAGTGACGGAAGCTATCGAATAAGCCGGGAATCCGCTGCGTGATGAGGATCTGGTGATCGAGGCCCCGCGTAATATTACGCTTGGCGTATTACGTCATACGTACTAAGGTTGCCGAGTATGGCACGTGGTTCGCGACCCGCTCGGAAGCTGGGCAGACGAAATGACCCGGGTGTGCTGATCCTGACCAGCCTGGCGTCGGGCGCTAAGCACGGTTACGCGCTGGCACGCGATATCGAGACGTTCGCGGGCGTGACGCTGGGGCCGGGAACGCTCTACGGCGCGATCACCGCGCTGGAGGAACACGGGCTGATCGAACCGGCGGGCCACGACGAGCGGAGGCGCCCATATCGGCTGACCGCCGCTGGACGGGCTGAATTGACCACGGCGGTGCGCGGTTTGGGGGCGATTGCGGCCGAGGGTGCCCGTCGGCTCGGGATCGCGTTGTATGTCCCCGACCCGGGGTGGGCGCAATGAATCCCCGCGACGCCAAGCGCGTACTGCGGTGGTACCCGGCGGCCTGGCGGCGGCGATACGGCGAGGAGTTGATCGCGATGCTCGACGACACCTACGGCAACGGCAAGCCTCCGCGGCGCGCCCGGATGTCCCTGCTTCGATCTGGCCTGATGCAGCGAATTCGTCTGTTGCGCAAATATTCTCGTACCTACGTCGGTTACAGCATCGCCTGTGGCGTCGTCTGGGCCGTCATCTTAGCGACAGTGTTCACCCACGCCGGCGATTCCACCCGGCACACGTTTGCGGTGTTCTTCGGCGGGTGGGCGATCGGCTGGCTGTCGGCGAGCATCGGCCGCGTCGTCTACCCACCACCCAAACCGCGCAGACCGGTTGGCGCCGGTCGGTGATGTGCCGGCGCGCTCGAAGCGTCAGTGTGTGCAGACGGTGCGGGCCGGCGCTCCGTTCGCGGTCGCCTGGCTGACCACCTTGCCGTCCACCAGGATCGTGCACGTGATCGAGCCGGGGCTCTGCGCGCTGAGCACAAACACTTTGGAACCGGTAACGGTGAACTGCGTCTGCCATGGCAATGGCACGTGTGCCTGCTGCGTTTGGCCCGTTTGGCCGCTGTCCGTCTGATACGAGATGTAGTCCGCCACCGGCGCACTGCCACTCAACTGATACGTCACTTGAGTCTGCGGGCCGGTCGCGTTTGCCACGCCGCACATCCCTATCGTGGTCGCGACAGCGGTCAGCACCGCAAGCAGCACCGACGATCCTGTGCGGGCCTTGACCGGGCGTGTGGGCATAGTCATCACGCGACATGGTGTCACTCCGGCTAAACACTTGGGGACGTTTTGGTGTCTTTTCCGCGGGAACCGACCATGCGGCGGCCATGCTTGAACCAATGTCAGGTGAGCGTCGTAGAGGCTAGTGATGACTGAACAGCCCGCGCGTCCGAGTCGGCGCGACATGCTGCGGGGTGCCGCCGTCGTCGGCGCCTTCCTGGCGGTGGACCTGGGTGCGTTGCTGTACGCGAACAAATGGATCGGTCCCGCGCGACTGACGCCGCGGGTCTTCCTGGACGGTTTCGCCAAGGTGTTCGGCCGGCAACCGGGTTTCCGCAAGAACCACGCCAAAGGCGTCGCCGTGACCGGTTACTTCGACAGCAACGGCAACGGCCAGACGCTGTCGACCGCGGCGGTGTTCGCGCCCGGTCGCACACCGGTGATCGGGCGCTTTTCGTTGGCCGGCGGCAACCCGCACGCCGCTGACGCGTCGTCGACCGCCCGCGGGCTGGGCCTGGCGTTCGGGTTCCCGGGCGGACAGCAATGGCGGATGGCAACGCTGAACCTTCCCGTCTTCCTGGACAATTCACCACAAGGCTTCTACGACCGGCTGATCGCCTCGGCCGTGGTTCCCGGCACCGGCAAGCCCGATCCGGCGGCGATGGCTCGGTTCCTGGCCGCACATCCGGAGACAGCGCGGGCAATGAAAATCGTCAAGCAGCATCCGCCGACACCCGGCTTCGCCGACAGCGTGTACAGCGGGTTGAACGCCTTCTACTTCGTCAACCAATCCGGCGCGCGGACACCGGTGCGGTGGTCGCTGACCCCGCTGCAGCAGGCGCTGCCTCCCTCGTCGGGGTCGGATGGGCTGTTCGATGCGCTCGTACGCCAGTTGCGGACCGGCCCGTTGCGCTGGCGTCTGGTGCTGACCGTCGGCGCGGCGGCCGATCCGACGCACGACGCGACGCTGCCCTGGCCGGCCGATCGGCGCAGCGTCGACGCCGGGATGCTCACGCTCGACTCGATCAAAACCGAGGCGCCGGGCAACGCCCGAGACATCAACTTCGATCCGCTGGTGCTGCCGCCCGGCATCGAGCCTTCCGACGATCCGCTGCTCAGCGCGCGATCGGCCGTCTATGCCGCGTCGTACCGACGTCGCACCGGCGAGACCGGAAGCCCACCCGCGGTACAAGTCGACAAGGTCGCGCTGTGACCGCGGCGCCCGAACCGGGCCGATTCACGGCGTTGAGCAGGGTGCTGCACTGGTTAACAGCCATCCTGGTGTTCTGCGCACTGTTCATCGGATTCGCGATGGTGAACTCGGTGGGCGACTACGCCACGCTGATCTTGATCCACTGGACGCTGGGCATCACCATCCTCGCGGTGGTGTTGGTGCGTGTGGTCAACCGGTTTACCCATCACCCTCCGCCGTGGCCGCCGACGGTGGGGAGGCTGGAAGGCAAGATCGTCGTGCTATCCGAGCGATTGCTGTACGCGCTGCTGCTGGCCCAGCCGGTGATCGGTTGGGCGATGGTTTCGGCTGGCGGGGAAGCGGTCGTGGTGTTCGATTCACTTCGGCTCCCGCGCATCGCACCGTTCGACGCGCAGTTGTTTTGGGTGCTGCGGCAAGCTCATTCGGTCGTCGCGTATGCGCTGATGGCCGTTATCGCCGCGCACATCTCCGCGATTCTGCTGCACACACTGACGCTGCGCGACCGGATGATCGAGAGGATGACATTCCGGTTCCGGCCGAAGGCCGACCGCAGCCGCCTAGGGTGAACCGGGGGTTGTCGATCGGAAGGTGGCGCGTGGCTAAACGTGTTGTAATTTGGGGTACCGGTTTCGTCGGCAAGATGGTGATCGCCGAAATTGTCAAACATCCGCTGTTCGAGTTGGTCGGCGTCGGGGTCAGCAATCCGGAGAAAGTCGGTCGCGACGTCGGCGAGATCTGCGGGCTGGCCGAACCGGTCGGCGTCACCGCCACCGACGATGTCGACGCGTTGATCGCCCTGCGGCCCGATGCGCTGGTCCATTACGGCCCGACCGCGGCGCACGCCGACGAGAACATCTCGCTGATCGCGCGGTTCCTGCGGGCCGGGATCGACGTGTGCTCGACGGCGATGACGCCATGGGTTTGGCCGACCATGCATCTGAATCCGCCGAACTGGATCCAGCCGATCACCGAGGCCTGCGAGTTGGGCGAGTCGTCGTGCTTCACCACCGGCATCGACCCGGGCTTCGCCAACGACCTGTTCCCGATGACGCTGATGGGGGTGTGCTCGGAGATCCGTAGCGTGCGGGCATCCGAGCTGCTGGACTACACCAACTACGAGGGCGACTACGAAATTGAGATGGGCATCGGACGCGAGCCCGAATTTCGCCCGATGCTGGAAAACCGCGATGTGCTGATCTTCGCCTGGGGCGCCACTGTGCCGATGATCGCGCACGCCGCCGGCATCATGCTCGACGAGATCACCACCACATGGGACAAGTGGGTGACGCCCAACGAGCGCAAGACGGCCAAGGGCGTCATCCCGCCCGGACATGTGGCCGCCGTCCGGTTCACCATCAACGGGGTCTACAAAGGCCAGACCCGCATCCAGCTGGAGCACGTCAACCGCATCGGCCTTGACGCCGCACCGGACTGGCCGGCCGGCGTCAAAGACGACGTCTACCGGGTCGACATCGAGGGCACGCCCAGCATCTCCCAGGAGACCGCATTCCGGTTCACCGACGGCTCCGGCCGCGATGCAGCCGCTGCCGGTTGTCTGGCCACCGGGATGCGCGCACTCAACGCGGTGCCGGCCGTCAACGACCTCCCGCCGGGCTGGGTCACCCCGCTCGATCTGCCCCTGATCGCGGGGGCCGGCACGATCCGGTGATGGCACCTATAAATTGGTGGCCGATGCGCGCGGATTGGACAATATGGCTGACGTAGGACGGTCGGCGTTAGGCCTCTCGATCGGGGCCACTAACTTGGCGGCGGTGACCGCTGAGCGGGCGATGACCCGCAAGCCGGTGTTGACCTTGTATCGGCAGCGCCCACCCGAAGTCGGTGTGCCGTCGGAAAACCCGATGCTCAACGAGCCCGGGCTGGTCATCACCGATTTCGTCGACCGGGTGGGCGACCCGGACAGCATCGTGGTGGCCGACGGTACGCCTCACCGCAGCGAGACACTGGTCGCCGATGCGCTGCGGGCGTTGTCCTACGCCGTGACAGATGGACGAGCACTGCCGGATCCGGTCGCGGTTACCCACCCCGCGCATTGGGGACCGGAGGCGGTCAGCGCGGTGCGGGTCGCATTGGGCCGGGTATCCGAATGGTCGGATGGTCGACTCGCGCTGGTATCGGACTCCGTGGCAGCGCTGATCGCGCTACAGGCCAACCCGGGGATACCGAGTCGCGGGATCATCGCCGTGTGCGATTTCGGCGGCACCGGCACTACCCTGTCCCTGCTCGACGCCGACGGCTACCAGGCGGTCGCTCCTGCGGTGCGGCACGCTGAATTCTCCGGTGACCGGATTGACCAGGCGCTGCTGACCTACGTCGTCACAGAACTCTCGTCGACCGGATCGTTCGACACGTCGGCGACCTCGGCGATCGGTTCGCTGGCTCGGCTGCGGGGCGTTTGCCGACACGCCAAGGAAGAGCTCTCGTCGACCATCGAGACGACGCTGACCGCCGACGTGCCCGGATACCGTGGCGACGTCCGGGTCGGCCGGGACGAACTCGAGGACGCGATCCGCGAGCCGCTGGACGGGTTCATGACGGTCGTCCATGAAACGTTGCAGCGCAACGGAATTCGAGCAGAAGATCTGGTAGCGATCGCCTCGGTGGGTGGGGGCGCCAGCATCCCAACGGTCACCATGACCCTTTCGGAACAGCTGGGCGCGCCGATCATTACCGCGCCGCGACCGCATCTGACGGCGGCTATCGGCGCGGCATTGCGGGCCGCACGCGGCCCGGCCGACAGCCCAACGGCGTTGGCGCCCACCGCAGCCGGAGCGGTCGCCGATGCCACGACGATGTCAGACATTCCGGTGGAACCCAGGCCCGCACCGGCGCTGGCCTGGTCGGAGGCAGACGACGACTCCGGCATCATGCCGATCCGCCCCGGCGAGTATCCGGAACCAAGCAGTGGCGCCGGGCTGACCGCCCCGCGGCCGCCGGCAAGCTTGGATGGCGACTCCAGCCCAGCCGCGACCGGCGCGGTTGCCGACGCGTGGTATCGCCGCCCGGTGGTGGTTGCTCTCGGCACCGCACTTGTGGTGCTGGCCATCGCCGCCGCGGTCATGATCACCCTGCATCACACCTCCGGCAGCGCGCCGACCACACCGGCGCCCGGCGTCAGCACCGCACCTGCGCCGTCGAGCGCCACCAACACTCAGGCGCCTGCGACCAATCCGCCGTCATCGACCGAGTCGGACACCGGGACACCGTCGTCGACAACCAGCGAGGCGCCGACGACGACAACTACCACGACACAAGCACCGACAACGACGACCTCAGCGCCGCCGACGACCACCGAAGCGCCCACGTCGACACAGGATCGGAAGCGGCCGGGGTTTCCGAGGTTCCCCGGAGGGCCGCGGGGCTTCCCCGAACCGCAACCGGGTTTCCGTTAAGCCGACGACCGGTTGTTTTCGTTGTCGTCTTGCTGCTTGTCCTTCCCGAATTTCGGGTTTCCGTCGTCGTCAAGCCACTCGTTGATCGCAACGCCGGAGATGGTCCCATCGGTGCCCGGCAACACAACGGTCGGCCGATCGTCCTTATAGGCCTCCTGCATCTGGCGGACTTTTTCCTTACCGTCCTCGCTGAGTTCGGGCGTTTCGGCGGAGGTCGTTTCCTCGTCACCGGTGTTTTCGCTAGTGGTTTGGACTTTATCGTTTTCGCTCATTGAACCTTCCCGTCCTGCCGAGACTCCGCCCTGCCGACGACGCTATCTCCGACGACTACCCGCTGGGGATTTGTCCAAACTGCGGCGCGCGGGTGTCAGTCCGGTTTCGGGTAACTGACCCCGGTTAATTTCTCGGAGATCTCCCACAGTTGCTGGCTATCGGCCTCGTCACGGGCACGCGCGGGCACCTTGGCCGCCGTCACCCCGCCACCGTTAGCCTCGTAGATGCCGTGGGGGCCATAGAAGGCACCGCCTTCGGCTTGCGGGGAAGTCGCCGCGTAGAGCGCGGGAAGGATCCCTTCGTCGATTTCCTGCCACAGGAACGGCGTCAGCCGCCACGACAGCTTGTAGAGCCGTTCCATGGTCGAGGGTTTTGACCGACCGTGCGACGGGCCCTGATCTGCAGGTTGGTCTTGGTCAAGCCGGGATGCGCGGCATTGGAGAGGATGCCCCAGCCGGCCTCTTTGCTGCGGCGGTCCAACTCGCGGGCGAACATCAGCACCGCCAGTTTCGACTGCCCGTAGGCCCCCATCGGCGTGTACGACTTTTCGAATTGCGGATCGTCGAAATGAATGCGACCTTGGCGCGCAGCCAGACTGCTCAGCGAAACGACCCGCGCTTGGTCGGCGGCACGCAATAGCGGCAGCAGGTGTGCCGTGAGTGCGAAATGCCCGAGATGATTGCTGCCGAACTGCAATTCGAATCCGTCGGCGGTGGTGTCGCGGGTCGGCGGGGTCATCACGCCGGCGTTGTTGATCAGGATGTCGATGGGGCGGCCGTCGGCGTTGAGTTGCTCGCCGAGGGCGGCGACGCCGGCCAGTGACGACAGGTCGAGGGGTTTGATGGTCAGCTTCGCATTTGGAACCGTCGCGCGGATCTCGTCGATTGCGGCCTCGCCCTTGGCGCGGTTGCGGATCGCCATCACAACATCGGCGCCGGCCGCGGAGAGCCGACGGGCCAATCCGAATCCCAGACCGCTGTTGGATCCGGTGACGACGGCCAGTCGTCCGGACAGATCGGGCACTGTGGCGACGAGATTGGGGGCCATGAGCATCACTCCTTAATCGCCTACGCGTTTCGTCCCAGTTTGCTCCTTTGCGGTGTCGTTGGCTTTGCGTGGTTTCGTTGGCACCGCTTCGCCCACAGTGTCACACTGCGTGAATGACTAGCAGGCGGCTCGCAAAAATTTCGCTGGCACCTGCCCTCGTGCTGATGATCGGATCGATCATCGGCTTCGTTCTCACCCTCACGCTCAACGCATTCGTCCTGGACAAATTCAACGCCTATGGCGAGGTGCCCATCCCGGGCTCGGGTACCGTTCATCTGCCCGCCGGCGAGGCAACCGTCAGCTTCCACACACTCACCATCGGCAGCGTGTCCGGAGGCGGGCTGCCCGTGCCGCAACTCGGGGTGGACGTCGATCCGCCACAAGGCGTTGCCGAGCCAAAACTCACTGAAAACTACGGCGGGACAACGACAGTCAACAATGACACTCATCGGCGAGTGTGGCTGATGCAGGTGCCCGCCGAGGGCGACTACAAAATCACCACCGAGGGGCAAGTCAACGGATTCATCAGCCCGCAACTGGCGTTCGGTCACGGTGGCAACAGCAGTTCGTCCGGTTCGATGGCGTGGATATTCGCCGGCCTCTTCGGTGTTGGCCTGATCGGTACGATCGCGGCGCCGATCTGGCTGGCTCGCACTCGAGCGGCGACGTTGCCGGCGTGGCAGCCCATGGGTGAACCGTCGGCGTCGCCGGTGATGACTCCGACGCCCGCGCAGCTATCGACCGATCTGGGGGCGCCCGTCGCCACGTCGGACAGGTCCCTCTCGACGTACGCACCTAGTGACGAGGGCGTCAAGCTGGAGCAACTCAAAACCCTGGCAGGACTGCGGGATTCCGGAGCGCTGACCGAAAAGGAGTTTGAGGACGAGAAGCGCCGAATTCTCGACGGTCGCTAGTGGCCTCGGGCCACCCATTCGTCGTAGTGGACGATCTCGTCGCCGATGCTGGTGGTATCGCCATGCCCGGTGTAGACGACGGTGTCGCCGGGGAGTTTGCCGAGCCGGCCCGAGATCGACTGCAGGATGGTCGGGAAGTCGGAGAACGAGCGACCGGTCGCACCGGGTCCACCAGAAAACAGGGTGTCGCCGCTGAACACGGCGCCCAGGTCGGGCGCGTACCAGCAGACCGACCCGGGGGAGTGTCCGGGGGTGTGCAGCGCTTGCAGTTCGGTGCCGGCGACAGTCAGCGTGTCCCCGTCAGATACCGCGCGAAAGTTCTTGTCCGGGTGAGTCATCCGCCATAGCACGTCATCGCCGGGATGGAGCAGCACCGGCGCGTCGAGTGTGTCGCCGAGTTCGGGGGCCACGGTCACATGGTCGTTGTGACCGTGGGTGCACACCACCGCCACCACATTCCGCCCACCGACGGCCGCCACGATGGGCGCCGCCGTGTGCGCGGCGTCGAAGACCACGACGTCGGAATCGTCGCCCACGACCCAGATGTTGTTGTCGACTTCCCAACTGCCACCATCGAGTTCGAAGGTGCCGTGGGTGACAACGCGCTCGATGCCAGCCATCACAGCATCACCACCGAGCGCAGCACCTTGCCGTCATGCATTTTGTGGAAAGCCGCCTCGATATCACCGAGACCGATGCGCTCCGAGACGAACTTCTCCAGCGGCAACCGACCCTGCAGGTAGAGGTCGATCAGGGTGGGGAAGTCGCGTTCGGGCAGGCAGTCGCCGTACCAGGACGACTTCAGCGCGCCGCCGTGCGAGAAGAAGTCCACCAGCGGCATGTCGATGCGCATGTCTGGAGTCGGAACACCAACCAGCACAACGGTTCCCGCAAGATCACGGGCGTAGAATGCCTGCTCCCAGGTTTCCGGTCGCCCGACCGCGTCGATCACTACATTGGCGCCGAAGCCGTCGGTGAGGTCCTGGATGGTTTTGACGACGTCGAATTCGCGTGCGTTGACGGTGTGGGTGGCGCCGAACTTACGGGCCCAATCCAGTTTGGTGTTGTCGGTATCGACGGCGATGATGCGTCTGGCGCCGACCAGCGCTGCCCCGGCGATCGCGGCGTCGCCCACGCCGCCGCAACCGATCACCGCGACCGTGTCGTCACGGGTGACCGCGCCGGTGTTGATCGCCGCGCCCAGACCGGCCATCACCCCGCAGCCCAGCAGGCCGGCGACCGCCGGGTCGGCCTCGGGATCGACCTTGGTGCACTGGCCGGCGGCCACCAGCGTCTTGTCGGCAAACGCGCCGATGCCCAGCGCCGGCGTCAGCTCGGTGCCATCGGTGAGCGTCATTTTCTGCTCGGCGTTGAACGTGTCGAAGCAGAGGTGGGGTCGGCCGCGCTTGCAGGCGCGGCATTGGCCGCAGACCGCGCGCCAGTTCAGGATCACGAAGTCGCCCGGCTCGACCGCTGTCACGCCCGGTCCCACCGCTTCGACAGTGCCGGCGGCCTCATGGCCGAGGAGGAACGGATACTCGTCGTTGATCCCACCGTCGCGGTAGGTCAGGTCGGTGTGGCACACCCCGCACGCGGTGACGTCGACGACGGCCTCGCCCGGGCCGGGGTCGGGGATCACGATGTCCACCAACTCGACTGGTTCACCCTTTTTCCGTGAAATCACGCCGCGCACTGTCTGACCCATACCCGCCAACCTAGTGCTTGGTCGGTAGGCTCCTGCGCGATGGTCGCACTGGATGAACTCGACGACTGGCCGGTCGCCGCCGCGGCCGCCGCGGTGGTCGGACCGTCGGGCGTGCTGGCCAGCCACGGTGACACCGGAAAGCAATTCGCGCTGGCGTCGGTGACCAAGCTTCTGGTGGCGCGCGCGGCGCAGATCGCGATCGAGGAAGGCGCCGTCGACCTCGATACCGCCGCGGGGCCGCCCGGATCGACGGTTCGGCATCTGCTGGCCCATGCCTCGGGGTTGGCGATGCACTCCAACGAGACGCTGGCCAAGCCGGGCGCCCGGCGAATCTACTCGAACTATGGCTTCGGCGTGCTGGCCGAGACGGTGCAGCTGGCATCCGGGATCGAGTTCAGTCGCTACCTCACCGAGGCGGTGTTCGATCCGCTGGGAATGACCACCAGCCGGCTCGACGGCGGCGCGCAGGCCGCCGGCTTCGGCGCGATGTCGACGGTGGCGGATTTGGCGGCCTTCGCCGGTGACCTGCTGAATCCGGCGACGGTATCGCCACAGATGCACGCCGAAGCGACGGCCGTGCAGTTCCCCGGTTTGAACGGGGTATTGCCCGGCTACGGTCAGCAACGGCCGAACGACTGGGGGCTGGGCTTCGAGATCAGGGATGCCAAGTCACCGCATTGGACCGGCGCGAAAAACTCGGCCCGCAGCTTCGGCCATTTCGGTCAATCAGGCACGTTTATCTGGGCAGATCCGGAGGCGAAGCTCGCGCTGGTGGTGCTCACCAACCGCGATTTCGGCGAGTGGGCGCTGCCAAGGTGGCCGGTGCTGTCGGACACCGTGCTGTCCGCTCATAACTCGGACTAGCGCAACATGGGCCTCACGAGGCACAATAGACACGCAAGACACAAAAAATCGTTGCATCCTGCTCGTCGGGTCACCAGGTCGTTGGGGAAGACGTCCCTCGTGGAGCCGAAGGAGCAGCAGATGCGTGCGTCGAACCAGTTCGCCGATGTGACGACCGGCGTGGTGTACATCCACGCCTCGCCCGCCGCGGTGTGTCCGCATGTCGAGTGGGCGTTGTCGTCGACGCTGGCGGCCAACCCCAACTTGAAGTGGACCCCGCAACCGGCCATGCCCGGGCAGTTGCGCGCGGTGACCAACTGGGTCGGTCCGGTGGGCACCGGCGCCCGATTGGCCAACGCCTTGCGTTCCTGGTCGGTGCTGCGATTCGAAGTCACCGAGGATCCCAGTCCCGGTGTCGACGGGCAGCGGTTCAGCCACACGCCCCAGCTGGGACTGTGGAGCGGCGCGATGAGCGCCAACGGTGACGTGATGATCGGCGAGATGCGGCTGCGGTCGATGATGGCCGATGGCGCCGACGCACTGGCCGCCGAGCTGGATTCGGCATTGGGCACCGCGTGGGACGAGGCGCTCGAGGTGTATCGCGACGGCGGTGACGGCGCCGAGGTGTCCTGGCTCAGCCGGGGAGTCGGTTAGGTCGAAGAATCCGCAGTGCGCCGGGCACCGCCGAGATCTCGGCGGGCAGCGCGCAGATGTACTCGCCGTCCGCGTAGGCGTTGATGCCCGGCGATTCCACGTCGACCGAGGTCGCCCGGGCTGTTGTCACCTCGTCGAGATCGACGTGGCGGCCCTTGTAGACGGTGGGGAACAGGCGAATCAGCCGGCTGCGCGACGCCGAGTGGACCATGGTGATGTCGAGTCGGCCGTCGGCATGATCGGCGTTGGGGCAGATCAGCATTCCGCCGCCGTAGCTGCGGGTGTTACCGAACGCCGCAAGGGTTAGGTCGGTGACGATCTCGTCGCGTCCGTCGAGCATCAGCCGGAACGGCAGTAGCCGCAGCTGCGACAACTCGGCGAGCATCGCCAGGTTGTAGCGCATCCGGCCGCGCGGCCAGCGCATCCGGTTGGCCCGATCGGTGACCAGCGAATCGAATCCCGCAGCGGCAACGGTGCCGAACCACGTGGCAACACCTTTGCGGTCGCGAATCCTGCCCAAGTCAACGGTTTCGGTCCAGCCGTCGGCGACGACATCGGCGGCGGCTTCCGGATCCTTTGTGGGCAGCCCGAATTCGCGGGCATGGTCGTTGCCGGTGCCGGCCGGAATGATTCCCAGCGGAATGTCGGTGCAGGCCAGCGTTTGCAGCGCATCGGAGATGACTCCGTCACCGCCGGTGACTACCACTGCGTCGGTGCCCTTTTCGACCGCCGCGTGCAGCAGGCGACGGGCATGGTCGGCGTCGCTGCCGACGATCGCCACGACGTCGATGCCGCGCTGTTGCAGCCGCTCGATCGCCGTTTCGGCGGCGTGTGGCGCGTTTCCATGTCCCGACGCCGGATTGGTCAGCACGGTCACCCGGCCGATTTCGCGGCGCGTCATATGGCGCGTCACGGGATAAGCTTGCCGGGATTCAGAATTCCCGCGGGATCCAGTGTCGCTTTGACCGCCCGCAGCACCTGTACGCCCAAATCGCCAACCTCGTCGCGCATCCAGGGCCGGTGATCGGCCCCGACCGCGTGGTGATGGGTGATCGTCCCCCCAGCAGCGACGATCGCATCGCAGGCGGCGGTCTTCGCGGCGCGCCACTGCTCGATCGGGTTGCCGCGTTGCCCGGCGACGACGGTGAAATACAGCGAGGCGCCGGTGGCATACACATGCGAAATGTGGCACAGCACCAGCGCCGGCGTGCCGGATTCGGCCAGCGCGGCCGTCAGCGCGTCGGTGACGGTGGCCTTCAGTGTGGGGATGTTGGACCAGTCGGTGGCCGTCTCCAGCGTCTCGCAGAGCGCGCCGGCGGCCAGCAGCGAGTCGCGCAGATAAGGCGCGCCGAACCGGCCATGCTCCCAGGCCCGTGCCGGGGCTTCGCCCAGCGAGGTGCCGCCCATCGCTGTGATGAGCTCCCGGGTTTCGGTGTGCCTGCTGTCGGCATGTGCGGCCGTGCCCTCGAACACCGTGATCGCCAAACAGCCGCCGGTGATCTGGGTTTCGCCGATGGCCTCGGTGGTGGCCAGGTTGACGCCGGTCTCGGCTTCGTCGGAGAGTCGGATCACGGTCGGGCCGGTGCCGGTTTGCGCGACCGCACGCAATGCGGCTGTCCCGGTGGCGAAGTCGGGGAACGACCACGCCTCGTAGCGCGTGACGTCGGGCGCCGGATGCACCCGAACCCGCACCCGGGTGATGATGCCGAAGACGCCCTCCGACCCGATCAGCAGCTGCCGCAGGTCCGGGCCGGCCGCCGACTGCGGTGCGCGGCCGAGATTCAGCGCGCCCGCGGGCGTGATGACGTGCAGCCCACGAATCATGTCGTCGAACCGGCCGTACCCGGCCGAGTCCTGTCCCGACGATCGAGTCGCGGCATAACCGCCCAGGCTGGCGAATTCGAAGCTTTGCGGAAAATGCCCGAGCGAAAACCCGTGCTCAACAAGCAGTTGCTCGGCCCGTGGACCAGTGACGCCGGCACCGAACTCGGCCTCGCCGGATACCGCGTCGAAAGCGAGCAATTGGTCGAAGCGCCGCAAATCCAGCGCCACCACGGCGCTGAATTCGCCGCGGATGGGATCGAGTCCACCGACCACGCTGGTGCCGCCACCGAACGGGACGACGGCGACGCCGTGCTGCGAGCAGTACCGCAGGATCTCCGCTACCTCGTCGTCAGTGCCGGGCAGCAGCACCGCATCGGGTGCCTCTTGGACGCCGGATTCTTTGCGCCGCAGCAGATCCAGCGTCGACTTGCCGCCGGCGTGCAGCAGTCGGTCGCGGTCGCCGACGCGGCTGTAGTCGGGCCCGACGATGGCGGCCAGCGCTTCGCGGTGGTCGTCCGCCAACTGTGACGGGCGCAATTTGACCTGCTCCGGGTCGAGTTCGGCCGCGGGCGAGTCCGTCACCCCCAGGGCCTGCTTCAACAGCGATCGGATGCCCTCCGAGAGGGGTTTGGCTTCTTGCGGGTCACCCCACGCGTTCCACTTCATCGGCGGCAACAACTGTTCAGGCATGCGTTACAGTATTACATATGCTGTCAATCAGTAACGCACCGGTGGAGACCGGGGACCGGATCCTGGCGGCCGCCGCGAGCTGCGTGGTCGATTTCGGCGTCGAGCGCGTGACGCTGGCCGAGATAGCGCGGCGGGCGGGGGTGAGCCGGCCAACCGTCTACCGCCGCTGGCCGGACACCCGTTCGGTGCTGGCGGCCCTGCTGACCAGGCACATCACCGCGGCACTGGATGACGTGCCGGTGCGCGGACGCGGCCGCGAGGCGTTGGTCGACCGGGTGGTGGCGGTGGCCGAACACCTGCGGCGCGACGAGCTGGTGATGGCGGTGCTCCGGTCGGAGCTGGCGCTCGTCTACATCGCCCAGCGGCTCGGCAGCAGCCAGCAGATGCTGATCGACGCGCTCGCCCACGACCTGCGCGCGGCCCAACGCGGCGGCGGTGTGCGGGCAGGCGACCCGCGCCGGCTCGCCGCGATGGTGCTGCTGATCACCCAGTCGGCCATTCAATCCGCCGAGATCGTCCGACCGATCCTGGATGCCGACGCGCTGGCCGCCGAACTCGCCTACTCGCTGAACGGATACCTCTCATGACGTCGACCGCCCTGAACGCAGCGCGCCGCACCGCCGACCTGACGGCGCTGGCCGACGGCGAGCCGACCGACGTCGTCGTGATCGGCGGCGGCATCACCGGCGCCGGCATCGCGCTGGACGCCGCGGCCCGGGGCCTGCGAGTGACGTTGGTGGAAAAGCACGATCTCGCATTCGGCACCAGCCGGTGGAGCTCCAAGCTGGTGCACGGCGGGCTGCGCTATCTTGCGAGCGGCAACGTCGGCATCGCCAGGCGCAGCGCGGTCGAGCGCGGAATTCTGATGACGCGCAACGCTCCTCATCTGGTCCGGGCCATGCCGCAACTGGTCCCGTTGTTGCCGTCGATGAGCCGAATGGAGCGGGCATTGGTGCGGGCCGGGTTCCTGGCCGGCGACGTGTTGCGTAAGACGGCGGGCACACCGGCGTCCATCCTGCCCGGCTCACGCCGCATTGCCGCGCAGCGCGTCAGCGAGATGGCCCCGGCCGTTCGGCGGGACGGGCTCGACGGTGGCCTGCTGGCCTACGACGGACAGCTGATCGACGATGCCCGACTGGTCGCCGCCGTCGCGCGTACCGCTGCGCAGCATGGTGCCCGAATCCTGACCTATACGGCCGCATCCGAGGTCACCGGCACGTCCCTGCGGCTGACCGACCAGCGCAGCGGCGAATCGTTCGATATGTCTGCTCGCGCCGTCATCAACGCCGCCGGGGTGTGGGCGGGCGAGATCGACCCGTCGTTGAAGCTGCGCCCTAGCCGAGGCACCCATCTCGTCTTCGATGCCGCAGCCCTCGGCAATCCCACGGCGGCGCTGACGATTCCGATACCCGGCGAGCTGAATCGCTTCGTGTTCGCCATGCCTGAACAGCTGGGGCGGGTCTACCTCGGACTGACCGACGAGGAAGCGCCAGGGCCGATTCCTGATGTGCCACAACCGACTTCGGCCGAGGTGAGGTTCCTGCTTGACGTCGTGAACACCGCACTGGGTATCACCCTGGAAAGTGCCGATGTGATCGGCACCTACGCAGGGTTGCGGCCGCTGATCGACACCGGGACCGGCCGCACCGCCGACGTCTCTCGCAACCATGCCGTGGTCGAGTCACCCTCCGGGGTGATCAGCGTGGTCGGCGGCAAGCTGACCGAGTACCGGCACATGGCCGAGGACGTCCTCGACCGGGCTGTCGAATTGCGGGAACTCGCAGCCGGGGAGTGCCGGACCCGAAACCTGCCGTTGGTCGGTGCGCCGGCGAATCCGGGCTCGAGCGTCGCGCCGATGGCCGGCTTGCCGGAGTCGCTGGTCCTGCGCTACGGGGTCGAAGCGGCCAACGTCATCGCCGCTGCCACGTGTGATCGGCCGGTAGACCCGGTGGCCGAAGGGATCGACGTGACCCGGGCGGAGTTCGAGTTCGCCATCAGCCATGAGGGTGCGCTGACCGTCGATGACATCGTGGATCGTCGCACCCGGATCGGTTTGGTGGCCGCCGATCGGCAGCGAGTAGTCGGCGTGGCGGCGGAGATGCTGGCACAAAAGTGATAGTTACTACTATATAGTAGTAACTATTACTTTTGAGTATCCGCAGGAGGGCGGTGACGAGCATGAACCTGATTAATCCGTCACATGTTCCGGTTCTGATCGTCGGGGCGGGCGCCGGTGGCCTTGCCACATCGGCTCTGCTGGCCAAACACGGGGTCGCATCGCTGGTGGTCGAAAAGCGCCGCGAGGTCTTCATCTACCCGAAGGCCCGCAACCTGAGCTTTCGCAGCCTGGAGATTCTTCGCGGTCTGGGTCTGGACGACGAGGTCCATGCCGTCGCCGACCGTGTTTCAGACATGGTCGTCAAGCCGACGCTGAACAGCGCGGACGAAGAACTCGCCATCGACATCGACGCGTTCTTCGCCGGCCTGGATCAGCTCAGCCCAGAGCCTTCCGTGCAGTACTGCCCGCAGAGCAGCCTGGAGCCGATGCTGCTCGCGGAAACCCGCCGGTATGGCAGCGAAGTGCGCTACGGAACGGAATTGTGCTCTTTCGAGCAAGACGATAGCGGTGTCACCGCGGTGCTACGTGATCTGGATTCCGGTGAGTCCCAGACGGTTCGCGCCGACTATCTTGTCGCCGCCGACGGTGTCCACAGTCCGATCCGCAACCGGCTTGGCCTGAGCACCTCGGGACACGGTGCGCTGCCGATCTATGTCGTTTTCTTCTACTTCCGCGCACCGTGGCGAAAGTTCGTGGCGCACCTCAACGATGGCGATGGCGTGCAGGTCAAGAATGCCGAAGTGGACGGCATATTCCTGGTTGCCAAGGACGACGTCGGGATGTTCATCACCACCTACTTTCCCGAAAAGGGCGAGACCGCGGCGCAATTCACTCCCGAGTACTGCCGCGAGATGTTGACCAAGGCCGTCGGCGAGCAGATCGACATCGAGATCATCGAGGTCGCGGCGTGGCAACCGTACGAGCAGGTGGCCGGCCAATTCCAGTGCGGGCGAGTCTTTCTCGTCGGAGACTCTGGGCACACCATGCCGCCGTTCAAGGCCGGGGGAGCCAACACCGCCATTCAGAGCGCGCACAACCTGGCCTGGAAACTGGCCGCAGTCCTGGGTGGGACGGCAGATCCCGCGCTGTTGACCACATTCCACGCCGAGCGCCATCCCGTCGGGCGATTTGCCGCGCACCAGTCGCTGACCGGGCCGACACTCGCGTTGATCGATCTGGACGACCAGGGTCCGGGATTGCCGCCGGACGAAGAGGCGTCGATGTTCGCTCTACTGATCGGCTACCAGTACCGGTCAGCCGCGGTCGTGACCGACCAGCCGGCTCCCGCAGATCCCGACGCCGCAGGTTTGGTCGACGAATTGCGTGGCCAACCCGGCACCCGGGTCCCGCATGCCTGGGTGCAGCACGGTGGCCGACGGGTGTCGACGCTCGACCTGCTTGGCCGCAACTTCACCGTGCTCACCGGCGACGACGGCGCCCCCTGGGTCGAGGCCGCCGCCGCGGCGTCAACCGCCCTCGGCGTGCCGATCGCCGTCCATCAGATCGGGCCCGCGGATGACATCCTCGATCCCGACGGCGCGTGGGCGAAGGCCACCGAACTCCAGCCCGGTGGGGCTCTGCTTGTGCGTCCGGACGATTTCGTCGGCTGGCGCGCAGACCGGCTGCCCGCTGACCCCGAAAGCGAGCTTCGCCAGGCGCTTTCGGCGATCCTCGGCCGAACCTGACCCGACGGCGTCGCACTGCCTGCAAAATGACTGTTGACCAAAATCGTATTCTGGTCATAAAGTCATTGGCGTGATTGCGGAACGTTCTGGTGTCGATCGGCAAGAGAGGGCTGATCGGATCCTCGATACCGCCCGCGACCTGCTGCTGTCCTGGGGCTACCGGCGGGTGACGATCGACGAATTGGCCCGTCGTGCCGGTGTCGGTAAGGGCACGATCTACCTGCACTGGCGGTCTCGCGAGGAAGTGTTCCAGGCGGTCAGCGCCCGCGAGGCGGCGGCGATGGCCGACGCGATTGTCGACGCGGTCCGCACTGACCCGGCTGAGGTGGCGCTGTACCGGTACCTGCGGCGGCTGTTCGTCGAGGCGATGAATCGTCCTGTGCTGCGTGCGCTCTACACCCGCGACGCCGACACCCTCGGCACGTTTCTTGCTGCCGCGCATCATCACCGGCTGGAGGAAAGCAAGCTCGACGTCAATCGCGACTATCTGAGTGTGCTTGCCGCAGAGGGAATGCTGCGGCCGGATCTGCATCTGGAGGATCTCGACTACACCCTGCCCACCATCGTCTTCGGTTTCTTTGGGGCGGAGCCGTTTCTGCCGCCGAGTCTCAACCTGACGTTGGCGCAGAAGGCCGATCAGCTCGCCGAGACGATCCACCGGGCTTTCGAGCCAACCAAGGCACCGAGCAGCGACACGATGAAACGCGCTGCGAACAAAGCCATCCCGATTTTAGAGCGACTGGCCCGAGACCACCGGTTGGCGACCTACGGAGGCGATCACGATGACTGAACTGGCAACCGATCTGGCTCGCCCGCGCGGTCGGTATGGCGTCGACGGGGACTACCGACTGATTCCGGCGCCGGTCTTACTGGCCGGCTATCTGCTGTTGTGCCTTGCCGCAACGTCTTTGGCTGGTTTATGGCTGGCGACCGGACGAACGCTGTCGGGACTCGGGGCAGGCGTAATTGCCGTCCTTCTGGTCGGCGCCGGTGTGAGCGTGCGGCGGTTCAGCCGACGAGGAAAGTTCGAAGTGTGGGCACACCTGCTGACCGGGATCGGACTGCGGGGTGACGAACGGGCGCTCGACCTCGGTTGCGGGCGTGGCGCGGTTTTGTTGACCGCGGCCAAGCTACTACCGCGGGGAAGTGCTGTGGGCGTGGACATCTGGCGGGCCGACCAGACCGGCAACTCGATGCAGGCGACACTGGCGAACGCGCAAGCCGAGGGCGTCGCCGACCGGGTCGAATTGCACACCCGGGACATGACCGATCTTCAATTCCCAGACGAGTCTTTTGATCTCGTCGTGAGTAACCTCGCGATCCACAATCTGCCGGACGACGACGCGCGGCGGTCGGCGATCGACGAAGCCGTCCGCGTGCTACGTCCGGGCGGTCACGTCGTGATCGCCGACCTCGGGTTCACCAAGCTATACGCCAATCGGCTTCGGCAATGTGGCATGGCCGACGTCGGGCGCCGCGATCTCGGCTGGCGCGCCTGGTGGGGATTACCGTTCTTCCGCACCCACGCCGTCACCGCGACCAAGCCCGGGCCGGCGCGGTGAGCACTAAGTCGGTCTCCCGAGTGGTGGCGCTGGAAGAGGCGTTTCTGCACCCGCGGGTGTGGGAGCTGTTTCCCGAGTCGCTGCAACGGAAATACCAGCCGGTGCGGGCCCGGCTTAGCGACGTCGGGGCCGAGCGCATCCGTCTGATGGACGCCGCGGGGATCGACGTGCAGGTGCTCTCACACGTCGGGCCTGGTGTCCAAGTGCTCGCCGATGAGCAGGCCGAGTTGGCGATCGCCGTCAGCCGCGAAGTCAACGATTGGTTGGCCGAGGCGGTCGCCGCGCACCCGGCGCGGTTTGCCGCCTTTGCCATGCTGCCGACGCAGTCACCGGCTGATGCCGCCGAGGAGCTGGAGCGCGCCGTTCACGACCTCGGCTTCAAAGGGGCGCTGATCAACGGACACACCAACGGGCATTACCTGGATGAGCCGTCGTTCGATGTGCTGCTGGCCCGGGCCGAATCATTGGGCGTGCCTATCTACATTCATCCCACCGACCCGCCGCAGGCGGTAACAGATTGCTACTACGTGCCTTTCGATCCGGCGCTGGTACCTACCTGGGGCTGGCCGGTGGAAACCGGAACGCATCTGCTCAGGTTGATCTGCGCCGGGGTGTTCGATCGTCATCCGAATTTGAAGATCATAGTCGGGCACATGGGGGAACTCCTTCCGTTCTGCTTCACCCGGCTCAACGTCGGGCTCACGATGGCCGGCTGGTTGCTGGCGCCCGAGGCGGAGGAGCCGCCGATGCGCAACAGCGTCGGCTACTACCTGCGAGAAAACGTTTTCATCACCAGCAGCGGGGTGTTCGACGTGCCGGTGTTCGACTGTGCCCGAGCGATGTTGGGCCTGGACAACCTGATGTTCTCCGTCGACCATCCCTTCCAGGACAACTTCGCCGCGATGGAATTCTTCGAACGATGCGACCTATCCCCGGACGACGGGGAGCGGTTCGCGCACCGCACCGCAGACAACCTGCTGAAGCTTGGCAATCAGCCGGGTGACACCAGTAACGCGCGTGCCGCCGTCGGCGATACTTGGTACCGGCTGCGCAGCCGCGCCACGTCGAAAATCGGCAGGGCCCTGATTTCAGCCCTCGTCAAGTGACGTCTGCTCGCCGCTGAGCCTTACAGCGGGATGTTCTTGTGGCGCCCGCGGCGTGGCGGCGCCGATGCCAGCGCCTCGGTGAGCTTGCTGCGAGTGTGGGCCGGGTCGATCTTCTCGTCGACCACACCGATGTCGATGGCGTTGTCCACGCCGCCGGCGATCCGCTCGTGTTCGGCGGCAAGCTCGTCGTGCAATGCCTCGCGCTCGTCTTCCGGCGCGGCGGCCAGCTTCTTCTTGTGCAAGATGCCGACGGCTGCCTTAGCGCCCATCACCGCGACCTCGGCATCCGGCCAGGCGAACACCTTGGTGGCGCCCAACGAACGTGAGTTCATCGCGATGTAGGCCCCGCCGTAAGTTTTCCGGGTGACCAGGGTTACCCGCGGCACGGTGGCCTCGCCGAATGCGTGCAGCAGCTTCGCGCCGCGGCGCACCACGCCGCCCCATTCCTGGTCAACACCGGGCAGGTAGCCGGGAACGTCCACGACCACGATCAGCGGAATACCGAATGCGTCGCAGAGACGCACGAAACGCGCTGCCTTCTCGGCACTTTCCGAGTGCAAGCAGCCGCCGAGCCGCAATGGGTTGTTGGCCAGCACACCGACCGTGCGACCGGAAAGCCGGCCTAAGCCGACCACCATCGACGGTGCCCACTTGGCCTGGAACTCGTCGAACGGGGCATCGTCGTCCAGGATCGCGGTGACGATCGGATGCACGTCGTAGGCACGCCGTGACGATTCGGGCAGCAGCGCGTGGATGTCGGTGTCGCCGGCCTCGGCCTTGTTCCGGTCGAAATGCCCTTGCTGGCAGAACAATCCAACCAATCGGCGACCACGCTCGTAGGCGTCGGACTCGTCGTCGGCGACGATGTGGCACACACCCGACTTTTTGTGGTGAGTGTCCGGGCCGCCCAGCGAGGCCATATCCACGTCCTCGCCGGTGACGCTGCGCACCACGTCCGGCCCGGTGACGAACACCCTGCCCTCCGGCGCCATCACGACGACGTCGGTCAGCGCCGGGCCGTAGGCCGCGCCGCCGGCGGCGAAGCCGACCACCACCGAGATCTGCGGGACATAACCGGACGCCCGGATCATCGCCTCGAAGACCAGCCCGACCGCGTGCAGCGATCGCACACCCTCGGCCAGCCGCGCCCCGCCGGAGTGCCAGATGCCCACGATCGGGCTCTGCTCTTCGATCGCGGTGTCGTAGGCGTTGACGATGTGGGTGCAGCCCTGCAGACCCATGGCACCGCCCATCACGGTGCCGTCGGTGCAAAAGGCGATGGTGCGCATGCCGTTCACGGTTCCGCCGGCGGCCAGCACACCGGAGCGGTCCCGCTCGTGCAGGAGCTCTATGCTGCCGTCGTCGAAAAACCTGCTGAGGCGCAGCAGCGGATCACGCGGGTCGAGCGACTCGTCAACCGCATCCGGGGCCAAGGTCGTCATCGCAGTTCTCCTGTGTCAGTCATACTTCGGTTAGTACCGGCCAAAGGTGATCGCCACGTTGTGACCGCCAAATCCGAACGAATTATTGATGGCGTACTTGTAGTCGCCCGCCCGCGGCTTGCCGGCCACCACGTCGAGGTCGATCTCCGGGTCCAGGTTCGCCAGGTTCAGGGTGGGCGGAACGACCTGGTCGCGCAGTGCCATCACGGTCAAGATCGATTCCACCGCGCCGACCGCGCCGACCGAGTGGCCGAGCGCGGACTTGGGTGCGTACACCGCCGCGTCTCCACCGTGTGCGCCGAGGGCGTTGTTGATAGCCTTGCCCTCGGCCAAGTCGCCGACCGAGGTGCCGGTGGCGTGGGCGTTGACGTGGTCGATATCGGCCGGTGTGAGACCGGCAAGCTGGATTGCCCGCGTCATCGCATAACCGGCCCGCTCGCCGTTGGGGTCCGGCGCCACCATGTGGAAGCCGTCCGAGGTGACGCTGGCCCCCATGATCCGGGCCAAGATGTTGGCGCCGCGCGCCTTCGCGTGCTCCTCGGTCTCGATGACCAAAAGCGCGGCGGCCTCACCGAAGACGAAGCCGCTGCGGTCCTTGTCGAACGGGCGGCAGGCGCCAGCGGGGTCGTCGTTCTTGGTGGACAACACGATGCGCATCTGGGCGAAGCCCGCAATCGGCACCGCCTCGATCTTGGTCTCGACGCCACCACAGATCGCGATGTCGGCCTCGCCCAGCGCGATCTGCTGCCAGGCGCGGGCGATGGCCTCCGAGCCGGACGCGCACGCCGACACCGAGGTCATCACCCCGGCTTTGGCGTGCCGTTCCAACCCGACCGCGGCGGCCGCGCCATTGGGCATGTACATCTGCACGACCAGCGGAGAGACCGCCTTCAAACCACGTGCGCGCATGCCGTCGTAGGCGAAGATCAGCTCCTCACTGGAGCCCATCCCGGTGCCGATCGACACCATCAACCGCCCGGGATCCACCTCTGGCGACCCGGCGTTGTCCCAAACTCGCCTGCCCACCACCGTGGCCATCTTCTGCAGGTAGCCCATCCGGCGGTTCTCGACGCGGTCGAGCTGGCTGTCGAACTCCTCGAGCAGATGCCCGCCGATGCGAACAGGCAGGTCGTACTCCTCAACGAACGCGTCGTCGAGGAGACGGATCCCACTTTGCCCGTCCAGCAGCAACTTCCACGTGGTCTCCACGTCGGTTGCCAGGGCGGTCGTCATGGCGATGCCGGTGACGACGATGTTGGGGAAACCGTTCCCTGTAGCCAACGATGACGATGTTGACATTGTTTTCCTTAAGGGCCCGCGCCCGTTTCCTTTCTGGGTTTAGTACCGCCCGAAGACCAGCGCGACGTTGTGTCCGCCAAAGCCGAACGAGTTGTTGATGGCGTACTGGTAGTCGCCATAACGTGGCTCGCCCGCGACGACGTCGAGGTCGATCTCGGGGTCAGGGGTGTGATAATTCAGTGTCGGTGGTATGACGCCATCTCGCAGCGTGAGCACCGTCAGCACCGATTCCAGGGAACCCACCGCGCCGATGGAATGGCCCAGCGCCGACTTCGGCGCATAGACCGCGGCTTGCTCACAACCGGCCACCCGCAGCGCATTGGCTTCTGCCGTGTCGCCGATCGGCGTGGCAGTCGCGTGCGCGTTGACATGGTCGACGTCCTTGGCTGACAAGCCCGCCAGCTCCAGTGAGCGCACCATCGCCCGTCCGGCGCGAATGCCGTCCGGTGCAGGCGCCACCATGTGGAAGGCGTCCGACGTGATGCCGGCACCCATCAACCGGGCCAGCGGTGTGGCGCCACGGGCCTTGGCGTGCTCCTCGGTCTCGATGAGCATCAGCGAACCCGCTTCGCCGAACACGAAGCCGTCGCGGTCCTTGTCGAACGGACGAGACGCGCCTTCGGGGTCGTCATTGCGGGTCGACATGGCCCGCATCATCGAGAATGCCGCGATGGGCAGGGCCTCAATCGGACCCTCGACACCGCCACACACGGCGACGTCGGCGTCGCCCATGACGATTTGCCGCCACGCGTGCGCGATGGCCTCCGAGCCCGACGAACAAGCCGACACCGGCGTCATCACGCCGGCGCGGGCACCGAGCTGCAGGCCCACCGTCGCCGCGGCGCCGTTGGGCATGATCTGCTGCACGGCCAGGGGCGACACCTTGCGGGGGCCGCCCTCGTTCATCAGGTCGTAGCTTTCGACGATCCGCTCCGCGCCGCCAAGACCGGTGCCGACAACGACCGCGAAACGGTCGGGGTCAAATTCGGGGCTACCTGCGTTCTCCCATAGCTGACCGCTGAGCCACTTGGCTAGCCGCTGGACGTAGGACATCCGGCGCATGTCCAGTCGACCCATGTGGTCATCGATGGATTCCTTGAGGTGCCCACCGATTTTCACGGGCAGGTCCCATTTGGTCACGAACTCGTCTTCGAGCACGCGGATGCCGCTCTCCCCGGCCAGCAGACCCTTCCACGTGCTCTCGATGTCCGGCGCGATCGAAGTCGTCGCCGCAACAGCGGTTACCACAACATTGGGGTAACCGCCGTTAGCAGTGGAAGGTCTGGTCACTGGTGGTCGGCTTCCATCCTGGCGCGAACCGACTCGACGGCCTCGGGGTTCTCGGTCTCGAGCTTTGCGCGCAGCGCCTGGGCGGCCTCGGGGTTCTCTTCCTCGAGCTTCTGGATGTAGCTCACAACGTCACCGACGGTGCGGAGCCCGGCGAGGTCCTCGTCGGGGATCTTGACGCCGTACTTGTCCTCGGTCTGCACCGCGATCTC
>NZ_DATFZD010000180.1:0-6387 GCF_035314665.1 Mycobacterium sp. | reverse complement strand
CGCTTTTCAGGCGGACGCTCATACCGACTGAGCTACCTGGCCGGAAGGCATCGTGTGCCTCGACGGCGACCCTGACGGGACTCGAACCCGCGACCTCCGCCGTGACAGGGCGGCGCGCTAACCAACTGCGCCACAGGGCCTTGCTACAACTCCGCGTTACCGCGTCGCAGGTACCCCCTACGGGATTCGAACCCGCGCTACCGCCTTGAAAGGGCGGCGTCCTAGGCCGCTAGACGAAGGGGGCCAGAACCGAATCTCTCCGGGGTACTCGCAACATGGTGACGTTGTGAGCCAAGCTAGCTTAGGTCACCATGGACCGAATCCTCAAACGAGCAGCGCCGGGCAACCAGTTATCCTTGTGCGTCGCGCCCCTATAGCTCAGTTGGTAGAGCTACGGACTTTTAATCCGCAGGTCCTAGGTTCGAGTCCTAGTGGGGGCACCAGCCTCGATGTTTCTACTTCTTCGTCGGTAGATGCAGTTGGATGACCTCGACCAGATGACGTCCGACGTCGTCGAGCGCATCCGTTGATCCGCTGGCGAGCGCGACGACGACAGCGCCCTCGATCGCGGCGATGACCAACGTCGCCAGCGAGCGGGCTGTGTCCGGGTCGGCACCGGAGCCGACCAATCGATCAGCGAGGATAGTGCGCCAGTCGTCAACTGCCTCGGCAGCTGCCTGCGCCGCTGCCGGCGCTTCCGAGCGGCCCAGGATCGCAGCAACGATCGGGCAGCCGGCTTCCATCTCACTTGCGCGCAGCTGCACCTTCCACTGGTCGATGAACGTCCGGACGGCCTGGATCGGGTCGCCACCGGTATCGGCCGACCGGATCACCGCGCTCAGCGCTTGTCCGGCAATACGGGTGGCTTCCGTCACGAGTTCCGCTTTGCCGCCGGGGAAATTCAGGTACACGGTCCTGCGCGCCACCCCGCTGTCCTCCAGCAGGGCATTGAGACCCGCTCCGGCGACACCCCGGCGTCGAACCAGGTCCGTGATGCTGGCGATGAGGGCATCCCGCGCGGTCATAGGGTTGAACTATACCGATTGGTCTACTACCGTGGCATCGGTGACGAACACCGACCGAGATAAGACGTTGCGAAAGTTCCGCAGAGAACGAGCCGTTGGACGCTTGCTCAATCCGGCAGTCCAAGGATTGAGCAGGCTCGGGCTGCGGACCGCGCTGGCCACCGAATTGGAGACCGTCGGCCGCAAGAGCGGTCAGGTGCGCCGCGTCCCCGTTTCCGCGCAGTTCGACGACGGCGGGGCGTGGGTCATCTCTCAGCACGGCACCCGCTCCGGTTGGGGTCGAAACATCGTGGACAATCCCAATGTTCGTGTCCGGCAAGGTAATCAGTGGCGTGCCGGAGTGGCGAACTTCAGACCCGATGACGATGTCGTGGCGCGCGGTCGCAAGTTCGGGCTAGTTGGGGCCAAGGTCGTCAAAGCACTGGAGACGACTCCGGTGTCGGTGAGGATCGACTTCACCGACTGACGTGGCGACGCTTGGCCGGAGGTGGACGGGGGGTACCCCTGTCCCATGAGAGGAATATCACGGCGCTCGTTCGGACAATTCGCGGCGGTTGCCGGCGGGATAAGCGCGGCTGGAGTGGCGGCGTGCGCAGCCAGGCCCGCCGGGAAGCCGTCGACGCCGGCCGCTCCACCGCCGCGGTCGGGACCGGGTGTGGGCTTGGTGCTCGGACACGAGCAATTCACCACAGCACAGCTCGTCGACCAGGCACAGGCGGCCGAGCAAGCCGGATTTCGCTATGTGTGGGTCAGCGACCACATCCAGCCGTGGCAGGACAACGAGGGACATTCGATGTTCCCGTGGATCACGTTGGCGTTAGTGGGCCAACGCACCAAGCACATACCGTTCGGCACCGGCGTGACATGCCCCATCTATCGCTACAACCCGACGACAGTTGCCCAGGCGTTCGCCTCGCTGGCGCTGCTCTACCCCGACCGGGTGTTCCTCGGCGTTGGGACCGGCGAGCGGCTCAACGAGCAGGCGGCTACCACCCAGTTCGGACCGTACCGGGAGCGCCATGACCGGTTAATCGAAGCCATCCAACTCATCCGGCAGCTATGGGCCGGACAACGAATCTCGTTCCAAGGACGATACTTTCAGACCAACCAACTCAAGCTCTACGACGTGCCGCCGTCGCCGCCGCCGATTTTCGTCGCCGCGGGCGGACCCAAGAGTGCACGCCTGGCCGGCCAGTACGGCGACGGCTGGATCACCGAGGCCAATGGTGTCAAAGACAATAAGCTGGTGGCCGCGTTCAACCAGGGCGCGCACGATTCCGGCCGCGATCCCGCCACCCTCGGCAAGCGCGCCGAAATGTTCGTAGTCGTCGGCGACCACACTGAAATCACCCGCGGCGCAGAGCTGTGGCGGTTCACCGGCGGCGCCGTCGACCAACCCAATCCCGTCGACATCCAACGCGCGGCACAAGCCAACCCGCTGGACAAGGTCATCGGCGGTTGGACCACCGGCACGGATCCCGCCACCCACATCAAAGCCGTGCAGGCGGTTTTGGACGCCGGCGCGACACCGTTCCTGCGCTTTGCGCAGCAGAATCCGCTTGCCGCGATCGACTTCTACCGCACCGCGGTCCTGCCGCGGCTGCACTAATACCGGCTAGGCGCGAACCGCGTTGAGATATGTCACGTCGGCGAAAGCTGCGGCGACCTGGTCGTCGGGATAGACGAAGCCGTTGGCAGCATGCAGCTGCGCGACCGGGCGGTGCGAGACCTGCCAGCCACGCCGGCTCAGGTGATCGACGATGTGGCTGCGCTCGAAGTGGTACACGAGATCGTTGAAGTCGACGACGTCGAAGCCCAGCTCACTCATCCGATCGTGGTGCGCCCGCCAGCGCTCGTCAGCGAAAACCGTGGTGTCCGGTACGAATTCGCAAGCCAGCTGGCTGCCGGCAACGCTTAGTGCGGTGACGTTGTCGAACAGGGCGTCCTGCGCCTCCGGCGGCAGGTAGACCAGTAAACCCTCGGCGCTCCACGCCACGGGAGCCTTCGGGTCGAAGCCGGCCGCCTTGAGGGCTGCGGGCCAATCGTCGCGCAAATCAACGGCAGCGGTTCGACGTTCGGCCGTCGGCTGCGCGCCCAGCTTGCTCAGCGTGGAGGTCTTGAACTCGATGACATCCGGCAAGTCGACCTCGTAGACGACGGTGCCTTTCGGCCAGGGCAGGCGGTAGGCCCGCGCATCCAAGCCGGCCGCCAGGATCACCGCCTGGCGGATACCGCCGGCTGTCGCATCGAGAAAGTACTGGTCGTAGAACCGGGTACGGACGGCCATCCCGCGTGCCATCCGGTCCGGGTCGAATTCATGCTCTTCCGTGACCGGTATCTCGCCGTTCACCAGTCGGCTGTAGACGTCGATGCCGACCGCGCGCACCAACGGCGCGGCAAACGGGTCGTCGATCAGCCCGGCGGCCGAGGACAACGCCCGTTGCGCGGCGACCATCGTCGCCGTCGCGCCCACGCTCGACGCCAGATCCCAGCTGTCGCTATCGCTCCGCACGGACATCGCGGCTCCCATCTCGGGGTTTCCGAATAATATAGATGAGCTAGTTATTGCCACCGACGCCGGACGGAGGATCGGCATGGACTTCGCTCAGCACACGATCGACCTGGCCCGCCAGAACGTCGCCGAGGGCGGTCGTCCGTTCGCGACGGTCATCGTCAAGGGCGGTGAAATCCTCGCCGAAAGCGCCAACCTGGTCGCCCAGACCCACGACCCGACCGCCCATGCGGAGATTCTCGCCATCCGCCAAGCGTGCATGAAGCTGGGCACCGAGCACTTGGTCGGCACGACCTTCTACGTACTGGCCCACCCATGCCCGATGTGCCTGGGCTCGTTGTATTACTGCTCACCGGATGAGGTCGTGTTCCTCAGGGCGCACGACTCCTACGCGCCGTATTACGTCGACGACCGCAAGTACTTCGAGCTCGCCAGCTTCTACGACGAGTTCGCCAAGCCGTGGGATCAGCGGCGGCTGCCGATGCGATACGAGCCCCGGGACGCGGCGGTGGATGTCTACCGGTTGTGGCAGGAACGTAACGGCGGGGAACGTCGGGTGGCCGGCGCGCCTACTCGCTGACGCGACAGACCCCTTGACAGCGTCGACGCTTGCGCTACTATCTGCGTATGCATGCAGATAACGAGAATATCCGTTTGCCGGACGATCAGGTCAGCCTGGTGGTCGAGGTATTCCGGATGTTGGCCGACGCCACTCGCGTGCAGGTGCTGTGGTCGCTCGCCGACCGCGAGATGTCGGTCAACGAACTGGCTGAGCATGTAGGCAAGCCGGCGCCGTCGGTGTCCCAGCATCTTGCCAAGTTGCGGATGGCGCGGCTGGTGCGGACCCGTCGGGAGGGGACGACGATCTTCTACAGCCTGGAAAACAATCACGTGCGACAACTCGTCGTCGACGCCGTCTTCAACGCCGAGCACGCCGGTCCGGGGGTGCCGCGGCATCACCGCGCCGATGACGGCCTGCGGGCGGTCGACGGACAGCGCAAAGGTAGCTGAGCCGTCAGCCGTCTAGGCGTTACAACCAAGCAGCACAACGTGTTTCACACAAAGGAGATAATGGAAATGTCCGAACAACACACCCATGAAGGCCCGCACTCGCACGAGCACGAGCACGGCGGGGTCGCTCACACGCATGCGCACACCGAGCATGAGCACGAGCACGTCGAGCACGAGCACACCCACACCCACGACGACGGAACCGAGCACAGCCACGGACACGTGCATCAGTCCGGCCTGGAGGAACCGCACAACCACGCGCACAGCTGATCGCCGGCGCTAACGCGGCCTGCCTGCCGTCAGACGTTGGGGCAGTAGTGTTTTGGGTTGTCGCGCTCGTCAAGCGGCGGCAGGTTGCGCGCGGGCGTTTGCACCAGCGGCGTCGCGGTCGGAATGCGGCCGGTGGCGCGGTCCCACCCCGACCGGGCCCGCGGATGCATCCGGGCCCGGCGCGGCAGACAGCTGAAGGCTAGACGCACGACGTCGACGAAGCGGCGGTGTAGCCACTCGTCGCGACGCGACCAGGTGTAGCCCATCAGCTCGCGCACCGGGGGGTCGTAGAGGCCGACCGTCACCCAGACGAAGAACGGCGCCAACAACTTACGCTGCAGCGCCCATAGCCGGTCCGGAAGCCATTGCGCGAACGGCGGTTTGGGCAGCTCGGTCAAGTTGAGCACCTCGCGTGCGGCGAAGTTATTCTCCAGTACCTCGCGGCACATGTGATCCCAGTACACCTGGAAGTCTTCCCAGGTCTTCGGGACCGGGCGCATGCTCATGCCGTACATCCGGTACCACTCGATGTGTTCGTCGAACAGTTGCCGCTTCTGCGCCTCGGTGATGCCGCCGCAGAACCGTTCGGCCACATGGATCGTGCCGACGAAGAACGTGGAGTGCGCCCAATAGAAGACGTCGGGGTTCATCGCGTGGTAGCGCCGGCCCTGGCTGTCGGTGCCCTTGATGTCCACGTGGTAGTCGCGCACCTCGGCGCCGGTGGTCGGCGCGCGGTCGCCGTCGAACACCACCCCGCCGATCGGGTACAGCGACCGCAGCAACCGCGGCCAGCGTTCCCGAAAGAACGTGGAGTGCTCTTCGACGGCCGCACCGAGTTGCGGATGCATGTTCTGCATCGACCCGGCCCACGGACCCTGCAGCATGCCGCGCCAATCACCGAAGTATCGCCACGTCAGCGAGTCCGGGCCGAGCGGCTGGGGCGGGGCGTCATACCCGAGCGGTGACACGGGGCAACCGGCCGCGACAGCACCGCTGACCACCTCGTCGGCAGCGCCTGTGCTGGTCAGCGGGCACGCCTCAGACGTATCTTGAGTCACTGGTCAACGTTTCCTGTCCATGTGAGCCAATCTGACTACATGCGTTGTCAGTATAGACCTTAGGAGTTGAAGTGCCGTCCGGTCAACGCTCGCGCCGCTGGTCCGGCGTTCCCCTGGAGGACCGCCAGGTCCTGCGGCGGGACGAACTCATCGCGGCCGGCGTGCGGCTGCTCGGCGGCGAGGGCGGGCCGGCGGTGACGGTGCGGGCGGTATGCCGGCAGGCCGGCCTCACCGAACGCTACTTCTACGAAAGCTTCTCTGACCGTAACGAATTCGTGCGCGCCGTCTACGACGACGTCTGTACCCGCGCCATGTCGACGCTGATGTCTGCGACCACACCCCGTGAAGCCGTTGAGCAATTCGTCGCGTTGATGGTCGACGACCCGGTCCGCGGCCGGGTGCTGCTGCTGGCCCCGGCGGTGGAGCCGGTTCTGGTTAGGTCCGGCGCGGAGTGGATGCCCAGCTTCATCGAGCTGCTACAACGCAAGCTGACCCAAATCGGCGACCCGGT
>NZ_DATFZD010000179.1:0-35887 GCF_035314665.1 Mycobacterium sp. | reverse complement strand
GCTGCGCCAGCAGTGGGAGGATTGGGACCCGGGGTTGGAGCTCAAGGTGTTGGACAGCCCGCACCGCAGCCTGGTCGCGCCGACGCTCGAATATGTGCGATCCGAGATCGACAAGGGCCGGCACGTCACCGTGTTGCTCGCCCAGGTCGAGCCTCGGCGCTGGCGCCACCGATTGCTGTATAACCAGCGCGGGGCGATTCTCGGGACCGCGCTCCGGCTGCGCACCAAGGCGCTGGTGGCGTCGCTGGGATTTCCCATCGACTGACGGTCTGCCTACCGCGCGTCTACTTTCCGGCTGCGGTTGGAGGTCTCGATGGCTTGGACGACCGCGCCGGCGGCCTTGCCGAGCTGTTGAAGCTGCGCCGGACTCAACGGCTTAACGACCAGCTCCTGCACTAGTTGCGCGTGACCAAGAGCCGCGCTACGGATCTTCTTTTCGCCGGGAGCGGTGAGCGTGACGGTGCTTGCTCTTCGGTCGTCCTCGCAGGGCCGCTTGGTGACCCATCCTCGCTTCTCTAATCGAGAGATCAGATGCGACAGTCGGGATAGCGATGAGTTCGCCCGGTAGGCGAGATCGGTCATCTGCAGCAAACCGCCGGGGGCTTCCGACAGCGACGCCAGAACCAAGTATTCGTACATCGAGAGCCCGGCGTGGCGTTGCAAATCGCTGTCAATTGCGCCGGGCAGCGTCATGAATAACCCCACGATCTGACGCCACGCCTGTTGTTGGTCGTCGTCGAGCCACGGTTCTCGTCGCGCATCACGTGCCGGGGTCAGATTCACGGGTCTCACCTTAGACCTCATTAGTTGACGCTTCAACTTTCACGGACTAACTTTGGTTGAAGCATCAACAATTTGATTGAAAGGACCAGCATGAAGTTCGGAATGATCGGTGCCGGAAGACTGTCCCGTGCCATCGCCGGCCACGCCATCAAGGCCGGCCACACCGTCGTCTTCAGCAACAGCCGCGGCCCCGAGACGCTCGGTGACCTGGTGGACGAGTTAGGCCCGCAAGCCTCGGCCGGCACCGTGGCCGAGGCCGCTGCCGCGGATCTCGTGATACTGACCGTCAATTGGGACCGGGTCCGCGATGCGCTGACCAGTCTCCCCTACCGCGAGGGGCGAATATTGATCGACGCCACGAACCAGTGGGCAGCACCGCCTCCTGATTTCATCGTCGACGAACTCGAGGTAGGTGGCAGCGAACTGGTGGCCGCACTGACCCCCGGGACACACGTCATCAAGGCGTTCGACAACATGTACGCCCCTAACATTGCGGCCGAGCCCACGACCGACATCGGCCGCCGGATCCTCTTCTACGCCGGCGACGATCAGGACTCGAAAGAGTTGTTCCGCTCTGTCGTCGATGACTTCGGGTTCGCACCCGTCGACCTCGGCCCCCTTCGAATGGGCCGGCTGATGCAGGTGGATGGACCCTTGACCGGGCTGCACGCCATCCGGGAGCCCGTCCGTCACCCCGTGCCGGGAAAGGCGAAAAGCCAAGTCGCACACACCGAACTGCCCGCTGGCACGTGGGCCATCGACCCGGCTCATTCATCGATCAGCTTCTCGGCGCGCCATCTCATGGTCGCCAAGGTGCGGGGCAGCCTCGGCGCATTCAGCGGTGCAATCATCGTTCCGAACGACGGCACGCCGTCGGTGTCCGCGGAGATCGCTATCGAATCGGTCAGCACTGGCAACGATGAACGTGATGCCCATCTGAAATCGGCAATGTTCTTCGACGTCGAGCACTACCCGACCGCAACCTTTGTCTCGACCGGCGTGTGGGCGGACGGCGGCGGCTACGTCCTCGAAGGTGAGTTCACCCTCAAAGGCGTCACCAAGCCGATCAGTATGGCCATGGAGTTCAACGGAACCAATCCCGGCATGGGCCGCGGCGCGGTCGCCGGGTTTCAAGCGTCAGTTGTACTGAACCGCAAGGACTTCGGAATCGACATCAATATGCCCTTAGAAACCGGCGGCGTTGTGCTGGGCGACAAGGTCGCCGTCACGTTGGACATCGAAGCGCTCAAGCAGACCTAGGAGTCTGCTGAATTAATCCCGCGTGGCGGATGGGTTTGGCCTGGCGTTTTCGGGATGATTGGTGGGTGCAGGGTCGGTCTGATGATCAGCGTGAGTTGTTGGATGCGGAGTCGATGAGTTGTGCAGCAACATCATTCGCTGCAAACTGCGCCGAGCGCGTACCGCCGGGAAAAGGCCAGAAATATCAGCTTGGTGGAGCGATTGAGCCCGATCTTGTTGGCTCGTGCGAAGTGTCGCGTGATCAGACTCGCTGAATGCGCTGTACATGCGTCGAACCAGCTCGGCGCCACCGAAAGCTGTCATCAGTTCTCCGGCCGAACCGCTAATAGAGGCCGCGCTGCGCGAGGATGACGGGAAGCATTTCAGGCGCGACATCGGCGGCCACGATGTGACCCAGTACCTCATTGCGACCGCACTGAGCCTGCTGCTCGGCATCATTCCGGGTACCGAAGACATCGCCGTCGCGCGACACTACATTGACGTCGTCGTACTTCCCGCTATCGTCACAGATCCACTCCGACCGCGCGCGGTGTTTCCCCGGCAAAGGTAGTCATCTCGACTAGACTGCGAGCACACCGCATGTAGTTGGAATTTGCATAATCCAGCTTTGATTCCGGCTGCGGCCCTCCGATTAGCTGTTCGCGATCCCCACGACCCGCACGGCGTCGATCGATGTTGAAAACTCCACGGCTCGCGACGTTGTCTCTGCGCGGGCGGGCGGTCTGGCGCTCCGATAGCCGTCCGCCGCCGCAACAACCGCTGTGGGTTCTTAGTCCCTATGCCATGTTTTGTCACGTTGACCTGCTCCGACATCGCAATGTCTCACCGAATTTGGGATTCCGTCGTCTTCTCAATCGCGACTACGGAACTTCTCGATCACGGGCGCGAGTTCGGCCGCGTTGGTGGTCACGTCGATATGGCCGCCGGCGTGCAAGTGCAGGGTCGAATGTGGCAATAGCCGACTCATGATGCGCGCATTGACGAGCGGGACGACGGGATCATCGAGACCGGCAATCACCAGCGTTCGTTGCCGGATCGCCGGCAACGCGAAGATGCTCGTCCACACCGACCCCGCCAACAGCTGATGCATGTACCCAATCCGCGAGCCGGCCATCAACTGCCGATCGAACAGCCGCTTCACGATCGAGGGATCAGTGCGGACCGTACCGCCGTACAGGTCGCCGGCGATAGAGGCTGCATATTCGTGGTCGAGAAATCGGCGAGGAGTGAGCATCTTCGCGAGCACCGCCGGCCGACCGGGCACCATGATGACACCTGTCCCGGTCGACACGAGTATCAAACGCCTGCACTGGAGTGGGTTCTGGAAGGCGAACTGCTGGGCCAGCGCCCCGCCCCACGAAAAACCGAGGATGTCGAGCGGCGCGCCCCGAAACCCCAGCTTCTTCAGCAGTCGACCCAAAATCACGGCCAGATACGGGAATCCGTACGGCAGCGCGGAGTCCGGCGAACCACCGGTGCCAGGCACGTCCAACCGCACCACCGTGGTCTGTGGGCACAGCTCCGCGACGAACGAGTCGAGCACTTCCAAGCTCGCGCCGATGCCGTTGCACAAGACTAGCGGCACGCCCTGGCCACGCCGGATGTCCACGCGAATCTGTTGTCCCAGCACCGAAACAAGGTGTTGCTCGCGGGCCTTCTCATCCTGCGCCGCGACCATCGCGACCACACGATCACGTCTGCGTACCACGTAGGCTCGATCTCGCAAAGCACGGTCACTTGTCGAGCACGTAGGTGCCCGGCGCGGGCTCGATCGGCGGCATGCACGAGCCGCCGGGCGCGTCGGGTGCAGCGATCACTTCGTGGTCGCGTTGTCCCAGCCAGTCGACATAGTCAGGCCACCACGAATCCGCGTGCTTGTCGACTTCTTGGGCCCAGGCCGCGGGATCGGTATCGTCGACAACCCCGACACGATAAGACGCCTTGGGGTTGCCGGGTGGGTTGACCAGTGCGGCGATATGCCCGCTGGACGACAGCACGAAGCGCAGATCGTTGCTGCCCAACAGCCGGGCACTCCGGTAACAGGCTTGCCAAGGCGAGATGTGGTCGGAGATGCCTGCGACCACATAGGTGTCCACGGTCAACTCGTGCAGGTCCACGGGAGTGCCCAACATGGTCACCGCGCCCGGGGTGGCCAACGCGTTGTGAAGGCCCAGCATCACCAAGTCGCGATGCAATGCGGCCGCCATGCGGGTGGTGTCCGCGTTCCAGAACAGCACGTCGAATGCGGCAGGCGACTTGCCCTCGACATAGTTGTTCACCCAGTAACGCCACACCAAGTCAGTCGGGCGCAACCAGGCGAACACCTCAGCCAGCGAGCGGCCGTCCATGTAGCCCTTTGTTGCCGATAGCCCGACCGCGATGTTCGCGGCGTGCTCGTCGATCGCCGCAGCCGCGAAACCGGCTTTGCGCTGATCGAGAACGGTCACCATCAACGTCAAGCTGGCCAGCCGGTCGCCCTGGCCGGTCGCGGCGAGATGCGCCGCGGTCATCGCCGCGAGGATCCCCCCTGAACACGACGCTTGCACGTGAGTTCTGGCGGATTGAGTGATCTTCTCCACCGCTTCCAACGCGTCGACGATAGCTTGGCCGTAAGTATCGAATCCCCAATTGCGATGCTCCGCAGTCGGATTGCGCCACGAGATCGCGAAAACCTGCAGCCCTTGGCGCAGGAAATACTCGACCATGCTGCGGCCCGGCGCGATGTCCATGACGTAGAACTTGTTGATCACCGGCGGGACCATAAGCAAAGGTACCGAGGATACTTTCTCTGTCAGCGGCGTGTACTGAATCAGCTCGAACACTTCGGATCGAAACACCACCGAACCCTCGGAGGTGGCGATGTCCTCGCCCAGTGTGAACGCTTCGCGGTCGACCATCGAGGGGACCCTCGGTGCAGACATCATGTCGCCGACGAAGTGGCGCAGTCCGCGCACCGCGCTGAGTCCGCCGGTGTCGATCAATGCCTTCCAGCCCAGCGGGCTCAGCAGCGGGTTATTACTGGGCGCCAACCCCTCGGTGATGCCGTCCAAAACAAACCGAATCCGCTCTGCGTCACGCCAGTCGAGATTGGCGTCCGCAAAAAGCTCGTCGACAGTCTTGACGGTCGCAAGGTACGCCTGCGTCGACCGCTTGAGCAATGGATTGCCCTGCCACGCGGCGTCGTTGAAGCGCTTGTCGCCCTTGGCCGGTTCGATCTCGGAATGGCCTTGAGCGATCGAGACCAGTTCTCGTAGTAGGGAACTGGCCCGAGACCCCAGCGTTCTTGGTTGTCTGGCCAAGTTCAGCGCGAACCTGCTCCACGACACGTTCGGCATCATGCGTTCGGCGACGCCGACGGCTGAACTGGTCAACAACAGGTCCAGCGGTGCCGCGAGTTCATCTGCGCCTTCGGAATTCGTCACGCCCCGAACGGTAGGCGCGGATCCGGCCGGCGCCATTGTCTTCCCGCGACTAAAGATCGAGGTGATCATTGTCGATTGGACGACACTTGTGTCCGCGGGACAAGTGCACCATTCATCTTCATCTGCTGCCGACAATGTCAAGCATCGAACGCAACTAGTAGCGTTGTCGCGGTCCTCCGGTCAACGATGCCCGACACACGTCGACATCATCTTCCGGATAAGGAAACGCACACAACGATAAGTACTCTCGAAACCGAGCCCTCCCCTCGAACGCGCGCGTAACACCCAAGTTGGCTGGCCGGGTGGCATTTGTCAACGGCGGCATGGACATGTGACGCCGAACGGGCCGTGGGGCCTCCGCTGGCACATCTTGTGCCACTAAGTGAGTCGCGCGTCGACCAGCAGCCGTGGCAGGCCTGATTCGGCGCACTTCGCAGCGGCTGGGGCCAGTTCGCTTTGAGCTTCAACTGCCCGGCCATCCGCTATGAGTGTTTCGACGAGGAGCAGTTGTGCCTGCAACGCCGCGAGGGGTCTCTGCTGGCTGTCGATTCCGGCGGCCAGATCGGCGGCCCGTCGCCACGCCTGCTCGCGGTCGTTGGCAGTGTCGCTCGCCGATAACAGGCGGACTGCGGACTCCTCGTCGAGTTCTGCTGTCACGGTGGCGATTCCATTGTCCCCTCTGGGGGCACGGGGCGATCGCAAACCGGCGGCCACGTCCTCCGGCAGCTCGATGCCCAGCCGGATCCGCTCGTTGTTGATCCCGGCGGCAAGGCGCTGCAGCTGCAGGTGGTCCGCCACCTTGGCCCCAGCGGCAAGACGATCGACCGCAGCACCGTGATCCCCTTGGGCTGCCTTGATCCGCGCACCGATCACATACCTGGCGCCGAAGAAGTCCACTATGCCGCCCTCGGCTCCGAGTAGATCGCTGTCACCCAATAGACGGGCAGCGCCGGCGAGATCACCAGTCTCATAGAGCAATTCCCCGAGAAGCGCACCCGCAAGCCGCGCCGCGTGCGAGTGCGGTCCGACTCTAGTGGCGATTTCGAATGCGTCTTGGAAGTTTGTCAGGGCGGCGGGGATGTCGAGCTGATATCGGGCGGCAATGCCGCCCAAGCAACGGCCATAGACTGTGGCAAACGGTCCCATTACCTCCTGGTAGGGAGCGGCCCAATTCAGCAACCTGTGCGCGGCGTCAAAGTCGAAGCGGTAGATCGCGGCGAAGGCGGCGGCATTGCCGGCGACTCCGGGCACCCACGGATGCAGGGTGTCCGGTCTCGACATCGCCTCGGCCACGAGATCGTCCACGCCCCCGATCCGATCGGCGAAGACTTCGGCGACCGCGCGCACCACGTCCGCCTCAGCGCGCAGATCTGCCCGCGTCGCATCGGGCAGGCCCGCGCGACCCAGGGCCGCCTCGAAGCGGTTCAGCGCCGCGTCGGTCAGAGCCGACCGTTGCAGAAGGATATTCGCCCAGGCAATGACGAGTTGCAGCCGAACTCGCGATACCACCAGCCGCGGTGGCAGCTTCGCCACAATCCCGAGCAGCGTCGTCATCTTCGATTGCTCAAGCAGATTCGTCTCGTCTTGCTCGACAAGTTCCACCGCGTGGCCGGGATCCCCCGCGGCCAGCGCATGATCGACAGCTTCGTTGAGGTGGCCGTGTTTGGCGAACCACGCCGACGCGGTCCGGTGGAGTTGTTCCACCCGGTCGGGCCGGTCACGTACCAGACGGCAGCGCAGAAACTCGGCGAACAAATGGTGGAAGCGGAACCAATCAGGGTCATCGTCGATCCGCTGCAGGAACAGGCCGCGCTGGGCGACCTCTTCTAGCATCGCCTGGCCGCGAGTCACCCCCGCCAACGCCGACGCCAGCGCGCCGCAGGTGCGCTCGGTGATTGCTGTCACCAGGAGGAACTCGCGCAACTCGGGTTCGAGGGTGTCCAGCACATTCTCCGCCAGGAAATCGCTGACCACGTCGCTGGCGCCGGACAGTCGGCCCAGGAGGCTGGTCGCATCGCCGCCGCCGCGCAGCGACAACGCCGCTAGCTGCAGGGCCGCGGCCCACCCGTCGGTCGACGCCGTCAATGCCTCCGCGTCGCCACGCGACAGCTGCAGGCCCCCCACATCGTTGAGGAACGACATCGCCTCATCGGTGTGGAAACGCAACGCACCAGCATCGATCTCGATCAACTCGTCACGCATCCGCAATCTGCCCAGCGGTAGTCCCGCGGAGGACTGGCTGGTCACGATCACCTGCAAGTGATGGCATCCGTTTTCCAGCAGAAAACCCAGAGCGGCAGTCGTTTCGGCGTCCGACACGCGGTGCCAGTCGTCGACCACCACCGCGGTCCGATCGTCTTGTTCGTGGATCTCCTCGATCAGCGACGTCAACACGTACCGACTCCCGTCATCGCCGTGCTCGTCCAGCACCTGGCGCAACGACTCGGCGAGAGCTGGACGCACCCGCCGGATCGACTCGAGCAGATGGGCCAGAAACCACACCGCGTTGTTGTCGTCGCCGTCGACCGTCAGCCAGGCGACTACGACGCCGGCGCGCAACAGTTCCTCACGCCACTGCGCCGCCAATGTGCTCTTGCCGAACCCCGACGGCGCGTGGATGAGGATCACCCGTCGCCGTCCGCCCGCACGAAGGACCTCGGTGAGTCGGCCGCGGGTCACCAGTGACCTCATAGGAAGCGGCGGACGGTACTTCGTCGCGGGTGTCGGCGGCGCCGTCGGCGCGGGGCTGTCTCGATGAATAGATTGCGGCACAGTGCTTCTGCGGCGCTCCACACCCAGCTCGACGGGACGGGCCATTTCGTCGACAGGGACGCCGCTGCGGCGCTGCATCTCCCGAAGCTCGTCGCCGAACTCGGCCGCGGTCGCCGGACGATCCGCCGGGTCAGTAGCCATGGCCCGTTCGATGACCGCGGCCACGTCATCCGACAACCCCTGCATTCGCAGGTCTGGGATCGGCTGCGAAGTAATCCGCACGAACTGAGCGACCACCTGCTCACCAGCGCGGCGCTCAAACGCGGCGTGGCCGGTCAGCGCACAAAACAGCGTCGCGCCCAGCGAATACACATCCGACGCCGGCGACGGCGATGCGCCCCCAAGCACCTCAGGCGCGGTGAACGCCGGTGAACCAGTTATAACCCCCGTCGCCGTCTCGAAACCCCCCGCAATCCTGGCGATTCCGAAATCAGTCAGTTGGGGTTCACCGTAGTCGGTCAGCAAGATGTTCCCGGGCTTAACGTCACGATGCAAGGTGCCCGCCCGATGCGCAGCTTCGAGCGCCCCCGCCAACTTCACGCCGATGCTGATCGTCTCGCACCAGTCAAGGGGCCCGTGCCGGCGGATCAGCGCCTCGAGCGAATCCTTTGCGTGATACTGCATCACGATGAACGGCCGGCCGCTGGCCATCACGCCGACCTGGAAGATATTCGTGATGTGCGGGTGCCCGGACAGGCGGCCCATCGCACGCTGCTCACGCAGGAACCGGTCGAGATTGCCCGGGTCAAGATCGGACGTCAAAACCTTGACGGCAACGGCGCGGTCCAACTCCGGCTGAGCGCAGCGGTACACGACGCCAAAGCCGCCGTGCCCGATCTCCTCGATATCCTCAAATCCCGCCTCACGCATTTCGGCGGGTATGTCCGCAAGGAGACTCCGCTCTGTCGCAAGCGGATCAACGTCGGCCATCGACGGTCACTGTCCTCGGCGCTGGAGGCTGTTCACCTCCGGTTGATTGACTCCTAACCTCACAGTATCGCCGATCAGTGCGACCCTGTGGGAGATCCAACCGTTCGCCCACATGCTGTCAGCTCGGCAATGGTCAGGGCCTCCTCGCAGTTTGTGTAGCTCGGTAAGCGCCTGTATCGGCCGCGGGTACCGCGTAGTTTGCCGATGCGGTTCGACTCGACCTGGCGCCGCAGTTGGGCGCGGACCGCGTCCGCGTCGACCGTCGCGTCGGGCGCCACCGATCTTGATTGATCACGTGGCCAGCAGCGCGCGGGACATCACGATGTGCTGAATCTGGTTGGTGCCCTCGTAGATTTGGGTGATCTTGGCGTCCCGCATCATTCTTTCGACGGGAAAGTCGCGGGTATATCCGGCGCCGCCCAGCAGCTGGACCGCTGACTCGGTGACATCCATGGCTACGTCGGAGGCGAAGCACTTGGCGGCCGCCGAGATGAAACTGAGGCCGTGCTCGCCGCGCTGGGCCCGGGCCGCGGCGGTGTACACCATCAGCCTTGCGGCCTCGACCTTCATCGCCATTGCGGCCAGCTCGAATTGGACGGCCTGGAAACTCGATAACGACTTGCCGAATTGCTTGCGGTCTTTGGTGTATGCGATCGCGGCGTCCAAGGCGCCCTGGGCTACGCCGACGGCTTGTGCGCCGACCGTGGGGCGGGTGTGGTCGAGGGTCTTCAGCGCGGTCTTCAGGCCGGTGCCGGGTTCGCCGATGATCCGGTCTCCGGGGATGTGGCAGTTCTCGAAATACAGCTCGGTGGTGGGTGACCCTTTGATACCCATTTTTCGTTCTTTCGGGCCGACGCTGAATCCTTCGTCGTCTTTGTGCACCATGAACGCTGATATGCCATTGGCGCCCTTGTCGGGGTCGGTCACCGCCATCACGGTGTACCAAGTGGACTTGCCGCCGTTGGTGATCCAGCACTTGGTGCCGTTGAGGATCCAGTCCTCGCCGTCGGCGCGGGCGCGGGTTCGCATGCTGGCGGTGTCCGATCCGGCCTCCCGCTCGGACAGCGCGTAGGAGGCCATCGCGCCGTTCGCAATGTCGGGGAGCACCTGCTGTTTGAGGTCCTCGGCGCCGGAAAGAATCAGCCCCATGGTGCCAAGCTTGTTCACCGCCGGGATCAATGACGAGGAGCAGCAGCCGCGGGCGATCTCTTCGATCACGATGCAGGTGGCCACGGCATCGGCCCCTTGGCCCCCATAGGCCTCGGGGATGTGCACGGCGTTAAAGCCGGGCTGGTTGAGCGCATCGAGGGCTTCCTGCGGGAAGCGTTCGTTCTCGTCGCAGTCGGCCGCGAACGGCACGATGTCGCGCTCAGTCAACGCGCGAATCGCCGTACGCAATTCATC
Organism: Mycobacterium sp.; assembly: GCF_035314665.1. Classification (GTDB taxonomy): domain Bacteria; phylum Actinomycetota; class Actinomycetes; order Mycobacteriales; family Mycobacteriaceae; genus Mycobacterium. The sequence continues at coordinate 25,316 of NZ_DATFZD010000179.1, read as the reverse complement.
ATGCTCCTTGGTCAGACTGAATAGATCGAACGACGGATCGATGGCGGTGTTCATGGGTTTCCTAATGTCGGGGTTGTGCGGTTCGTTCAGTGGTTGAGTTCGGTGAGTGCCCTCTGGGCGGCGTTATATCCACACATCCCATGCGCACCGGGACCGGGTGGGGTGGCCGCCGAGCAGATGTACATTCCGCGCAGCCCAATGCTATACGGCGACAATGTGATTCGGGGGCCGAAGGTGAGTTGGCGGATATCCTTGGCGCCTGTCATGATGTCGCCGCCGACGAAATTGTTGTTATAGGTTGCCATTTGCGTCGTTGCGCGGACGGTGTGTCCGATGATGCGATCGCGGAAGCCAGGTGCAAATCGCTCGATCTGGGCGATGATCGCCGCGGTGGCGTCACCGCTGTAGCCGTTTGGCACATGGGCATAGGTCCACACCGGATCAACGTTGCCCACGGAGCGCCCCGGGTCAGCCAGATACTGCTGGCCGACCAGCACGAACGGTCGCTCGGGCATGCGCCCGGCGTGAATGTCGCGTTCGTTGGCCGCCAGTTCGGCCAACGAGCCGACGACGTGCACGGTGCCGGCCCGACGGGCGTCGGCATTGGTCCATGGCACGCCGCCTTCGACGGCGAAGTCGACCTTGAACGCCCCCGGGCCCTGCCGGAAGCGCCGGTAGGCGCGGGCCGCCCGCGCCGGCAGGCGATCACCGACAATCCGGGCGACGGCGTCGGGCGCCAGGTCGAACATCGTCACGTCGGCCGACGGCAGTTGTGAGGCTGCCTCGACGCGGGTGCCGGTCTCGATCTTGCCGCCCAGATCGGCCAGCAGCAATGCCAGCGCGTTGGTGATCGACTGCGAACCGCCGGCCGCCACTGCCCAGCCGTGGCGATGGCCAGCGGTGATGATGCCCAGCCCGATCGCCGAGGTCATCGGATAGTGCAGCGGCCGGAAGGCGTGTGCGGCAACACCTCCGAACAATGCTCGCGCTTCAGCGGTACGAAACCACTTGGCGAGGGCCGAAGCCGGCAGCACCGTCGGGGCACCGAAGCGTGCCAGCACCATCGGGTGGTGCGGGAGCCGTAGCAGCGGCCCCATGATGTCCTCAGACAGCGCATCGAACCTCGCCGACGACCAGCCGAACAGCCGGCGCCACCGTGATCCGTCGGGACCCAGGCCGGCCGCGGTGTGGTCGACCGAGCGATATAGCACTCCGGCGCTGCCGCCGTCGAGCGGATGGACACAGTCGATTTCGGGTAGCCGCCACGAGAGGCCGTAATGATCCAAGCCGAGGCCGGTGAGAAAGGGCGAGCCGACTGCCATCGGATGGATCGCCGAGCAGTGGTCATGCAGCAGGCCCGGCAGGATCGCCTCGCTGCTGCGGGTGCCGCCGCCGATCTCGTCGGCTGCCTCTAGCACGGTCACTTGCACGCCGGCTTTGGCCAGGGTCACCGCGGCGGCCAGGCCGTTAGGCCCGGCCCCCACAACGATCGCGGTGCTCATGCGAGAACTCCTTCCTGGTGAACGTGCCCGTTGTGGATCGCGGCCTGCGCCGCCGGTGCCTTATGCGCCGCCCAAGTGACCTGGGTGGGAATCGGGCCGTTGGGCAGCCAGGGCTGCTCAGCGACAGCGTCGGCCACCTTCCAGGTGCCGCGCTCGATCACGCCGAGCGCGGCGTCGATGACCTTGTAGTGCTGGACCTTACTGCCCCAGCCCTGCGACTCCACCCACGCGACCACCAGCTCACCTGGCTCGAACCCGACCTCTTGCTGCACGGCGGCGATGAGGTCTTCGTTGTGCAGGTGTCCGTCACCGAAGTTGAACCCGATCAGCGAGTTGCAGGTGAACTCCGCCTCGCGAACTGTGCGGGTGTCGATGTCGGGCAGGTTGTTCAGCAGCACCGAGAACAGGCCGCGGCCCTGGCTGTGCATGGTGCGCCAGGCGAGCGTCGACTGCAGGGTGATCTCGGCCCACTGCGGCTCGTAGCCAAACTCGATGAACTGGTCGAGCTGGTTTTTCGCGGAGCGGGTGACCTTGTCCAGCTTGGCCTCCGACCCAGGAGCGAACGCCCACACCGCCGAGGCCCAGTTGCCGGCGTACTGGCGCATCGAGGGCAAGAACGACACTTTGTCGGGACGGAAGTTGCCCAGGATCGGGAAGAACAGCAGCGCAGCCACCACCGCCACGGTCAGCCACGGCGAGGACATGTCCGTCACCGCGAAGCCGCGCCAGGCCGGAAAGCCAAGGAACAAAAACACCGTCGCGTAGGCGAACAGCACGTTCCACTCCAACGGCACCGCGATCGGGAACGTCGAGACGATGAACAGATGGAACGCCACCATCAGCAGCGCAGCAGGCATCGTGAGCCACGGCCACGGCGAGAACAGCAGGGTCAGCGGGGCGATGATTTCGACGGTGGTGCCGGCGACGTGGGCCATCAGGTCGGCCACCCGAGACGGGCGCAGGTCGCGGGGGAAGTCGCGGTAGTGCGCCCTCTTGACCCACTTGAACGGAACCGACGGGCTGTTGCTGACCATCGGCGGGATGACGTTGGCGAAGTGCTTGCCGAACTTCGACACCCCGGCGCCGACCCAGACCGCCACGATCAGCAGCTTGAGCGCGATGATCATGTCGCTGAACGGGAACGCCGCAAAGATGATCAGCGCCGGCAGGTACTGCTCGCCGCGTGCGCCCAGGAACACCGTCTTGTCACGCAGGCCCATCAGCACCAACAGCACGATCGGCGCGATGAGCAGCGCCGGGTTGACCAAACCGGAGGTGTTGGCCGGCATCACCGCCGACAGCGAATCACTGTGCACGCCGGGCGAAAACAGCGCAACCGCGACGCTCGCGAGCAGCGTGACATACAGTGCGACGTCGAAACGGGTGCGCCGGTCACCGGCGGTGAAGGGCACCCACTTCCACGGCCGTAGCCGGATGGTGCCCGGGCGTGCCCAGAACAGGACGCCCCCGGTCATCGGCTTGACCTTGCCGGCCAGCGGACCCCACGATCCGGCCACGTTCAAGAGCTCGAGCAGCACCGTCCACAAGATGGCCTTCTCGTACACGATCGGCTGGTTCCACCACTGTGAGACATGCCAGAACGCGGGCAGCCCCGACGTCAGCGTGGCTGCCACAATCGCGCCCAGGGCGTAGAACAACACCAACTTGGCGATGTAGATGACGTGAATTATCCGTGGCGATCCGAAACCGTTCTCGGCCCAGTTCAGCGCCAGGATGCGCATCCGCTCCATCAGCGGCTTTTGTAGGAAGGTGTCCGGATCCACGTCGGGGAATTCGGGTTTGGTGAAGCTCATTTCTGCTCTCCTATATGTGTGTTGGGTGGGTGGTGGATGGTTGTTGTGGTTGGGTTCAGTCGGTTATGGCGAGCCGTTGCCGCAAACTGCGTTTGTCGAGCTTTCCGACGGCATTTTTCGGCAGCTCGTCGAGGATCGTGATCTCAACGGGCAGTTTGTATTTCGACAACGACTCGGTTAGGTGCTCGCGGATCAGGTCGACTTCGAGTTGCTTGCCGGGATGCAGCGAGACGAACAGCACCGGCTCTTCGCCGTAGACCGGATTGGGCCGGCCGACGACCGCGGCGTCGGCGATCTGCGGCAGCTGGTGCACCACGGCTTCGATCTCGCGGGGATAGATGTTCTCCCCGCCGCGGATGATCATGTCCTTCGCCCGGTCGACCAGGACCAGATAGCCGTCCTCGTCGAAGCGCCCAACGTCGCCGGTGTGCAACCAGCCGTCGACAATCGTGTTCGCGGTCTCCTCGGGACGGTTGAGGTAGCCGCGCATGACGTTGGGGCCTTTGATCACGACCTCGCCAGCTTCACCGTCCGCCACCGGCTCACCGCTGGCGTCCACCAGCCGAATTGTCTGACCGGGCAGTGGCAGTCCCACCGTCCCGGCCTTACGTGGGCCGTCCAGCGGATTGATAGTGCTGGCGCAGGTTCCCTCCGAAAGGCCGTAGCCCTCGATAATCGGGATGCCGTAACGCGATTGAAACTGCTCGAGCAGCTCGACGCTGGCGGGCGCGGCGCCGCAGATGGCGAACCGGACCGACGAGGTGTCGGGCGCTACCTCGGCTGGCAGACCACATAGCATCGTGTAAATCGTTGGGACAGCGGAGAAATAAGTGGCACCGCTCTGCTCAACATGGGAGAAGAACGTCTTCGGGCTGAACCGGCCGGCGATAGTCATACGCCCGCCGGCCAGCAAGGGCGACAGGGTCCCGATAACGATCCCGTTGACGTGGAACAGCGGCAGGATCAGCAGGCTGTGGTCGGCGGCGCTGATTTCCAACGCGTCGATCACGGCGCGACACATCGCGGTCAGGTTGGCGTGGTCGAGCATCACACCCTTGGGCCGGCCCGTAGTCCCGCTCGTGTAGATCAGCAGCGCCAGCGCGTCCTCGTCAAGGTGCGTCGGGTACAACACCCCGTAGGCGGGTTGCGCTGTCAAGTCGCTGGCGATCACCACCTGCCGCCCACCGGTGTCGAACTCGGGCAAAGTGTCGACGATCACCACTGTGGCGGCGGCGTCGGCAAGCTGATACTGCACTTCTGCGGGTCGCAGCGAGGGATTGATCGGCGTGACCGCCGCACCCACGCGCCACGCCGCGAACAGCGACACCACAAAGGCGGCCGTATTGGGCAGCATGATCCCCACCACATCACCGCGCGATACACCAAATCGGCGAAGTGATGCCCCGGCCCGGCGCACCGCCTCCAAGAACTGGCCGTTGGTCAGGCTGACGTTGTCATCGGCGACGGCAGGGCCCTCGGGATCCGTCACCGCCCGCAACTCGGGCAGTGCCCGTAGGTTCATGTGTGCTCCTCGATGGCAGCGGATCGGGTGATGGGCGACAACGCTAGGGGCCGGGGTGAGGTGCGACACCGTCGTCAACCCATGAAGATGGGTCAGGCTTTTGTTGGCCCACGACAACTCGGGCTGGGGATGGGTGGCGAGACGCGGGGTCCTCATCGAGGATCCGCGTGGGATTTGCCGCCGGGTCGCGCCGAAGACGTCGGCGTCCAGTCCGCCGACCGCGGCGCCATTGGAGGGTTGGGTAGATTCTGCTGAGCACACCGTCGAGAGCACCTCGACCGCCGCGGGCAGCGATAAACTGCCCGCGGGGGAATCAGCGCTGTCGGCCACCCGAAGCCGGCGCAGCAGCCGGGCAGAGCCGCGGTACCGGTGTCCCATCAGGCTGTTGAGCCGGATTTTCCACCGCACCAACCCGGCGCAGAGCACGCTGAGCGCAGCGAGTATCGCCATGTCGACCAGCCAGCTCGACGGGGTGTTCGCCCAGTGTGAGTCCTTGGGGGATAGCGGGCCGGGCACCAGGGAGTTGAGGTCGACCGTGGCGGCCGAGGCGGCGAAGCCCCACCGGGCCGGGGTCACCCAAGACAACGTGTCCAGCAGCAGTCGGTCGGTCACCGGGATCATCCCGCCGGAGAACACCAGCTGCGCCATCACCGCCACCACCAGCAGCGGCATGATCTGCTCGTGGGAGCGGGCCAGCGCCGAGAGCGCCAGACCCAGCAGGGCCGACGCCACGCACGTCGCGGCGATATCGACGAACAACTCGACGCTGGCGTTTGGCAACAACACGGCACCCTGGGTCGGCGCGCCTTTGCCGCAGATCGTGATCGCGACCAAGATCGCCGACTCAATCACCGCCGCCAGGCCATACACCCCGACCTTGGCCAGCAGGTACGCCCCGCTACACAGGCCGACGGCCTGCTCACGCCGAAAAATCGCCCGCTCACTGATCAGGTCACGGATCGTCAGTGCGATGCCCATGAAGACGGCGCCGACGTTGAGCAGCACCAGGATCTGGCCCGGTTCGTTCGGGGAATCACCCAATGGGTCAGGGATGCCGAAACCGACGTGTCCGCACACCGCAAGCGCGAGCACGCCCAGGATGAACGGCAGCAACGCAAGGAACGCGAAGTGACCGCGGTCAGCGACGATCAGCCGCACCTGGCGGCGTGCGATCGTCGAGAACTGCCGCCAGGGACACACCCGCATCGTCTCGCCCAACTCGCCCGGGCGGTCGATCTCCGCCGACGCGGACGCGGCACTGGCGGCGGCCTGCTCGGTCCGCCTGCGGAAGCTGCGGTGAACCCCGTCCGGGTCGGCACCGACCTTGATGAAGATGTCAGCCCAATTGGTGCTGCCCATCGCCGGACCGATCTCGCTGGGGGGCCCGCAGAACGCGGTCTTGCCGCCAGGGGCCAGCAATAGCACCTGGTCGCACACGTCAAGGTGCGTCAGAGAGTGCGTCACTACGACAACGGCTCGCCCGGCGTCAGCCAGCTGGCGCAGCTTGGTCATCACATGTCGATCCAGTGCCGGGTCCAAGCCCGAGGTGGGTTCGTCGAAGATCAACAGCGACGGTCCGGTCAGCAGCTCCATCGCCACCGACGCCCGCTTTCGCTGCCCTCCGGACAACTTGTCCACCCGTGTCTGAGCGTGGGCGGTCATCTCCAGCTCTTCGAGTACCCGCGTCATCGCCTCGCGACGGTCGTCCTTGGTGGCCTCCGGCGGCAGCCGCAACTCGGCGGCGTAGCCAAGGGCCTGTTCCACCGTCAGCTGGTGATGCACCACGTCGTCCTGGGGCACCATGCCGATCCGTCCGCGCAGCAACCCGGAACTTTTGTGGATGTCGTGGCCGTCGAAAGACACCCTGCCCCTGCTCGGCCGCGTCGCCCCGGCGATCAACCTCGCCAGGGTCGACTTCCCGGCACCCGAGGGCCCGATTACCGCCGTCAGGGTGCCCGGCCGGGCGGAAAACGAGACATCATCCAGCAACGTCCGTCGACGCCCGATCGTCAGGCCGACCCCGCGGACCTCGAGGCCCGCGGCGGCGGTGACCGCTTCAGTCTCGTTGCCACATAGCGGAGTTTCGATCAGACGGCTCGCGTCGACCACCGCGGTGTCGTCGCTGACGCGTTGCTCGATCTCGACGCCCCCGGGGATGACGAAGTCGGTGGCCGCGGAGGTCTGCAGGTCCATCTCCATCGCGTCCAGCTCGTTGTCAGCCGGGATGGCGTCGGTGCTGATGACGGTCAACGGTGTCTCCCTCTCGTGTCGGCGCAGTCGGTAATGACCCGATGGGGCTGGTCAGTGACAGCGGCGGTGTGACGAGCGACAACGTTAGGAATCGCTATGAGGCGCGACACCGTCGTGATCCGATCAAGTTTCGGACTGGCCCTTGTCGCGAGCAGACAAACAAAGACAGTTGCAAATCCACACCGGACGTTGACCGGAGATCTACCGTCGAAGGGTGACTGATTCGCACCTCGACGACGTCGTCGATGTGAGCCGTTACGTCGCCGAAACGGGCGCCCGGCTAAACGAGCGGCTGGCCGACGTGTCGTCGGATATCCGTCGCTCGCTTGAAGAGGACATCCCCGAGCTACGAGGGGACGCCGGCGTCATTGAGCTGCTCGGCGCGAGCGTCGAGGGAAACGTGGACACCATCTTGCGCGCGCTGCGGTACGACCTCGCGGTGCAACGCGTTGAGGCGCCGGCCGCGGCACTCGAATACGCGCGACGGCTGGCACAACACGGTGTGCCGGTCAACGCGCTCGTTCGCGCCTACCGGCTGGGCCAGCACCACGTGACACAACTCGTCATCCGCGAAGTACGCGCACTCGATATCGAGCCGTCGACGAAGATTGCCGTGATTGAAGCGATCGGCGCGACGCTCTTCGAATACATCGACTGGATTTCCCAACAGGTCGTGGTCGTATACGAAGACGAACGGGAACGGTGGCTCGAGAACCAGAACAACGTTCGTGCGCTCCGGGTTCGGGAGGTCTTGGCCGGAGAACGAGCCATCGACATCGACGCGGCAACCACATCGATCCGCTATCCGCTGCGATGGCACCATCTCGCGCTGGTCATGTGGTACCCGGACTTGGGCGCCGAAGCCGGCGAGCTTGTCCGCCTGCAACGTTTCCTGCGCGAACTGGCGCACGCGGCGCAGGCTGCTGCAAGCCCGCTGTTCGTGGCAGCCGATCGAGTCACCGGATGGGGATGGCTTTCCTACCGAACGGCTTCACCCGAAGCCGTGTCGAGCGTGCGCCAGTTCGCGCTGAAGCGGCCGGACTCTCCGAGCGTGACCATCGGCACCATGGCGCCGGGGCTTGACGGTTTCCGCGCCTCACACCGCGAGGCGGAGGGCGCCCGCAGCGTCGCGATTGCCGGCGGGCTACACGAACCAGCGGTTATCGCCGCCGCGGATCCCGGCCTTTCCATCGCAGCATTGTTGGCGGGCAACATTGTCGATGCCCGCGAATGGGTTACCAAAGTGCTGGGTGACCTCGTGCTCGACAGTGAGAACGACGCGCGCCTGCGTGAGACGCTGCACATCTATTTGCGCTCCGGGTGCAGCTACACGGGCGCCGCAGAAGAACTCGGCTTGCACTTCAATTCGGTGAAGTATCGCGTCGGCCGTGCGCTGGCCAGGCGCGGCCGGCCGATTGATGCGGACCGGCTCGACGTCGAATTAGCGTTGGTTTTGTGCCAGTGGTATGGCACCGCGGTACTTCGAACCAGTCCGGCGTAATCCTGCGGTCCACTGACGGTATCCGAAGGACAGCGATTACCCCCAACGTCGGTCCCGCGAGACAAAGGCGTCACACTGGCCTCCTTGATCGGGTGTCCCGCGACTACCCCACAGACATCACCACACCCGTAGCACTCGCCCAACTGTTCGGCGCCTCTATACATGCGACCTTTCGGCGCTGGATCAAGCATCACAGCAGGCCGGCGTGCGGGATCGTGCTTGATATAAATCCAGTCAGCGCTTCTCCACTGACATTTCCCCGGTACTCGTGGAGTCTGGTTCTTGGGCAGGCCGATACGCATCGAACCGCTTTCCCAAACGGCTCACCTCGACCACGCATACATTTCTAGCTCCCTTGGGCTCACCAGGGCTGGCTCGCCACCCATACCGAACTTGAGCTCCGCAGATACCTCAAACTCCCCAAGAAGGCTCATGCGAACGCGACATTTAGCTGATCTGCTCCAAGTTCGTCACCACAAGCGCTAAACCGCGGAAACGAAAATCCTGAACGGAGCATGATGGCGCAGGCGGAGATCATCACTATCGAGCACTATGACTTCGTATCAATGACTAAAAGTGTTGGGCCGCAATGGGTGAGCACGTAGGCCCCAAATGTCCCGTACGACGGCAGCTTTGGTGCGCGGGCTGGTCGGAGCCGCGGCCAAGGATCTCAACGGCGGTATTCAGGTAGCCGCCAAGGGATCCGGGACGGCTGGAGTACGGGCGGTCACTCCCGCCAGCCGGCCCCGTCGAGGTTCTGCCGACGCCGAGGAGCACCGTCAGGGCCTCCACTCCGCTTTATTCGGATCCGATTGATCTCGTCCAGGTATAGGTTGAATTGATGAAAGCGGCGCCGCGCACATCACCCGGGTTGCGGCAGATCAGCAAGGGCCTCGGTGCCCTCGATGCTGAGGTGTTTGACGCGATCGCGAACTCGCGCAGCCCCTTGCTTGACACCGCGATGCCAGCGCTCAGCCGTGCCGCCGATAACGCCAAGCTGTGGTTTGCGATCGCGGCTGCTATGGCACTTTCGGGAAGTCGCTCGGCGCGGCGCGGCGCGGGCCGTGGTGTCGTCAGCCTGGCGGTGACAAGTGCGATCACCAATCAGCTGGCTAAGCGCTTGTGGCGACGCCAGCGGCCCCGTTTCGGGTCGGTTCCGCTGGCGCGGCGCCTGCCGCTTCCGAGGTCGAACTCGATGCCCTCCGGTCATTCCGCCAGCGCTGCCGCGTTCGCGGTCGGTGTGGGGCTGGAAAACCCGACGCTGGGGCTGGTGCTTGGCGTGCTGGCCGCTCTGGTCGGGTTGTCACGCGTCGCGACCGGGGCGCACTATCCCAGCGACGTGCTGGCAGGCTTCGGTATCGGCGCGTCGATCGCCGTGTTGGGTGGGCGTCTGGTGCCGCCGATCGTCGACTACCATCTGCCGAGCGCGGACCCGCTGCGTATCGATACGCCGCCGCGGCCGGACGGCGCGGGCGTGGTCGTGGTGGTCAACCCCGCTGCGGGCAGCGGGACCGGCGATCGGGTGATCGCCCAAGTCCGCAGGGAACTGCCCAAAGCCGAAATCATTGAACTGACCGCCACCGACGACATCGGAGCGGTGCTCCATGCGGCGGCTGAGCGGGCTGACGTGTTGGGCATCGGTGGGGGCGACGGAACCGTCGCGTGTGCGGCTGCTGCAGCGGTGGACACCGGATGTGCGCTGGCGGTTTTCCCGGCCGGCACGTTCAACCACTTCGCCAAGGACATTGGGTGTGAGCAGGTGGCCAAGACCATCCGCGCGATACGGGAGGGCAGCGTTTCCTGCGTCGATCTGGTGTGCTTCAACGACACTCGAATGGTCATCAACACCTCGAGTATCGGCGCCTACCCGGCATTTGTGCGCACCCGCGAACGGCTTCAACGCAAGATCGGTAAGCCGCCGGCGGCGGCCTACGCAATGCTGCGTACCTTGCGCCATGAAGAGCCGGTGCGTATCCGCTACGACAACAAGACCCTCCAGACCTCGCTGTTCTTCCTGGGCAACTCCACCTACCAGCCGTCCGGATTCGCACCGGCACAACGCAATCGGATCGACGACGGGCTGATCGATGTGCGAATTTTGGAGACCGGGCGTCCTTTTAGCAAGATCCGCGTCATGACGGCAATGATGGCCGGACGGCTGGTACGCAGCCGGCTGTATCACGAGCAGCATGTGCCGCAGTTCAGCTTCAGCTGTGTCGACGGCCCGACCGCCCTCGCCTTTGATGGTGAGGTGGATGGACAGCACGACCACGCAAACTTCAGCGTCCGTTACCGAGCCCTCCCGGTGATTTGCCCCCGGCCGCGACGCTGACCGCCCGGCTCCGGTGAGCGATGCGTGGTCATCTTGCCGAGCAGGTACCAAGTCGTGCTGATTTCGGCTGAAAGCGCCTCGGGACTTGGAAATCCACCGTGGAAGTCGGCTAAAAGAACACGCTTGACCGCTCATTGGATGACTTTGGGGCCCTACGCCGACAAGGTTGAGAGAGCGACGATGAGGCAAGCACAAGGCGAGGTACTGAGGAGGGAAGCGGCATGTCCGATCCCGTTGAACGTATCCGCCAAACACTCATCGAACGAATCCGCCTGATCGTGGCCCAGCACCGCGAAATCCATGTCGATGACGATGCTCGGACAGCGTGTAGTTGTGGAGCCCCGGAGTTATCCGACTACGGTCGTCATCTTGCCGAGCAGATCGTCGACGGGCTAGACCTCAAGGCTGAGGCCAAAGACCACGTCAACAGACAGATCCGCTATGCAACCGCATGGTTTGACTGGGAACTGATCCAGCTAGAGGGCGCTGAATGCTAGACCAACGCGGTACTGTGCTTAGCGCTAAGTGATGGTTGGCTCGCCAGTCGGATACTTGCAGCCGGGTAAAAGTTGTGCGGGCGTGGTCGGTCGTAGTCAACCCGGCGGCGGGTAGCGGCACCGGCGATGGGGTGTGACACGACAAGGCCGATGTTCATCGCGCCGTCTCGGCAACGGCTGAGAGGCTCAGTCCGCGACCAGCCTCAGCGGCAGTCGCTTGTAACAGCGGATGATGTTGTTGAGCGCCCATATCGGCTCGCCCGCGAGTTCGATTCGGCTGACCTGCTGCATCAGCGCACTGAGGATCGCCTGCATCTCGACGCGGGCCAGTCCCTGCCCGGCACAGGCATGCGTGCCGTGCCCGAAACCGAGCTGACGGTTGGCGTCGCGGCGGATGTCAAAGGTGTCAGCATCGGTCCACTCCCGTTCGTCGCGGTTAGCGGATGCGTAAAGCACCAGCACCCTCGCTCCGGCGGGGAGGTCAACACCGGCGATCGTGCTGTCCTGCATCGTCTTTCGCGAGAACGCCCGCAGCGGCGACTCGTAGCGCAGGACTTCGTTGATCGCATTCGCAAGCAGCGTCGGCTCGGTTCTCAGCAGCTGCCACTGTTCGGGGTGCCGCGCAAAGAGCGCAAGCGAGCTGGCGATGCCGCTGATCGTGGTGTCCAGCGAGGGTGCCAGGTAGTCGATCATCAACGCTGAGCAATCACGGCGTGGAAGCTTTCCGGCATCTGCCGCTACCAGGATGTCGTGGCCCATGCTGCCGTCGGCCACCGGCCGGCGGCGCACGACCTGCCTGGTGAAGCGCATCATTTGCAGGCCGGCCCGCACTGCCCGCGCCGCACGGTGGTTGGCTGGGCCCAGCACGTCGAACGTGGCTGCACCCCAGCTCAGCAGGTTGTCCCTACCGTCATGGGGCCAGCCGAGGAGGTCCGGCACCACCGCCAGGGGCAGCGCTGTGGCGAGATCCGCGACCCCGTCGACGTATTCACGTTTCACCGCGGCCGAAACCAGGTCCACGGCCTGCACCTGAATGACATCGCTCGTCGACCAAAGTTGCCCGCGGCAGCAGACGGTGCGCAAGGAGCTTGCGCCGCTGATCGTGCTGCTCGCCGTCGCTGTTCAACACCGTTCCGCGCGACAATCTGTTGGCGATGGGATTCAGTGCTACGCCCTGCCCGGAGGCGAACGTCGCATCGTCGCGGAGTACGGCCTTGCATTCGGCGTACCGGGGCACCGCGAACACCCGCTGTTTGGTGAGCCATACCACCGCGCCCATCTGACGCAGCGTGGCGTAGTGGGGATACGCATCGATGATGGCGCGGGTGGAGTAAACGTCATGGCCATAGGTCGCAACGCCGGCAGGTCTACGCATCGGCAAAGCTGAGTGTGAAAGTAGGTACACGACAGCATATTTCAAGTATGTCACAGCCGGCATACATCACCGTCGCGTCAGGCCGGACGACCGCGGCCCTCGCACGTCCGCGTCGTAACCAACGAGCCAATTCAGTGTGGGGCTCAACCGCGACGACGACAGCACCCCTTCGGCCCAGCTCTTCCCGCTGTTGTCCAGACAGCGGCACAGATGTGGCGCCGGCGAAACGTGGCCCGACGACTTCGTCGAATCTCTTACCCTCTCCCACATCAGAATTCGGGCATAGCCGACCGGCTAGCTGTCGACGGCGGCTATTCTTGATCACCAACGCGCTGTGGCGCAACGGCGGCGTCGTGCTGTTGACGATCTTCTTCTGCATGCCTGGGATCAGATGCAGCCGGGGCACCACCAAGCGGCGAAGAAAGTTGCCGACCTCTCCCCCGGCCGTCATGGTCAAACCCATCGCGAGCGCAAAGCGGATCATGTAGCCCGCGTGCGGTTTGCGCTCCTGCTCGTAGCTGTCAAGCACGCTCTGTGGCAGCCACCCGTTGGCCACGCCGGCAAGCTTCCAACCCAGATTCATCGCGTCACGAATTCCCGCACACAAGCCCTGGCCGACAAACGGCGGCGTGAGGTGGGCGGCATCGCCGAGAAGGAAAATGTTGTCCCGGCGCCAGCGGTCGGCTACCTGGGCGCGAAATGTGTATTCGGCGACGCGGACAAGCTGCAGACATTGCGGCGCAACCCCGTCCACCCATGGCCGGATCAGCGGATACAGCTTCGCAACTGTGCTGAAGTCGTCGGCTGTTTCATTCGGCAGAAGCCGAAACTCCCACCGGTATCTGCTCGGACCGACCCGCATGAACGTCCCCGCTCGGTGCGGATCGCACACCTGGTGCACACCATCCCACTGGTTGAGCTGCGCGCCGGTCGTCACATCGACGACGAGCCAGCGTTGTTCAAATCCCATGTCGCGCATCGATGCACCGATCGCGACCCGCACCATGCTGTTGGCGCCGTCGCAACCGAGCAGGTATCTCGTCTCGACGCGGTATTTTTTGCCGCTAACCCGGTCGACGAATGTCACCTGCACCCGCTCGGCACCGACCTGCAAGGCGTCGGTCACCTCGCAGTCTCCGCGAAGCACTGCATGCGGATAGCGCTTGAGGTTTGACCGCAGCAGCGCTTCAAACTCCGGCTGGTCGAACATGTTGGCTTGGGGATAACCGTTGGTCGTTTGGGCGCAATCGCGGCGAAACTCATCGAGCACGTTCATCTCTGGGTCCCGCAGCTGCAGGCCCCGCGCGGGACGCGATATGCCCGCGAACTGCTCGGCGATACCCAGCCGGCCCACAATGCGGCGGACTTCGTCGTCAAGGTGAACCGCACGCGGCTGCGGGTACACACGTTCGCCCAGCGATCAAGAACAAGGCAGTCGACGCCATACTGCGCCAAAAACGTTGCGGCTGTGACGCTGACGGGCCCGGCACCGACGATCACCACCGGGACGAAGCCGGGAACCTCGTTCACGCGTACCTGACCTCGTTGTGCTGTGTGCCTAGGTCGATTTTGCCGTCGTCGGTGGCGATATTTGCCTCGACCACATCACCGTCGTGGAGGTACTTGTGGTTCTTGGCCTGTCCGGCAAAGAACAATTTCCACTTGACGTCGTCTGGCAACAGCGACACCAGCTTCTGTACCGGCTTCGGAGGCGCGGACAGGGCCGTCCCGACAGGTGTGCCGGTCATCACCAGGTCACCGGGTGACAGCCGCTGGAAGCGGGCGAGCGCGGCAAGCGCCTGGACCGGCCGATAGATCATGTCGTTCTTGACCGTACTGTCCTGGCGCGGTTCTTCGTTGACCCATAGTTGCAGGCGTAACTCGCCGAAGCGAGCCAGTTCATCGGCATCGACAAGCACCAGCGCCGGACCCACGGGTGTGAAGGTCGGGTACGACTTGGATTCGTAGAACTGGGTTTTCGTCAGTTGTACATCGCGCGCCGACACATCATTAGTCACCACCAGACCGCACACATACTCGGCCAGGTTGTCGGCGGTGATCGTGGTGCCGACGGGCATGTCGCGGCCGATCACCAGACCGATCTCCACCTCATAGTCGAGAAGCCGAACATGATTCGGCTTGACGATGTCGTCGCCGGGGCCGCTGATAGATCCCGACGCCTTGCGGAAGAACGTGAGCGGCACCGTCTTTGGGTTCCCGCCTGTGTCCTTGACGTGGGAGGCGAAGTTGGTCATCTGCGCGATGACGCGGCACGGTGCGGTCACCGGAGCGAGCACATCGAGGCTCGTCACCGCAACGGTGTCCGTACTCAACGCCGCTCGTTCTAAGGCTGCCCGGTCGGCCAGCAGCTGCGCCGTCGTCGACGCCGGTGTGTCGATCTTGGCCACGGCGTCGGCCGTGCCCGCCCACCAGGCATCGGAGGTGCGATAGATGGAAATGCTCATGATCGTGCCACTTTCAGAAGTCCGCACAGGCGGGTGATGTCGAACTCGTTGTTGTCGTCGCGAATCGCGGTCAGCATCGACCGCAACTCGCGAACCGCTTCCTTGCCGGGAGCCATCCCGAGGAAATCTTTCGTCGCGGGCGAACCCCACTGGGCAAGGCCCGACGCGGTCAACGGCGCCCACCCGGGCCCGAGCGTGTCTTCGAACATGTCGCCGTCGGTGAAGTACTCGACCAAGAATCCGTCGGGGTCACGCCAGTAGTCAAAGATCTGGCTGCCTTGGATGTGCCTGCCGATTCCCCACGACCGCTGGTAGCCCAACTCACGCAGGTGTTCCCCGCCCGCGGCGATCGCGTCCAGGTCGCAGACCTGAAAAGCGGAGTGCAGGTAGCGGTCCGACGGGCCCAAGACCAGCGCCAGGGTGTGGTGGTCGGTGGGCGCCGACCCGCGGTCACAGCGAATAAAGCTCGTCGCCGGGCCGCGCTCGCGTTGGCCCGGGTAGTACATGAAGTCGCTGACAATCAGGCCCAGGTGGTCGAGGTACCAGTTGAGCGACTGGATGTAGGCGCTGCTCTGCAGCACGACGTGTCCCAGCCGCTGCACCCTGGCCGGCTCGCGCGGCGGGCGCTGCGTGCTGTTGGTGCGGTGCAGGTCGTGGCCGAAGTTGAAGGCGTGTGGCTGTTGGGCGGGCAGCCCGGTCAACTCGTTCATGCCGGCGACTACGCGGACCGGAATACTGCGGGGTCGGTCAGTTCCACCGCAACGCCGCCGATGGCCTCCGGCAGCCTGCTGGTCTTCGCGCCAGTCGCCTCGGCGAGTCGCTCGACGTCGGCCATGTCCTGCGCGGCGAAGGCGGGTCCCACGAATCGTGAGCGGCTTGCGCGGCGGATAGTCACGCACGGCGAGCCCGCGTCGGTTCCCCGGAGGTGCAACTCGTCGGCGGTGCGCAGCACGGTGGTGAAGCCAAACGCCTGCGCGAAGGCTTCCGCCCGGTTCAGGTCTGGCTTCTCGAATTGCAGCCAGGCCAAGTCGCGAACCTTGATCACGGGGTTGCGCGACCGCCCGGGATGCTCCCGCGCAGCGAAATCATCACTTACGATGACACGCTCAGTCAAGGCCGTCGGCCGCTGCCTGACCTCGACGAGCTGACCGAGCCTGACTCCGCGGCGTGATGGCAGGCTTCGCGGTGCGCGATGGTAGTCGGCAATCGAAGCGGTACTTCCGGTCGTGATCGGCACCGCTCCTGCTGCGCATTCGAACCGTCACCACGACAGCCGCTCCGCGCCGAGCCGCCGCCCCGTGACGGTCTGCGGCACAATCTGAAGCCAGACGTTGTGGATGCCGACTGCCCATGGCTTCGGGACGTGGCCATCCATCGTTCGCAGCAGCGCAGGAACCCGTTCCAGGTCGACCTCTGCGCCGACGCCTCGCACCAGGACGCTCCACGCGGACTCCTGGTCCTCGTCGACATGGTCGACTTCGAAGGCGAGCATCGGTTGGTGCATCGCCGCTCGTTTCGCGCCACCCTCGACTCGGAAGACGATGTCGTGTCCGGCCATGGCGTAGTTAACGGGCACCGCGAGAGGTCCCAGGTCATCTTGGTACACGAGTCGCCCGACGCTTGTACCAGCGAGCAGCCGGAAGCATTCGTCGGGCGAGAGGTCTTCGAGCTCGCGTTGTGTCATGATGCGATCCTCTTCGACGCGCACCCGCCCCCGCCACGGCCGAAAGTCCCATCTCCGCACGTACCCAACGGCCGGTTGAAGCGGTGACACTGGATCGACCAAGCGCGGGTTTTAGCTGCAGAAGTATCCCCAGATCGCATGATCCAGGTGAATGAGATCCCACGTCTTCATCTCGGCAACTTGCTTGACGAGTTCATCTCGGCAACTTGCTTGACGAGCTGGGCAGCCGCTGTGGCATTGTCGGCATGGCCGCTGCTGCGCTGCTGGCCGGTCGGCACCAGCGGCGACATAACGACCTACACGTTGGGGCCGGATACGCTGAGCATTAACGCCTCCACAGACGCGTTCGACAACTACTTCGCTAAGCCCCATTTCGACCTCGACTTCTCTTACATCGGGGCGCCGGACAACTATTTCGGGATCTTTTTGACGGACCCTGGGGTTTCCAAATTGGCTATAGCGAATTCGGCGGTTTTGCGGGCCCAATCGACATCACCACTCCCGCCGACTTCTTCCCTCCCGACATTGGCCTCGGTTGGCTTGGTTGACCGGGTTAAGGTATTACGAGGTCCTTTCTGAACATGCTTTTGCCACAACGCTTTTCGCGATAAATCGGCGTGATGTGCGTGTCGCACCCTGCGAAGGCAGCTACCAACCGAGTTCGTCGACAAACTGGGCGACATTAGCCCGAAAGAAGAGCATTGGCGAATTCAACAATCAAATCTGAGTTCGCTTTGGCGAGTTCAACTATCCACGCACACGCCATCAGGAAATCGTTGCCCGGCCTGAACGCCGGTGTCGCCGACCATCGAAACTTGTTGCCGTTGATAGTCATTGCGCCGCGATTGACTTTGACAGCGAATGGGCGTATTCGCTTAGCTCCGAGTAGACACTCTTAAACCCGCCGAAGCGCGGACTCCGGTTTGCATGCGCGGTCAGCCTTCCTACCGACAGCGGGTGGCCGTCCAAACCAAGCACCCTGTCGACTTTGTTCGGATGGTCGGCGGCATAGAGAACGGCGGCGGCATTCTCGGCATAGGAGCGGATTAGGGTGAACGCCGCGAACGGGTTATCTGCTTCGAGCGCCGCGACGGCTGCATTGTGCAAGCCGATGCCGCGAGTCACCAGGCCACTCAGCAGCACCACTGCGGTGGTCCATTGTTGGTCCCAACCGAAGGCGTTCGCAGCCGCGTCAACGAAGCACCTGCCGCGAGGCGCGGGCCTTCTCAATGCCGGTAGGCCGGTCAATGATGCCGTGCGCCTGCACCCACGCTGGAACCGGATTCAATGCTGCATTCTCATCGGTCACGGGGCCGGATGCTCCCACACGGGGTCTGACAAGTTCGACATGCCACGCCGACCCGCGACACGAACCTTGAGCGATTACGTAAGGGCTTTGCTGCGAGCATCTGGCACGTATTTGGCACGGGCAGGGAAGATTTGGCTAGAAACCTATTTTCACCTGGACAGATAGTGTGTGGTCCCGGCTGGGATCGAACTAGCCGGTCCTCGCTTTAACGTTCCGCAGGCTCACACCCAGGCCGACCACCACAATCCATCCCAGCAGCCCCGGCGCCGCCTGGTCTGCCACCTCATTCCGTAGTGTCTGACTGCCCGATCGGCTGAGTAAACGGCGTCCTCGACGTCACTACGTGATGGCTTCGCCACCCTTGACACATCCGATCGTCAGCACATGATCGCCGATATGAGGATGCGCGGCCAGTGCGAAGGTTTCGCGCCGAGCTGACGACAGTTCTGACGACTCTCGGGCTTCCAGACACCGTCAACTACGCGCTGGGACACCTCCACATCGTGGTAGCGCTTGAGGTACATCGCGATCTTGCCCGGACCGAAGTGATAGTTCTGCCGCAGGTAGAGGATCTTGCCGACCACGTCGACGTGCGTGGCGTTGGGGCTATGGTGCGGTCGTCGCGACAGGTCGCGTAGCCCGTCGATGCCCTGCTCCTGGTATCGCCGTAGCCATCGGTAGTAGACCTGCCGGCTGATCCCGTAGTAGCGGCACGTCATGGCCACGTTGCCGGTCACTTCCTCGGCGTGCTGGATGATCGCCAACCGGCGACGGACTTCTCGTGGCAGCTGCGGTTCGCTCATGCAGGTCTCCTAGTGCTAGAAGACCCGGACTGTCAACGATGTCCGTCAGTTTTAGACTGTCAGCCCGACCATATAACCGCAGGTCAGTGGTAGGCCTGCAGGGTCGCGGTGCCGCCATCAGACAGCTCAACGCGATAATTCGTCATGTCGCGGCCTTGCCCAGTCGATAATCGCAGGTCAGTGGGCCTAATTGTGCTATATTGAATACCTAAAAGAAACAGGAAAATGAATAGTCGTTTTGAAAGTTTATGGTACGCAATACAACATCCGCTGGGACCGTCGCGGGAACTGGGATCATACGAAAACCACCAGGAGAGCGTGGAGAAACTGATTCGGGAAATGAACGCAAGAGGCCCAGTTGTTGCATCTCTGCGTGATTCAGCACCCCTCTGAACACGTCGATGCCGCCGAGCTGATCGCCATCGACGTGTTCACAGCCCGCCCATGCTGCCAGGCATGACCCGCCTGGACCCGCCCGGTGAAGAGGTTTAGGTCGTGGTGTGCTGGTCGGATGGCTCGCTGGGCTCGATGAGCGTTGTTTCCTCACGTGCCCCTGGGGTGATCTCGATGCGGCGCGGCTTGGCCCTTGCCGCCACGGGGAGGGTTACGGTCAGCACCCCGTTCTGATAGGTGGCGGCGATGTGGTCGGCGTCGATGTCCTGACCGAGCGACAAGCGACGCAGGTAAGTGCCGGTGAAGCGCTCGGAGCTCAGCCATTGCACGTCGTGTTCGGTGCGTTCGCTGCGTTGTGCCGTCACGGTGAGAATGCCGCCATCAACGCTAACGTCCACCGACTCGGGGTCCACCCCCGGGAGGTCGGCGTGAAGGACGTAGTGATCGCCGGAGCGGTAGAGGTCCATCGGCATGGCCAGTGGGACTCGGGCGGATCCGGGCGATGTACCGAGCAGCTGCGCGGCGAGTCTATCGATGTCACGGAATGGATCGGGATGAAGCACAGCAACCACCTCCTACATGTTGGTTGCCGCACCGCGCCATCGCGACGGGTGTCGGCTGGCTGCGCTCCTTCTGGTGTAGCACTCCATCTGCGCGAGCACCAGGGGTGCGGCGTTGCGCGCAGGTCTTCGGCGATGAGGACCCTGGTGTCCAGGATCGTCGTCCAGCAGAACCGACGCGCCCGGGGCCACGGTCGTAGACCGAACCGGGTAGCGCAGTCAACTTCCAGTTAGTTCGCGGCCGGATTCGTCACCTGACAATGGGGTGGTGGCCGCTGTGCGCGCCGAGGTCGACGCCTTTAGGCTGCGTTGCCAACCCGGGGACAGCTACTTGGATGGCAGTTGGCAGGTGCTCGCAGGAGGTAGGGCACGCTCCGTTGGAGCCCAGGTACGGTGGTCGTACGTCGCTGCCGTGAGAAGGTATTTATGCCAGACCCATTGCCCGGTCCTCGTCTACGCCAGGTGGCGCTGGTCGCCCACGACTGCGAGAAGACCGCCACCGCTCTCCAGGAGGCGTTTGGCTGGCCGGATCCGTTCCACGATCCGGGGGTCGGAGAGTTCGGGCTGATCAACGCCGTATTCCCCGTGGGCGACACCTTCGTGGAGGTGGTCTCTCCCGTACAACCCGACACCACCGCCGGGCGGTATCTCGCCCGTCGCGGATCCGACAGCGGCTACATGGCCATATTCCAGATGCCTTCGCTCGAAGAGGCCCGCCGGCGGGTGACCGATCTGGGAGTGCGCGTGGCGTGGAAGATCGACCTCGACGACATCGCAGGCACCCACTTGCACCCCAAGGACATCCCGGGGGCGATCGTGTCGCTCGACTGGGCGTCGCCGACCAACTCGTGGCGATGGGCGGGACCGGCATGGACCGGAACGGCGCCCGATCACCCGGCGGGCGGCATCGCCGGCATAACGGTCGAGGTGGAAGAACCGGCCGTGGTGGCCCAGCGGTGGGCCCGGGTTCTTGGTCTCGACGCCGAGGTGGACCGTGGGCTAGCCCTGGTCCGGCTGGACTCGGCCGGCCAATCCTTGAGGTTCGTCTCGGCGGTCGACGGCCGAGCCGAAGGCATTACCGAACTCTGGTTGACACCCGGCTTTCCGGGCCTGCCAAACGGTGACGGGCCGGTCGCCGAGATCGGCGGAGTGCGGTTCGTAGTGCGTGCGCCATGACGGCCCTCGATACCGGCACCGAAGATCTCTTGGCCGAGGTGGACGACGGCGTAGCTGTGATCACCATGAATCGGCCATCTAGGCGCAACGCCTTCTCGAACGACATGGTCGAGGCGTTGGGAAGCGTCCTGGCCCAGGTCGAACTCAGCGATGAGGTTGGCTGCGTGGTGCTGACTGGAGCGGGCGAGGCCTTCTCGGCCGGGGGCGACGTGAAGGCCATGGCCGACCGGGGATCTTCAGGCGGGCCGTCGGTGCCGGTCGACGTGGCGATCCACCGGCAGCGTCTGAACCAGCAGGCGACCAGCGGGAAGCTGTGGCGGATGCCGAAACCGACCATCGCGCACATTCCCGGCCCGGCTGCCGGCGCCGGCCTGTCGCTCGCCTTGGCCTGCGATCTCAGGTACGCGGCCGAAACCGCCATCTTCACCACCGCATTCGCTCGCGTTGCCTTCGCCGGCGACTACGGCGGAACCTGGTTCTTGACCAGACTGGTCGGCCCGGCGAAGGCCAAGGAGCTGTACTACTTCTCGGAGCGGCTCACGGCCGATCAGGCCGAGAAGCTGGGTTTGGTCAACGCCGTCTTTCCGGCCGGCGAGCTCGAGAAAGAGGTGATGGACCGGGCCCGGAGGTTGGCCGAGGGTCCGTCGATCGCCTACCGCTACATGAAAGAGAACCTCAACCGGGCGGTCCACGGCAACCTCGAGGAATGCATGGACCTCGAGGTCACACACCACATCCATACGGGCCTGACAGAAGACCACTGGGAAGCGGCGCAGGCGTTCGTGGAGAAGAGGGAGCTTCGGTTTCGCGGCCGCTGATCTGGCGATGCGGATGCTGGTTTTCTTGGCCTACTGCGCCTACACCGTGTGGCTAGGGGAGTGCATACCCGGTGCGGGTACGTACGCCAACGCATACGCCAACCAACTCAAAGATCGCTGGGTATCCCTCTTTGTCCGCCGGTGTCTTTGGCGTCCAAAACCGCCTCTGACCTGTGGGGGATGGCGACACCGGCGAATGCGGAGTTACCGACGCGGCGTAGGCTCTTGACGCCGTCAAGACCCGAGAGCGAAACCGCAGGTAACGAACGGGACTGAACGGGATCGAGACGTAACGAAACTGCAGTTAAGACTATGTTTTGCCTGGTCAAGGCAGGGGTTCGAGTCCCCTTAGCTCCACTCTATAACCGCAGCTCACAGCCACAATGTGTGCGACGCGAGTCGTCGTCAAGACTCGCGCCGAAAATTGGTGCGGCTTCCGCCGCCATGGCGAGCGACAGCACCTCCGCGTCCGTAATCATCGCAAGCCGGCTCAACTCCGAAAACCGCCTTATTTGACATGTGACTTAGATCACTTTAGATTGGAAATCCTTAGGAAAATCTGAGCCTCCATTCAGGATGAAGGACGGGCTTCCAATGTCTCGTTGCTCCTGCGGGTTGTACCGCCAATCACTCAGCTCTCGCCAACGTCGTCGCTCGACGAAGTCGGCGCGCGGACGGCGGGTGCTCGCGATGAGGACCACCGTGTTCGCCACCAGCAGCGTCGTCGCCAGCGCGGCCCTTATCGGCGCTGCTCCGGTACACACACCATCGCTTCCTGATGTCATTCCTATTGCGCAGCTGCACGACGTTGCATTGGCCAGCAGCTTCGATCCCACGGCGTTCATCACGTCTTTAGAAACAGTCTTCGTCGACGTCCTGCGCGAAAATGCGCGTCTCACCGGTTTGAACGAGCTGACTGTGCCGCAGGCGCTCAATGACTTTGGGCTTGGCAGCCTCACACCGAACGAGTTGCTGTCCTTCACCGGACTTGGCGGCGTGACACTCAACGAACTGGCAGGTTTCTTCTACCTGGGTGCAAATCCGTTGTCGGTGCTTTTGGCCGTGACGGGGTTAAGTGATGCCACGACATTGACCCAGGCTTTAGACGCCCTGGGGATTGATGACCAACCGCTGTCGGACATTGAGAACCTGTTCGGGCTTGGCGCGAACGACACACTGAGCCAGACGGCGGAGATTCTGGGGGTAGGTAACCAACCAATTTCGAACCTGTGGGATCTGATCGGGCTCAACGCCAACAGCACACTGAGCCAAACGGCAGACGCCCTGGGGATCAACAACACAGAGGTTGACACGCTGCTCGGTGACTGGGGCGTCGGGCCGATGAATATCAACAATTTTCTCCAGGGCTTGGACGTGACCCCGAGCCAACTGCTCAGCATTCTTGGCATCCAGCCCAGCGCGTTGGGCTCACTTTGGGACCCGAGTACGGATGCCTTTACCGCTGGCACGACCGTGGAACAGTTTGCCGACACCGCTGGTCTCGGCGACGACAAGGTGACGCAGCTGCTGTCCATCCCGGGCACGGGCGACGCGACGCTGAGCGATGCGGCGACCACGATTGGGCTAAATGGCGGTGCTGGCACGGTGGACGACACGCTGAAGAACATCTCGTTCGACGACCTGTCATTTTCTGGGTTCCTGAGCGGCTTCGGGCTCAACTCCGACAGCACGGTCAGCGATGTGTATACCAATATCCCCGGATTCGACAACACGACAATCGGTGGATTGCTGGACACCTTCGGATTCAGCGACCAATCGACGATCAGCCAGCTGCTGAACACGTTCGGGGGGCTCGACGATACGACGCTGAGTGGGCTGGTAACCGATCTCGGGATCGGCAACGACACGGTCTCCGGCCTGGCGTCCAGCCTATTAGACGGCATCACGGTGGACCAATACCTCACCAACATCCTGGATGCGCTGGTCGCCGCGTAAACACCCGGCGTAGAGACGCCAGCGGATCCGACGTTGCCGTCGACCTCGGTGCACTACTCGAGTGCATCCCGACACTGGCTAGAGGCTGGCCGCACCACTGCGCGAGCCGCGAGAAACGACCTAAGGATCGTCGCCGCGAGACAGGAATTGATCACGATGCCTTACCGGCAGACCTGTGGCTACCTGTTTCAACTCTGGCGGAATACGCGGAATACTAAGTGTGGTTGGCCGTTTGGGTTTTGCGGGCCGCGAACGCGTCGTCGATGATCGCGTTGAGGCGTTGCATCGTCGCCGCGGAAAGGGGAACGAAGTCTTCCGCCTCCGGGCTAAACTTGCTACCGGCTAAAGGAACATCGTGCCTATCGCTTGGGGTCTGACCGCAACTACTATTGCCGCTGTCGCTGTTGTGGGGCTAGCGGGCCGCGCACGCGCGTCCGAGCCGTTCGATGGCACGTATTCGCTGGACAATAGTGGCGAGCCTGGAGCCTTAACCACGTGGATCGCTAATTCCACATGTGGTCCGACGGCTTGTATCGCGCACATCGCCAGTTCAAGAGGATGGAGCGGCGATGCACAGCTCGTGGGCGGTCGTTGGACTATGAGCGTTGACAGGCCAGACGGCACAGTCTGTTTGGATAGCCAGCTGTCCGGTGCGATACAAACTTGGTCGTGGGATCCCGAAACGCTTAACGGCGAAGTAAGCGGGGTCCCGAATGGCAAAGGCGCCAACTGCGAAGCCCCGGCCGATTCGTTCACTCTGACGAAGGTCGGCTAGGTAGCGGGACCGGCTTTTGAACGCACTAGCGGCGGCTGGCCTGACGATGGGAGGCGTTGTTTGTCAAACGAATTGGTAATCAAGCCTTCTCACTTCTGTGAGGACGGTCAAATGAGCCCCTCACTTCGAAGCCCTTAGCTCCACAAGAAAAGGCCAGCTCAGCGCATATTTCGGAAGTTGCGTCGGGGACGACGTAACGGATGACGTGACATCAAGGGTTGTGGCAAGTGTCCACGCTCAGAAGAACCGCACCGGGAACACTTACCGTGGACAGCCCTCCACCGCGGCCTGCGGGGCTAAAGCCGGTCAAACCGCGATCCGTCGAGCCACTCGACGACCTCGCCCAGTCGGAAGCGAGGAGTCGCAGGCAGCGGGTCGGCATTAGCCGGTGCCCACCCTATGCGCAGCAGCATCTGTGGGAACCCGCTGACGCCGAACACATCGGTCTGCACGGCATCTCGTGTTTCGGCGATCTCCAATGGCTCGGTCACCGGGCAGCTCGCCAACCCCTGTGCGGTGGCGGTCAGCAGCACCAGGCTGGTGGCCTCGCCGGCGCGCAGTCTGGCCAGCGGAGTGTCGTCTTT
>NZ_DATFZD010000178.1:0-7933 GCF_035314665.1 Mycobacterium sp. | reverse complement strand
CAGATGGAAGACATCCGTCAAACCCTTCCGGTTGGCGGACAGGACGTCATTGCCGACGTCGGCCAACCCGATCGCGCTAACCAGCAGCGCGTCGAGGTTGTGTTGCTCGTCGACGATCGACTTGCTGATCTTCACCGAGTTAGCAACGGTTTTCACCAGGTCCGGCGCCGCGTCCGCGTAAGCGTTGAATACCGGCGTGGAGACCGCGATGTCGTGGCTCAGCGCCGGAAGGCTCGGATCGAATTTTGCCAGAAACGAATCCAGATCGCTGAACGCCTGACCGATCTTTTCGCCCCGGCCGCTGAGCGCCTGCCCGATAGCCCCAAGGGTCTCGTTGAGCTTCGCTGGGTCGAGCGTGCCCAGCACCGCTGTCAGATGCTGAAACACCGTGTTGATCTCGACCGTGACGTGTTGGCTATCGAGTACCTGACCGGCGTGTAGGGAATGCGCCGACGGTTCAGCCGGCGGTACCAGCTCGACGAACTTGGCGCCGAAAACCGTTGGCGCTGTGATGTCGACGAGCACATTGGCCGGAATCAGGTGCAGATCGGAGGGATACATCGCCAAGTGCAGAACCGCTTGACCGTTCGGCCGCGACTCGATCGAATCGACCTTACCCACTTGCACGCCGCGCATCTTCACCTTCGCGTCCGGGTTCATCACCAGGCCGGCCCGCGACGAAAGCACGATAACAGGCACGCTTTCGGTGAAGCTGCCCTGGAACAAGCCCACCGCGACGGCGACGATCGCGGCAATAACAGCCACAGTCACCAGACCCGTCAGTGCGCGTATCCCAGTGTGTTCCATCGAATCCTTCCCTATCCCGAGAGGTTGAAGTTTCCGTTCGAGCCGTAGATCGACAGCGAAATCAGCAGCGTTACCGATACGACGACGATGAGCGAAGTGCGGACCGCATTGCCCGTTGCCACCCCGACACCCTCCGGTCCACCTGATGCGAAATATCCGTAGTACGTATGTAGCAACAGGACGGCGAGCGCCATCAAGACGGCCTGCAAGAAGGACCACAACAAGTCGATGGGGTTCAAGAAGGTATCGAAGTAGTGGTTGTACAGACCACCCGATTGGCCGAACAGGACAACAGTGGTGAATTGGCTTGCCAGGAACGACAAAATGACGGCAATGCTGTAAAGCGGGGTGATCGCGAGCATCCCCGCCACGATCCTGGTGCTGACTAGATACGAAATCGGCCGAATTGCCATTGCTTCCAGCGCATCGATTTCTTCGCTGATCCGCATCGCACCCAATTGCGCGGTCACGCCGGCACCGAAGGTGGCCGCCAAGCCGATCCCGGCGACCACCGGCGCCGAAAGGCGGACATTGATGAATGCCGCCAGGAACCCGGTCAGCGCCTCGATACCGATATTGCCCAACGAGCTATAGCCCTGCACCGCGAGCGTTCCGCCGGCGGCCAGCGTCAGGAATCCGACGATCACGACCGTCCCACCAATCATCGCCAATGTTCCTGCGCCCATGCTGATTTCGGCGGTCAGCCGGATAATCTCCCGCCCGTAGCGGGTGATCGCGAAAGGGATGCCGGCAAGCGCCCTGCCGTAGAACACGGTGTGGTCGCCGATCGAGCCCAAAAGGCCGACGGGTCGGCGCCACGCCCCGAGCACGCCGAATGTTCGGGGGTAGGTCGCTCTTAACGACTTCACCAACGTCACGGCATCTCTCCCACCATCACTTCGTCGAGAATCGGATGCCGACCGCGGTAACGACCACGTTGACGACGAACAGCGCCATGAACGCGTACACCACGGTTTCGTTGACGGCGTTGCCCACCGCCTTGGCTCCCCCGCCCGACACTGTCAGCCCGCGATAGCACGCCACCAAACCCGCGATGATGCCGAACAGCGCCGCCTTGACGCAGGAGATGATTACTTCGGGCACACCGGTCAGCAGTGTGATCCCGGCGGCGAACGCGCCCGGGTTGACGTCCTGCACGAACACCGAGAACACATAGCCGCCGACGATCCCGATGATGACGACCAGGCTGTTGAGCAACAGCGCGACCAGACCGGCCGCCAGCATCCGGGGCGTCACCAACCGCTGGACCGGATTGATGCCCAGCACCTCCATCGCGTCGATCTCTTCGCGGATGGTGCGCGAACCAAGATCCGCACACATCGCCGTCGCACCGGCACCGGCCACAATCAACACCGTCACCAACGGGCCGACCTGAGTGACCGCGCCGAACGCCGCACCCGCACCACTGAGATCCGCGGCGCCCAATTCGCGCAACAAGATGTTGAGAATGAAACTCACCAAAACTGTGAACGGGATGGCCACCAACAACGTCGGAACTAACGCAACACGCGCGATAAACCAGGACTGCTCGAGGAACTCCCGCGCCTGAAACGGTCTGCGGAAGACAAACCTGATCGCGTCGGCCGACATCGCGAACAGGCCGCCGACGGACTGCATCGCGCCAGACAAGCCACTTGGCAGGCTGATGCCTGAAGACCAGCGCTCGGCCCCCTTAGTCGCCATCGGTGCCCACCATCCCCACGCCAGTCCCTCCGTATCGTTCGCGTGAGTTGGCGCACCCGACAACGCGGGCCGGACAATCCCCACTTTTATGAAGCGTCCGGCGATTATGACTCATGCCGCATGCGGCGGGAGTGAAAATTGACAACCGAGGGACCTCCGAATTAAGTGACGGCACCGATAGTTTTGAGCTCGATGATGCGGTCCCAATCGAGTCCGAGCTCCATCAAGATTTCGTCGGTCTGCTCGGCGAAGCCGGGAGCCGGCCCGGACTTCGGTGCGGCCACGTCGAATTGCACCGGGTTGGCAACCAGCTTGAGTTCGCCTGCCTGCACGACATATTCGTTGGCCCGGATCTGAGCGTCGTTGGCCGCCTGCAAGGTGTCCTGCACCGGTGCCCACGGCCCGGCCAGCGTCGCGAAGCGTTCGCTCCATTCCGCAAGCGTGCGTGTGCCGATCGCCTTGCTGAGAACCTGCACCGCCTCTGCGGTATTGGCGGCGATCTTTTCGTCGGTGTCGAAGCGCGGGTCGTCTGCCAGTGCTGGTTGATCGATATGGCGGCACACATCGGCCCAGAACTTACTGGCTTGCATCATCACAAAGGAGATGTAGCGGCCGTCGGATGTCGCATAGAGACCCACCAGCGGATTGATCGGCGAGCCGTGCACACCGGGCGGGAACGCCTCCATCCGCTGGCCGAGATGCACTGTCAGTGCCACTGTGTGTCCGAGCGACCAAAGCCCGCTGCCCAGCAGCGAGACGTCGACGATCGACGGTTCACCGGTGCGCTCCCGTTTGAGCAGCGCCGCCGCGATGCCGCCGGCGAGATTGGTGCCGGAGATGGTGTCGCCATAGGCGGGTCCGGGCGGACCGACCATGCCTTCCGTCCCGGGCGGGGTGATGGTGGCGGCGGTTCCGGCCCGACACCAGAACGCCGTCATGTCGTAGCCGCCCTTTTCGGACTCCGCGCCGCGTGGGCCGAGCGCGCTGCCCCGGGCATAGATGATGTTGGGTTTGACCGCGCGGATGTCGTCGACGTCAATGCCGAACTTCTTCCGGTGTCCTGGCAGGAAGCTGGTCAAGAAGACATCCGAGCGGCGAGCCAACTCGTAGAGCACTTCTCTGCCTTCCGGCACCGACATATCGAGGCCGACGCTGCGTTTGCGCCGGTTGGCATGCTCGATGTTCGGGTTGGGATCGCCCTCGACGCGCAACAGGCCGGTCTGCCGCAAACCGCGCTGCGGGTCACCGGTCACCGCGTGCTCGACCTTGACGACGTCCGCGCCCCACTCGGCCAGCACCGCGCCCGCCGACGGGACGAAACCGTACATGGCGACCTCGAGAACGCGGATGCCTTCCAGCGGCCCCATCACGCCACCCGCGGAACGGGGCGGTCAGCATTGGGCTCGGACCCGCCCTCCGCCGGTGGGCTATCAGCCACGGTGGTGGTGGCCGCGTCCCGCGATGGCATACCGGTCTCCTCAACACGTGGATAATTTCATTCTCATCCCGGGCGAATCTTACATTCCGAGTACGAGAATTCAACCAAACGAAAGAAACGAGACTGCCATGCTCGTAACACGTCCGGAGGTCCGGAATTCCCAGTATCTTCGCAGGAAGAACGGGGTTTCTGGGCCGCCTTGCGAGCCGCTGTAATGTGAGAGTAAGGTTCTCATAATTGGAAGGGAGATTCTTTGTGCCTGAGACCCTCTCTGCCGGAGTGCCCGCGTGACAACAGCCGTCGTCACCGGGGGTGGCTCCGGAATCGGCTTGGCGGTCGCTGAGCGTCTCCGCAAGGACGGCTATCAAGTAGCGACCGTCGACCTCAAACCGTCCGAGACGCCATTCGCTTTCACCGCCGACGTGACCGACCGCTCGCAGGTGGACGCCGCGCTCGCGGCCGTCCGCGGCCAACTCGGCCCGATCACCGTTCTGGTCAACGCCGCGGGCCTGGACGGGTTCAAACGCTTCAACCACATCGCGTTCGAGGATTGGCAGCGGCTGATCGACGTCAACCTCAACGGCGTCTTCCACATGATCCAGGCGGTGCTGCCCGACATGCTGGAGGCCGGCTGGGGTCGCATCGTCAACATCTCCTCGTCGAGCACTCACTCCGGTGCCCCGTATATGGCTCACTACGTGGCGGCTAAATCCGCGGTCAACGGGCTGACCAAATCGCTGGCGCTCGAGTACGGACCAAACGGCATCACGGTCAACGCCGTGCCGCCGGGTTTCATCGACACCCCGATGCTGCGGAGCGCCGAGGAAAACGGCCACCTCGGCGACATCGAGAAGACCATCGCCGCAACGCCGGTGCGCCGGATGGGCAGGCCCGAAGACATCGCCGCGGCCTGCGCCTTCCTGGTGTCCGAGGAGGCCGGCTACATCACCGGTCAGATACTCGGGGTCAACGGCGGCCGAAACACCTGAGAGGACACTCTGTTGGGACGGACTGAAGGCCGGGTAAAAGGAAAAACCGCGTTTGTCACGGGTGCGGCGCGCGGGCAGGGCCGCTCTCACGCTGTGCGGTTGGCCGAAGAAGGCGCCGACATCATCGCGGTCGACCTGTGCCGTGACATCGACACCATCGGATACCCGATGGCCACGCCGGAGGACCTCGACGAGACCGCCCGACTGATCGAGAAGACCAACCAGCGAGTGGTGATCGCGCAAGCCGACGTCCGGGACGCCGCAGAACTGCGAACCGCATTGCAGACCGGCCTGGCCGAATTCGGCACTCTCGACATCGTGGTGACCGCGGCCGGCGTCGCCGGCATGAAAGGCCAGCCGCCGTTGCAGGCTTGGTGCGACGTGATCGACACCAACCTGATCGGGACGATCAACGCGATTCAGGTTGCGCTGCCCCATCTTCGGGAAGGCGGGTCGATCATCGCGACCGGATCCACCGCCGCCCTGATGGACACGTCCAAGAAGGACGCCCCCGGCAACGACCCGGGCGGGATGGCTTACGTGCACTCCAAGCGTGCACTGTCGAGCTATCTGCACGACCTGGCCACCGAGCTTTCGGCGTTCGGAATTCGCGCGAATGTCATTCATCCGACGAACACCAATACCGACATGCTGCAGAGCGAGCCGATGTACCGTTCGTTCCGGCCGGATCTGGAAAACCCGACTCGCGCCGACGCCGAGCCGGTTTTTAGTGTCCAGCAGGCGATGAAGATTCCTTACGTCGAGCCGGAGGACATCAGCAATGCCGTGCTGTGGCTGGCCTCGGACGAGGCCCGATATGTGACAGGTATGCAGCTGCGCGTCGACGCGGGCGGATACCTCAAGTGGTACGACTACCGGACCTAGGGGAAAGTTGTGAAAGTTCGGGTTGATTCGGATCGCTGCCAGGGGCACACGCTGTGCTCGATGATCGCGCCGGATTCTTTTGTGCTTGACGATATCGAAGGTCATTCGTCGGCAGTCTCGGAAGACGTTCCGCCCGACCAGGAGGACGCCGTCCGGGAAGCCGCTCAGTCCTGCCCGGAGCAAGCCATCACGATTACGGAGTCCACATCGTGAGCGTCGACGACATGGTGAGCGACAGCGATCGCAAGAAGAACCGCTATCACTTCGACCGGCACACTCCGGAGTACCGGGGCCAGTTCGAGAAGATCACCGAAGAGATGCACGAAAAGTGCCCGGTCGCCTGGACCGACACCTACGACGGCCACTGGGTGGCCGGCGGCAGCCAGGCGGTCTTCGAGTTGGCCCGCTGCCCGGTCGTCTCCAACGACCACGACATCAACGGCGAACGACAAGGCTATAAAGGTATTTCGATCCCGACGGCCAAACGCGCGAGCGGGGTGCGGGGCGGCATCCTGGAGATGGATGAGCCTGAGCACCGCATCTATCGCAACGAGCTCAACCCTTATCTGTCACCCGCCGCGGTCAAGCGCTGGGCGCCCTTCATCGACGACGTGACGCGTGCGTGTCTCGACGAAAAGATCGAAGAAGGCCACATCGACTTCGTCGACGATCTCGCCAACGTCGTGCCGGCTGTGCTGACTCTGGCGATGCTGGGGATCCCGCTGCACAAGTGGTCGATGTATAGCGAGCCGACCCATGCCGCGCTATATACACCGGAGCACTCCCCCGACCTCGACCGTGTCAACGCGATGCATCGGGAAATGGGGTTGGATCTGCTGAACAACATGATTGAGATCAAGGAAAACCCACGGCCGGGAATCGTCAACGCGCTCATTAAGATGCGGATCGACGGCGAGCCCGCTCCCGACCTCGAGATCATGGGCAACCTCGGACTGGTCATCGGCGGCGGCTTCGACACCACCACCGCGCTCACCGCGCACTCGCTGGAATGGCTTTCGCAGCATCCCGATGAACGCGAGCGGCTCAGCCGCGAGCGCGACAGCCTGTTGGATTCCGCCACCGAGGAATTCCTGCGCTACTTCACGCCGGCGCCCGGCGATGGACGCACCTTCTCCGATGATGTGGAAATCGAAGGCACGCAGTTCAAAGAGGGCGAGCGGCTGTGGATCTCCTGGGCGATGGCCAACCGCGACCCGTCGGTGTTCAACGAACCCAACAAAATCATCATGGACCGTAAAGGCAACCGCCACTTCAGCTTCGGTCTCGGCGTGCATCGCTGCGTCGGCTCGAACGTGGCACGTACCGTGTTCAAGTCCATGCTCACCGCGGTGCTGGACCGGATGCCGGACTACCAGTGCGACCCGGAAGGCACCGTGCACTACGAGACCATCGGTGTCATCCAGGGCATGCGACACCTGCCGGCGACCTTCACCCCCGGCCGCCGTGTTGGCGCGGGCCTGGATGAAACCCTGGCGAAGCTGCAGCGGATCTGCGATGAGCAGCAACTGGCGCTGCCCATCACCGAACGCAAAGAAGCAGCCGTTATCGACTGACGGTCTAGCGAGCGGGCAGTCCGAGCACGCGCTGCGCGATGATGTTGCGCTGGATCTCCGACGTGCCGCCGGCGATCGTGCCGGAGAAGCTGCGAGCGTAGCGCTCGAACCAGCTGCCGAAGTAGTGGTCGAGGTTCATCGGCTCGTACCGACCGGTCAGCGCGGGATGCGTCAGGCCGTCGGAACCCGCAGCGGACAGCGCATTTTCGCATGCTTGGCGTTCCGCTTCGGAGCCGAGCAGCTTGAGCACCGACAGCGCGGGCACATCCTCTTCGCCGCGAGCGTCGCGCGCCAGGGCCACCGATCCGAGCAGGCGCAGTGCAGAAAAGTCCATCAGCGTAGTGGCGTACTGGTCACGTTCGAGCGCGTTGGTGGGATGGAAGTCGGCGAGGACGTTGTCCAGCCGATCGGCGAAGCCCAGCCACATCATCGTGCGTTCGTGACCCAGTGACCCGTTGGCCACCCGCCAGCCCTGATTCAGTGGGCCGACCAGGTTCTCGGCGGGCACTCGCACATCGGTGAAGAACACCTCGTTG
>NZ_DATFZD010000177.1:0-16390 GCF_035314665.1 Mycobacterium sp. | reverse complement strand
CAGCGCGCTGGACCCGATTTCACCGGCCGAAGGCATCGAGGCGCTGGAGGCCATCCTGGCCAACCACCCCACTAATATCGGGGTGGCCCGGCTGCGGCTCGACCGCGCCGCGGCGGCCTTCCCGGAGATCCAGCAGCTCGGCTATTTCGCCAAGCTGGCCGAGGAGCTGGACATCGACAGCGACGACGACGATTGGGCGGGCCCCGACGCGCTGCGCGAGATGGACGCCGCCGAAGTCAACCGGGTCGTCATCGCGCGACTGAGTGGCCGCATCCTGGCCATTATGGGCTACCCGAAGGGCAGCACGCTCGATGTCGATCAGCCGCTGACCGAATTGGGCATGGATTCGCTGATGGCTGTGCGAATCCGCAACACTCTTCGCGGCGACTTCGGTGTGGAACCGCCGGTGGCCCTGTTGTTGCAAGGTGCCTCGTTGGCTGCGCTGACGGCGGACCTCATCCGTCAGTTGGGTCTTGACAGCGAGGAAAAGACTGACAGCGGCAATGCGGTTCGCGACAGAGCCAAGCAGCGCGCCGCAGCCCGGCAACGCGCCGCGGCTCGGCGAAAGGTAGGAGATCGAGTGTGACCAGCAACAGCGAACTGCCGCCCAACGCGATTGCGGTCGTCGGCATGGCCGCCAGGTTGCCTGGCGCCAACACGCTGTCGGCTTTCTGGGACAACCTGCGCCGCGGCGAGGAGTCGATCGTCACGTTGTCCGAAGACGATCTGCTGGCCGAGGGCATCCCCGAGAAGGCGCTGGCGAATCACGCCTACGTGCGGCGCGCCGCATTGATGGATGGAATCGATGAGTTCGACGCCGATTTCTTCGGCTTCACTCCGCAAGTGGCGCGCTCGACCGATCCGCAGCACCGGCTGTTTCTCCAGACCGCCTGGCATGCGCTAGAAGACGCCGGCTACGACCCCACCGACATCGAGGGTTCGGTCGGTGTGTACGCGACCAGCACCACCAGCGGGTACCTGCTGCACAACATCATGTCCAACCATGATCCCAACATCGTTATGGGACAAGGTATTACCTTCGACATGGTCAACCTGTCGTTGCAGAACGACAAGGACTACCTGGCCACCAAGGTCGCCCACGCGTTCAACTTGCGCGGGCCCGCACTCTCGGTGCAGACGGCCTGCTCGTCGGCGCTGGTCGCGGTGCACTTGGCCTGCCAGAGCATCCTGAACGGCGAGTGCGAGTTGGCGCTGGCCGGTGGCGCATCGCTGCGCATCCCGCATCACGTCGGGTATTGGTACGCCCCCGGATCGATGGTGTCGCCGACCGGCCATTGCCGGCCGTTCGACGTGCGTTCGGACGGAACAATTTTCGGCAGCGGCGTCGGCGTGGTGGTGCTGAAAGCGTTGCAGGACGCTGTCGACGACGGAGACCGGATTCACGCCGTGATCCGGGGGTCGGCGCTGAACAACGACGGGTCGACGAAGATGACCTATGCCGCGCCCAACGCGGCCGGTCAGGCCGACGTCATCGCCGAGGCGCAGGCGATGGCCGAGGTCGACTCGTCGGAAATCAGCTACATCGAGACGCACGGAACCGGCACGCCGCTGGGCGACCCGATCGAAATCGAGGGTCTGCGACAGGCATTCGCCGTTTCCGACGAGCCCCGTCAGGGGTCGTGCTATGTCGGCTCGGTCAAGTCCAACATCGGCCACCTGGAGTCTGCGGCCGGCATCGCCAGCCTGATCAAGGCGATTCTGTGTCTCAAGAACCGGGCCATCCCGGCCACGTTGCACTACACCAGCCCCAACCCGGAACTGCACCTCGACCGCGGACCGTTCGTCGTGCGGAGCGAATACGGCCCGTGGGAGTGGGACGGCGTTCGGCGTGCCGGCGTCAGCTCGTTCGGTGTCGGTGGCACCAACGCCCATGTGGTGCTTGAAGAAGCGCCGACGGTGCTGGCGTCAACGCCCAAGCCCGGCCGGCAGGTGCTGTTGATGTCGGCGCGAAGCACTGAGGCGCTGCAGCAGTCACGCTCAGCCCTGGCCGCCGAACTGTCCGGCGACGAGATCAGCCTGCCCGACGTCGCGTACACCCTCACCCGCCGCCGCACAGAGAACATCCGGATGGCGGCGGTCGTCAAAGACCGGCAGGACGCTGCTGCGGTGCTGGAGGCTGCCGAACATGACAACGTGTTCGTCGGCGAATCCTCGCCGGGGACGAACAATGCTGATAATTCAGCCCACGTCGTTTTTCTGTTCCCGGGTCAGGGTGCTCAGCACATCGGCATGGCCCGCGGCCTCTATGAGTCCGAGCCGGTTTTCGCCGAGCACTTCGATCAGTGCGCCACGGGGTTCGGCGACGAACTGGGCATCGATCTGCGCGCGGAGATCTTCGACGGGACAGCACGTGACCTGGAGCGCACCGACCGCACCCAGCCCGCACTGTTCACGGTCGAGTACGCGCTGACAAAACTGATCGAAACCTACGGCGTTCGCCCGGCAGCACTGGCCGGACACAGCATCGGCGAGTACGTCGCGGGCACCATCGCCGGCGTCTTCGACATCGCAACGGCCATCAAGGTGGTATCGATGCGGGCCCGGCTGATGCATGCCGCACCCCGCGGAGTCATGGTCGCCGTGGCGCTGAGTCCCGATGCTATTGCCGAGCACCTGTCCGGCGATGTCGACGTCGCTGCGATCAACGAACCCGGCGGGTGCGTCGTCGCCGGATCCGAGGAGAACATTCGCAAGTTCAGCGATCGCCTCACCGAACAGGGGATCGTCGCGCGTCGGGTCCGCACCTCGCATGCGTTCCACTCGCGGTTGATGGATTCAATGATTCCGGAATTCACCGGCTTCCTGTCCCGACAAACGCTGCGCGAGCCCAGCATTCCGTTGCTGTCCAACGTCACTGGGACCTGGTTGGCGGCCAGCGAGGCGACCAATCCTGCCACCTGGGCGCGGCAGGTGCGGTCCACGGTTCGATTCTCCGACGAAGTCGACGTGCTGCTCGCCGACTCGCATCGCGTCCTGGTCGAGGTTGGCCCGGGCGGCACCTTGACCGCGTCAGCCACGCGGCATCCCAAGTGGTCGAGCGGTCACCGCGCAATCCGGCTGATGCGCCACCACGCCCAGAACCGCGATGACCGGGATGCCTTCCTGCTGGCGCTCGGGCAGCTGTGGTCCGCGGGAGTCGACGTCGACTGGACGCCGCTGCGTGGCGGGCGGCAGCCACAACTACTAACGCTGCCCGGTTATCCCTTCGAGCGCCAACGGCATTGGGTTGAGCACCGGCGAGGCGCCACATGGGTGGCCGACCCCGCTACGACCAACGGGGCGGCGGCGTCAGCGGCGGGGACCGCCGAACCAGCCGGGGCAACCACCAACGGCACGTCGCCGATGGAGGCGACCTTGCAACGCATTTGGGGGCAGTGCCTCGGTGTGGGTTCGGTCGACCGCAATGCCAACTTCTTTGAACTCGGCGGCGACTCGCTGGTCGCGATCAGCGTCGCGATGACCGCCGGCAACGAAGGGCTGGACCTCACACCCCAGGACCTCTACGACAACCAGACCGTGGCTGCACTCGCCAAGGCCCTGACTGCCCGATACGCGGCCGGCGGGCTGGCACGCCAGTCACCCGGTGACGTCGTGCATCCCCCGGTTCCGCCGAACATCGCTTACTTCCTCGAGCATGGATTGGCGCAACATGGCCAGTGGCGTGTTCCGTTGATCGTGCAGCTCGACCCCGACGTGCAGACGGACGACATCCGTGCGGTGCTCACCGCCGTGACCAACCACCACGATGCGCTGCGTCTGCACATCGCGGAACGTGCAGGGACGTGGGAACAGGCCATCGGCGAACCGCAGGAATTGGCCGAGCTGGCCACTCGGTCGCTTCCTGACGATGTCTCACCGGGAAGTCCAGAAGAGCGGGAAGCGCTGCTCGCCATACTCAACGAGCAGATCGGCGAGCAGGACTTGTCCAGCCCGCCGCTGGCCGTCACCTATGTCCGTGGCGTGCCGGGCGGTTCGTGCTATCTCGCGATCAGCCTGCACGCGGTGGCGGCCGACAATGCCTCGCGCGAAATCCTGGTCACCGACATCTTCACCGCGTTCGGGCAACGGTTGGCGGGTGAAGAGATTGCGCTGCAACCCATCACCACGCCGTGGACCGAGTGGTCTCAGCGCTGCGCCGCGCTGGCGACGCATCCGGCGGTGCTGGAAAGCCGCGATTTCTGGCTGAAGACTGCGACCGCAGCCGACCTGCGGGTCTCTGGCCGCGAAGTCAGCGAAGCACCGGGCACAACCGATTTGGCGAGATTGGCGTCGACACTGACCATCTCGGAAACCACCGAGATCGACGACGCGCGGCGCCGGCTTCGGGTGCCGATAGAGGAACTGCTGCTGGCCGCACTGAGCCGAACAATCGCGACGACGATCGGTGACGGGTCAATCGGCGTCGACCTGGGCGGACCGGGCCGGTCGGTGCTCAAACCGGATGTCGACTTACGTCGGACCATCGGCTGGTTCACCACCGTCTACCCTGTCGCTCTGCACTGCGAAGGGGGAGAGGCCAGCAGCGCAAAGCAGTTGCTCGGCGAAGTGCACGACACACTGAATGCGGTTCCGCACTATGGAATCGGCTACGGGCTGCTGCGTTACCTGTACGCACCAACGGCGCGACTGCTGGGTGCCGGCCGCCAAGCCGACATCTTCTTGTCCTACGTCGGCACGATCCCTGACCTGCCCGACGTGCCTTCTGACGCCTTTCCCGTTCAGCTCGAAGCCGACATCGCTTTGCCGGTGCGCGAGGCGATTCCCGGTCTGGGCCACGCCATCGAGTTGCGGGTGTATCGCTCGGCCGCTGTGCTGCATCTGGATTGGTGGTATGACACCCGCAGGGTGAAGTCGGGTACCGGACAAGCGCTCGCCGACGAGTTCGCGAAGGCGTTGATCGAGTTGACCCGCGGAGCGCTCGCCGAAGACGAAATCGACTCGGCCGATGACGAACTGACCTTGGTGGATCTGTCGTCGACCGATACATCGGGATAGGGCCGGTGGATGCCCGCCACCATCACTAACTGCCAGGGAGTTTGACAGTGTTTCCGTCCTCGGTCATCCGCAAGCTGGCCAACAGCGAGGAGATGCTCGCTGAGACACACAATTTCGTCGGCCTTGCCGCACAGATCGAGGGACCGGTCGATATTGACGCCTTCTCGGATGCTTATGACGCGTTGCTCGAAGCACACCCGGTCCTCACCGCCCGCCTCGAGCGTGGCGACGACGGGCGGCATCAGTTCGTTACCGACGATCTGTTGCACTCGGGAATCGAGGTGGTGGAGGTCGATGGCCCAGACGACGAAGGTCCCGCTCTCCACTTCGACCAGAGTGAGTCGCTTGTCCACCTTCGACTGACCATCCGCGACGGACAGCCGCACCCAACCCTTTATGTCCATCACGCTATCGCCGACGGTCATCACATGTTCGGCCTGATCGAGGAACTGCTCTCGTATTACACCGACCTGGTGTGCAACGGAAAGACAGGTCCGATCACCGCCCAGCCCACGCCGGAATCAATCGAGACAGTGCTCGCCGACCGGGGCATCCAGAAAGGGCAGCGCTCGGGTATCGAGCGGTTCATGCCGGCGCTGTTCGCCTACGACCTTCCACCGTCCCGGCGAGCCGACACGGGCGTCAAACCCAGTTCACCTGTGCTGGTTCCGATGGTGTCGTGCCGGCTAAGCGAGAGCCAGACACACGCCATTGTCGATCTCTGCCGTGCGCAGAAGCTCGGTCTGCACTCCGTGCTCTCCGCCGCTATCCTGATGGCGGAGTGGCAGATTCGGGGCAAGCTGCCAATCCCGGTTCCTTTCATCTACACCGTCGATCTGCGGTACTTCCTCTCACCCCCGGTGTCCGCGACCGGATGCACGAACCCGATCGGATTGGGGACCTATCTCGCCGAGATCGACCGTAAGACCACCGTGATCGACCTCGCCCGCGACATCGCCGGGACATTTCGGAAAGACCTGGACGAGGGTGTAATACAGCAGTCACGGCTGCACTTCAGTCCACAATATGTCGGAAATGCGCCGGGCATGCCCGATGTTGTCCTGCTCTCCGATAACGGACTGGTCCCTCCGGTGCGTACACCTCCGAATGTGGAAGTGCTTGCCACACATGGCGAGTTGTACTTCGCGGTCAGCGCGGGAATCGAGATCTACTTCACCCAGATCTACGCCGAACAACTCAACGTCGAGTACCACTCCCATGGACCGACGCCGGAAAAGACGATTGAGGCAATATATTCGCTGCTCTGCAGCGTGGCCGAGCAGCACGCCGCAAGCGGTGTCAGTTGACGGGACCGAAGGCGTAGCGGTGGTATTGGAATGCTCGGCGCAGCGGCGGCAGAGCACGGACCAGGTGCCTCGTCAACCGGAAGACGGTCGACGTTCGGGCGAAAGTGCTCGCGTCGAAGAACGTCACGGCAGTGAGCAACCGGACCCCGGAGACTCCTTCCGTAACGTCCGCTGGACTGTTGACGGCCCAGTGCAGCGTCGAACCGGACTGCCGCTGCAGCCGGTGCGTCTTCTGCGAACGTACGATGAGCGAATTGTAGAAATCGATCTGCAGTTCGCCGGAACCGAACCGATCGACGACATGCTGGAGCAGGGCAATGCCGTCATCCTCGGTCAGGTACATGCTGATGCCCTCGGCCAACAGCAGTGTCGGGCGGTCGGCCGGTATCTGGTCGAGCCAGGACGGGTCGGTCGCCGCAGTGGCAATCAGGTGGTATCGCCGTCGAGTGGGAAAAACCTTCTCGCGCAACGTGATTACCGTCGGAAAGTCGACGTCATACCACTCCACTCCGGGCCCGGGATCGAGCCGGAACACCCGGCTGTCCAAACCGCAACCCAGGTGAATCACGGTGGCCTGCGGGTGAGCGGCCAGGAACTGAGCGGTCCAGATGTCGAACTGGGCGGTTCGCACCGTCACCAGCGGCGTCCAGCGGTCGGTGACCTTGAGCCCGCTCCAGTCGTAGTCGATTCGGGCGACAGCCTCCTTGGCGAATCCGTCGCCCAAGATCGGCTGGTCCCAATCGGCATCCAGCGCCTTGCAGTACAGCGTGGTCAGCATAGTCTGCGCGGGACCGCTGAGATCGACGGACACCTTATCGGTCACGATGGCCAAGCCTAGTGTGCGAAATCCATAGATGGAGGTGCCATGACGGATACGACAAGTGCCGGGCGCGAACGGCCGCCGCGGGTCTTGCTGCTGTACTACTCGTACACGGGGCAGGCCCAGAAGGTGCTCGAGACCGCGGGGGAGGTGTTTCGCGCCCGCGGCTGCGAGGTGTACAAGGCCGAAATCGAGTTCAGTGATCAGCGATACGCCGAGAAGTTTTCTCGCTTCCCGATGCGACGGGTGTGGCCTGACATGCTCAGCGTGCTGGGGGCCCAGAAGCGCAACGAGACCGGCGAGATCCAAACGCCGGATACGGTGCGCAATGGCGACTACGACCTGATTCTCATCGGCTCGCCGACATGGTGGGACAACGTCAGCATGCCGTTGCGCTCCTTCCTGAAGTCCGACGAAGCACGTAAGTTGTTGTCCGGCAAGCCGTTCGCGGTGTTCGTCGTGTGTCGTACGTTTTGGCGCGAAAACCTCGAAGGGGTGCGTGAACTCGCCGAAGAGCAAGGTGGGCGCTACGTGGACGAAATCCACTTCACCTATCCCGGCGACAACCTACGCTCCATGCTCGCGCTGACCAGCTATCTGGGTTCGGGCCAGTACCGCGAGAAGTACCTGGGTCTGCGTATCCCGCCGACGAACGTGCAACCCGAGCAGCTGGAGCAGACGCGGAGTTTCGCGGCCCGGCTGGCGGATCGATTGCTCGCCAAGGGCTCGGCGGTACCGGACGAGGAGACGGTGCAGCCGTGATGAACGTCGTCGCCCGCGGAATTGGTTGAATATGCCGCGTTCCTTCGATGTGTCGGCCGAGTCGGCTGCCCGTGTCGAGCAGGTTCATGCGGCGTTGAGCGGCGAGGACTACTGGCTGGCCCGGCTTGCGACCCTCAATGGCAGCACCACGCTGGAATCCCTGGTCGTCGAGCAGGACCGAACCGTGCGGGTGGCCACCACGCAGGACCTGGGCCGTGACCTGCTGCCCGGGATCGTCGCCAAGTTCTATCGACGTGATCTCAAAGTCCGGCACACCGAGACGTGGACACCGTTGGGCGATCGTGGACTCCGCGGCGAGGTCACCGTGGCGGTGTCCGGTGCGCCGGGATCGGGTTCCGGTGCCGCATTGGTCGCGCCCAGTCAGACCGGGTCGAATTGGACATTCACCGGGACGGTGGAATTCAAAGTCCCGCTGGTTGGTGGCACGATCGAGAGTTTTATCGCGCGTGAGTTCGCCCAAGGGATACCGAATATCCAGGAATT
The DNA here is from genome assembly GCF_035314665.1 of Mycobacterium sp. Classification (GTDB taxonomy): domain Bacteria; phylum Actinomycetota; class Actinomycetes; order Mycobacteriales; family Mycobacteriaceae; genus Mycobacterium. Next base: position 7,981 of record NZ_DATFZD010000177.1, on the reverse strand, counting down.
CACCGCGAAGTGGGTGGCCGAGCATGATTGACGCGCCGAACTCCGCCTCTCCCTACTCCGATGCATTCCGGGTGGCGCCAACCACGGGCGAGGCGCTCGCCGGCCTGCGCATGCCGCTGCTGGACGCGATGATGACCCAGCGGGCCGTGCGACGCGTTCATCCCGACCCGGTCGACGACGCGGTGGTGTTGAAGTGCATCGAGTTGGCGCTGCGCGCACCGACCGGCGCCAACGGGCAGAACTGGGAGTTCATTGTCGTAAAGGACCGCCGGGTCATCAAAAAGCTGGCCCGGCGGTACCGCCAAGGCTGGAAGTTCTCTTACGGCGGGCTGCTTAAAGGCGCCGGTGACCGCGACGAGTCGTTAGCCAAGGTCATCCGCGCGGCGCAGTGGCAGGTCGACCACTTCACCGAGATCCCGGTCCTGGTGGTGGCCTGCCTGCGGCTCACCGTCCGCGAGGGCCGCGCGCCGTATTCACTGATGCCCCATGCCGCCCTGTCTGGATATTGGGGGTCGATTTACCCGAGTGTGCAGAACCTGCTGCTGGCTGCCCGCGCCATGGGCTTGGGCGCGTCGTTGATCACCTTGCCGCTGTGGGGAGTGACGCGGGCCCGCAAGATCCTCGCCCTGCCACGCTCGGTAACGCCGTGCTGCGTCGTGGCCCTCGGATGGCCACGGGGGCGTTACGGACCGACGACCCGTGTACCGGTTGAGCAGGTCACGCATCTCGACAGCTACGGCAACCGCGCCTGGCTGGACAATTGACAGAGTGCTGTGGAAAAGCTGTGTCCAATATGTTGGACAAACATGCCCGGTTATTAGCCGCTGCGCTAATTTGTGAACCTGGTCACGCAATCCTTACGAGCGAATTCCTTAAGTTCCTGTTCGAACTTAGATTCTCTTCGTGTAGGTTCAGCGTGCACTGGGTTAATCGAACTAGAAGGGGGCGCCATGCAGGCTGCAGCGCGACCGTATGTCTTGGCAAGCGCGGCATTGATGGCGACGGGCCTGGTCGCGGCGACGCCGCTTCCGGCGCGCCAACTGCAGCCCCCCATCCGCAGCATCGAGACCCGCCTTGTCGACGCTGGCTCCGTTCTCAACATCCCGATCAACCTGTTCGACGACATCGTGAACATTCCGTACAACGAGGTCCAGGCCTTGGACACGGCAGCGTATTCGCTCTTGGACACCGGGCCGTGGTTTGTGCCGGACGCCACGAATGTCTGGGGTATCGGCCCCTGGGACATCACCCACGTCGCGGCGGTGGACGCATTGTTGCTACCATTCCCGTCGCTGGATCAAGGCCTCGGCGGCCTCAACTATCAAATCGACGGCCTCTTGGCGGCCGAAATTCCGGAGAGCGCTTCCTGCGACGTAGCGACCTGCGCGCCGATCGTTCCATACGATGTGGTTACCGGCATCAGCGCAATCGACCAGGACATTGGGACTTTCGACGCACTGACCGGGCAGGACCCCCAATTTGGGCTTTTCGACCACTGGTTTCAGGTGCCGCTGTCAGAGCTGGTGTCGGGCTACACCTTTAACGCAGCGAACGACCCCGGCGTCGTTGACCCCGCCGGACCAGTCTTTCAGGAATTCGGCTTCCCGCTGGATGGCGGCACCAACCCCTTCGAGGGTGGCACGACCTTGGTCGATGGCCAAAACGTGTATCCGTGGGACGGGCTGACGTACACGCTCAACCCGCTGCAGCCCATTGAGAATTTCTACAACAGCTTGTTGCAGACACCCTCAGGGGGCATCGGCGGCACCGGCATCGAGATCCCTACCTTGACGGAGTTCACCCAGGCCCTGCAGAATGTCGCGGCCGGGGTGGTCATCGATTTCGATCCCTTTACTCTCGGCAGCCCCGCGTGCCCGGCGTCGTGTGACATACCCCAAAGTTTGACTATCCCGGCGATGGTTCAGGACATCGCAAACCTGGATCCGAGCGATACGACGCTTCAGACATGGCTGGCCGAGTACGCCGCCGGCACGGCTGCCTGGCCGACGGTAAGCCAAAGCGATGAGACCATAGCCCTGCTCCAGCACGGTCTATTCGACCTGACCCCGGCGCAGCTGGCAACGGTTGATGCGGATTTGGCCAGCATCAACCCCGAACTGCCGGCCCTCTACACCAACGCCGGGATCCTGACCGACCCTGGATACCTCGCCTACACCGAGGCAACCGCCAGCACCACCACCGGCCCGACCACTACCGCTGTCTTTGACCCGGTTTACGGCGGCGCGAACGATAACTTGGTGCCTCAAGACCTCGTGACGCTGCTGACCAACAACGACACGAACTTCAGCGCGTTGTCCGAACCCGGCGTATTGTTGGCCCTCCTCTATCCCGCCTCAATAGTGACGGACCCCGGCGCATTTTCGGCCGGCGCGGCTGACCCCAGCAGTGCCAGCACAATGTTGAACGATGCCGCCAACCTCAGCGCACTGCTCGGACTCAGCGGAGCATCGAGCCTGTCGACAGACCTCAGCGCACTGCTGTCGCAATTGTCAGCGGAGCTGAGCACAGCACTGTCGGCGGACCTCGCCACGACACTGCCAACGGACCTCGCCACGACATTGCCGACGACCCTGCTGAGCATGTTCTAAGCCCTGAACCCGCGGCCTATCGGAGCCTCAACGCACAACCGGGATTCGACGGCGAGGCGGTATCCAGGCCTTGAGGCTCTTCGTCATGACACGATCCACATCTGGTCGCTCAGCAGTAGTCGCGCGAGCACGGACGCCTTTCCCGACGCGCCGACGATATAGCGGGGTTTGGGGTTTTTGGCCTCGACTGCCCGGACCACCGCGCGGACGACGGTGTCGGCGTCGATCGTCACGAGAGGTGATTCTTGGCGAGCGCGCGCGTGGTCTCGGCATAACGTCGCTTGAATTCGCCGTACTTTCAATCTGCCGCTCGCGGTAACTCCTATTGCATAGTGACACTCGGTTGGCCGCGCGGGCGCTACGGCCCGACCACCCGTAAACCGGTTGAGCAGGTGATCCACCTCGATGCGTACGGCCACCGGGCGTGGCTCGACAGCTGATCGCTGTGGTGATTCACAGCTTCTTGAGTCCGCGCAAGACCTTTACGTGCGGCACGCTTGCCGCCAAACCCCTGCGCAGGCGCGGGTTAAGCATGCTGGCGCTGATAACGTTTAGGTATCGGAGGCCGTGATCGCGCCATTCCGCTACTTGGTCGATGATTTCGTCCGGTGTCCCGTGAAAATTGATTTCTTTCATGAGTGAAGCCGGGACTTTCGCGATGTATGACAAAGCGCTCTGCTTGTCCATGGTTTGGGGAACCAAATCTTGCACGCCGGAAAAGTCGGCTCCCAGTGGATGCTGAACGCCGTGACGTGCCCAGGCTTCTGCAGGTGCCCCGAGCGCCGACGTCTTCATCATGACGGAGTCCAGCGCCTCATCGACTTCGTCGCGATTCCGGCCGGTGACTACGGCACGCTGTATGGCAGGCGTGATCGACATCGGATCACGACCGGCGTCGGACGCCGCAGCGCGCACGCCCTCGAGTCCGCGGGCATAGTCGGTGGGTCGAGACACAACAAAGGGAACCCAGGCATCGGCATAGCGTCCGGTGATCCGCAGCATCCGCGGCCCGTGGGCTGCGACCCAGATTTCGGGCCATTTCCCGCGGTACGGCGGAAGCGCGAACACGGCGTTGCGTAGCGGAAAGTACGGCGAGTCACGCGAGACAAGTTCCCCGGCCGAATCCCACAATGTGCGGATTGTGGCGATGGCTTCTTCGAACCGCGCCACCGGTTTGGTCCACTCCACGCCGTAGGGCTCGTTGCCTTCACGTTCCCCCACACCGATACCTAGGATGGCACGGCCGCGGGTAAGCAAATGCAGAGTCGCGGCGGCTTGCGCCGTGACCGCTGGATTGCGGCGACTGGCATCGGTGACGCACACGCCGAGTCGTAGTCGGCGGACCCGGTTGCGGGCGGCCAGGTGTCCAAGCATCGTCCACGGTTCCAGGATCGCGTCTACATTGGGCACCAGTTTCGCTGCAGCGCCGAGATACTCAGGTGTCGCGATCGAGTTCGGCACCAGCGCGTTCAGATGGTCACCGACCCACAACGAGTCGGCGCCCGTCGCAATGGCAGTCAGGGAATCCAAGCGCGGCAGTAGGGTCGGCGAAAAGCGCGCGTTCACGATCGGATCGACTATGCCGAAACGAAATCCGTCCATACACACCGACACCTTCCCGATGAATAGCAACGTCATGCTACGGCACTACCGGGTGCCTTAACTACAGCCTGTTACCCGATACCCTTGCCGCTGAATTCACTAGCGGAACCGACTTGGTTTTCATCGGATCAGGGCTCCTTGGAACATAAATCGCAATCCGTCGGCGGCGACGATGACAGGTTCGCCGAATTCACGCGCGAGCTGCCCGCGGCTCTCATCCTTGGCGGCGCAGGGCACCGGGCCAGCGTGATACGTTGCGATTGCTCCAGAAACAAGCTTTCACCGAAAAGGGGGCTTACAAGTTGCCCAGGCACACGGAAGCCGGGTCGCGAAGGCAGGCCGATGATTCTGCGCCCTTAATTCGCGCTATCGGAGTTGCCGGAGCGGGGGCCGGGCCTCCGGCTGGCGATTTCCGGCGCGCCGGCGTCCGCGGTTGCCCCCAGCCGGTGCGACATGCTTGAGGTGATCGACAAAGGAAGTGTGAGTGAATCCCACCCTGTCCCGCTGCTCTTCGTCCACGGGGCCTGGCATGCAGCCTGGTGTTGGGATGAACATTTCCTAGGTTTCTTCGCCGACAAGGGTTATCGCGCCATGGCGCTCAGCTTTCGCGGCCATGGAAATAGTCCGACTCACACGCCGCTGCGCACCTGTTCGGTCGCCGACTATCTCGAGGATCTCAGCTCCGTTGCCGACAGTCTGACCACAAGACCAGTGGTAATCGGTCACTCCATGGGCGGTTTCATCGTGCAGAAGTACCTGGAGTCGCACGACGCTCCCGCCGGTGTCTTGATGACGTCCATGCCTCCGCAGGGAAATCTCGGATCCGGCCTGCGCTGGATAAGACAGCATCCGTGGCATTTCACGAAAATCCTAATCACCGGCAAGTCGCTGCCTTACATCAACACCCCCGAGCTGGCGCGGGAGAGATTCTTCTCCGCACAGATGCCAGAATCCCAAGTCGTGGACTACGCGGCACGCCTCCAAGAAGAGAGCGCACGAATCGGCGTCGACTGCCTTGTGCTCAGGCTTCCTCGGCCTAAACGTGTGACGACGCCGTTGCTGGTCTTAGGGGCCCACGATGACGGCGCGCACACCCGGAAAGAAGTACGCGCAACGGCGCGCGCGTATCGCACCGAAGCGGAATTCTTTCCCAACATGGGTCATAACATGATGCTCGAGCCTGGATGGGCGGTCGTCGCCGAACGTATCCACACGTGGCTCGGCGCGCAGGGGCTCTAAGGACCGCGCTGGCAACGACGTTGTCCTGCCCGAGCCGACGAGTCACTAAGTAATACCAATACTTTGGAAGATCTTGTGCGAATCCTGCTGGCAGTACGTCAGGCAGGGATCTCGGCGTCCAACCTCGGGGATGTGACGTGCGGCAGGGGATCTCGGTGGCCGTGCCCCGGTTCCGCAGGGTGCGTGCGCTGCGGCTCGCCTCGGTACCGCGACGGGCGACCGTCGATCTTGCAGATACGCCAAAGCGTCAGCGCGAAGGGGTTCATCAGCCCGACGTCGTCGCACAGCATCCGCACATCGCCGTACATGTCGCGCAGCGCCTGACGCGAATCGGGCGCGTTGAAGACCAACTCTTTACGCACCGAGCGCGGGATGTCGAACTTCCTGAAGAAGCTGCGCGAGGGCACGACAATCGCCTGGCACAGCACCCGCATGACGATCGGCACGTATAGCGACAGCGTGCATCGGCTCCGCCGCACCATATGCGGCACACGCCTGGTGAGGAACTGGTCAGCAAAGGAGATGTGGCGAGCTTCCTCGGCGACGTGGATCGCCATCACCTTCTCCATGATCGGATGCGGCGTCTTGTCCTGCCGCAGCATGCTCTTCTGCATGTTGTGGATGGGCAGCTCACCCGCCAACACCCCGAAGAAGAACGTGCCCGGAAGCGGCCCGGCGTAGAGCGGGATCGCGGTTGATATCCAGCGCAGCCACCGTGGCATGCCCGGAACATTCACCCCAATCCGGTTGACCAATTCCTGAAACATCATGGCGTGGTTGCACTCTTCGATGGATTCGTGCACGCAGTAGCGGTATTCGGGTGATCCGTTGGGCACCCAGAACGTGTAGTGCATCAGACCGCGGATCAGGATGCTCTCTAACTGCAGAGAAACCTTTGCGGCGTTGGCCTGACGCCACAGCCCGATCTCGATCTGCTTCTCCAGCGGTTGCGCCTGATACCACGGATGCCGTCCCAGCGGATCGGTCGCAGACAACACCCAGCGGGGGTCGTTTTTGGTGACGGAGAACTCCGGCGCATCCCAGTCGATGTCGGTGTAGGGGTTGAAGTGACGGCGCACGGAAGCCTCGGACAGGGTCGCGAGGGCCGCACAGTACTCGGCGTCGTCGCTGACGTCCATATTGCGTTTCCACCGCTTGGCCATGCGCACACCAGCCAGGACCACCAGGCTCACCAGTAGTACGGCACCCAGCAGCCAATAGATATTGCCCCCCGCGACCGGCAATGCAACCCTCCCCCCCGCCCCCCCGGGCGCTCACATCCACGGCTAATTAGGCACTTACGCTTCATCGGGCACAGATGGCACCGACTATACTGGGGTCAACGGGTGGCGGAGCCCTACCGGAACTATTACGCATTGATCCAATTGCTCCGGCGCGGCCACGCTCAATCGGGTGTGTGCCGTTCGTCGCGGTGAGACGGAAGGTACCGTCTAATGCTTATGGGTGAGCAGCAGTTCGATGTCGTGATCGTCGGGGCGGGTTTCGGCGGAATCGGCGCAGCAATCCAGCTCAGCAGCATGGGTTATGACAACATCTTGATCGTCGATCGCGAGGACGACCTGGGCGGAACGTGGCACGTCAACCACTATCCCGGCCTTTCCGTCGATCAACCCTCGCCCACGTTCTCCTACCGGTTTGAGCCGAACCCGTACTGGTCCCGGATGTATGCCCCAGGCGCCGAACTGAAGAGCTACGCCGTGCATGTGGCCGAAAAGTACGACGTGCGCCGATACATGCGTTTCAACACCACCGTCGAAGGTGCCAGGTGGGACGACGATGCCCAAGTTTGGCGGGTTGCCCTTGCTGGCGGCGAGACGCTGAGCACGCAGTTCCTGATTGCGGCGACCGGCTTCCTGTGCCAGCCGAAGACCCCGGATATCGCAGGTATCGAGACGTTCAGCGGACGCATCATCCACACCGCCGCCTGGGATGACAGCTACTCGCTCACCGGCCGCCGGGCGGCTGTCATCGGAACCGGTTCTACCGGTGTGCAAGTCGTTCCGGAGCTGGCGAAGGAAGTCGCCGAGCTGACCGTGTATCAGCGGACCCCGATTTGGGTGCTGCCCAAGTTCGATGTGGTGTTCTTCCCTGCGCTGCAAAGGCTTTTCGCTCGGGTGCCATTCACCCAGCGGACCGTGCGCTGGTTCACCGACACCAGCCTGGAATTCGCGATGGTCATCACGATGTGGAAATACCGGTACTTCAAGCTGGTCAACAAAGCCATCTCGCGGTTCTCGAAGATTTATCGGCTGATGCTGGTGCGCGACTGGGAACTTTCGCGGAAGCTGGACCCGGACTTCGACTTCGGTTGCAAACGGCCCACGATCTCCAATTCCTATTACCGGGCGTTCACCAAACCTCATGTGCATCTGGAAACCAACGGCATCGATCGGATTGAGCCCGACGGCATCGTCGCAAGCGACGGCAGCAAGCGGTTCGTCGATACCTTGGTCCTCGCGACCGGATTTGACGTCTGGGAGGCCAACCTACCGGCGATCGAGGTGATCGGA
>NZ_DATFZD010000176.1:0-12593 GCF_035314665.1 Mycobacterium sp. | reverse complement strand
CGCATTGTGAGCAACAAGCCGCTGATCATGAAAGCAAACGCGACGGCGTAGTTCCACGGGCCGAGGTTGGCCATCCAGGTGAGCAGCGACGGCGCGTCGGGGCCGGTGGCGGCCAGCTGGAACACCATCAGCCAGATCAGGCCGATCAGCATCAGGCCGCAGAACAAAACGACGAACCACACACTGGACGGCCCGGCCTTGACCTTGACCGGCGTACGGCTCACTGCGCTGGCGGTGAAGTCGCTCTTCTTGCGGACCTTGGACTTGGGCATATCTACCTCGGCGATACGGTATTGCTGGAAGGTGCACGACGAGCCTAACGCACTCACCAGCAGCGAACGGACAGCCGATGGCCAAACAGACCGAGCGGGAGCAATCGCGGCCCTCACTGTGGCGGGTCGGCGTTCCGCTGGTCTGCCTGTTGGCCGGGTTGCTGCTCGGCGCTACCCACGGGGTATCCGGCGGCGGCGAAATCCGCCGCAGTGACGCACCGCGACTGGTGGACCTGGTCCGCCGGGAGCAGTCCGAGGTCGACCGGCTGAATGCCGAACGGGATCAGCTGGCCCACACCATCGATTCCACCCACGGCCGGTCGTCGGATAAGGCGCTGGCCGCCATGCTGCGTCGTTCGACCGAGCTGGCCGGTGACGCCGGTCTGGACCCGGTCCACGGGCCGGGACTGATCGTGACCCTCGACGACGCACAGCGGGACGCCAATGGCCGGTTCCCGCGCGACGCATCCCCTGATGACCTCGTCGTGCACCAACAGGACATCCAGGCCGTGCTCAACGCGTTGTGGAGCGCCGGCGCCGAGGCGATCCAGATGCAGGACCAGCGCATCATCGCGACCTCCGCCCCCCGCTGCGTCGGCAACACGCTGCTGCTCAATGGGCGGACCTTCTCTCCGCCGTACACGGTCACGGCGATCGGCGACGCCACGGCCATGCAGACCGCCTTGGCCGCCGCTCCCCTGGTGATCCTGTACAAGCAATACGTGGTGCGGTTCGGCCTCGGCTACACCGAGCAAGTCACCCCCGACGTCCGGGTCGCCGGTTACACCGAGCCGGTGACCATGCACTCGGCCCAGCCAGCGGGCCCGGTCAGCTACTGAACCGGCCTGCCTTCCGGCCCACCGGTAACCTGACAAGATGCGGATCTTGGTCGTCGATAACTACGACAGTTTCGTCTTCAACCTGGTGCAGTACCTCGGGCAGCTCGGCGTCGAGGCACAGGTGTGGCGGAACGACGACGCCCGGCTGTCCGACCACGCCGCGATCGCCGACCAGGTCGATGGGATCCTGCTCAGCCCGGGGCCCGGGACGCCGGAACGGGCCGGGGCGTCGATCGGCCTGGTGCGTGCCTGCGCCGCGTCGCGCACCCCACTGCTGGGAGTGTGCCTGGGCCACCAGGCCATCGGCGTCGCGTTCGGCGCCACGGTGGATCGGGCCCCCGAGTTGCTGCACGGCAAAACCAGCAGCGTCTTCCACACGAATACCAGTGTGCTGCAGGGACTTCCGGATCCCTTCACGGCGACCCGATATCACTCGCTGACCATCTTGCCGGAAACCTTGCCGGCCGAGCTGGAGGTGACCGCCCACACCCGCAGCGGCGTGATCATGGGCGTGCGGCACACCGACCTGCCGATCCACGGGGTTCAGTTCCATCCGGAATCGATACTGACCGAAGGCGGCCATCGAATGCTGGCCAACTGGCTGGCCGACTGCGGCCAGGTCCGAGACGACGCGCTGGTGCGACGGCTGGAAAGCGAAATCGTCAACAGCTTGGCGACGGTACGGTCCTACGAGCCGGCTACTGACCGAACTTCAGCGTGATCGGCCCGTCTTTATCCACGCCCTGACCCGCGGCCGGGCTTTGAAAGACCACCCGGTTGTGCTGGGAACCGCCGGCGTCGACGTCGGCCCCCTTGACCAGCACACCGGTCCACCCGAGCGCACGCAGTTGCGGCTCGGCGTCGGTCCAGACGAGACCCGATAAGTCCGGCATCACGAACTGGTTGCCCTTGGAGACCTGGAGCTCGATCACCGAATCAACCGGAACAGTCGCTCCCGCAGGCGGATTGGTGCCGATAACGTCGCCGGCCGGGCGTGTACTGTCCACGGCGGCCTGGCTGAACTTGCTGAACCCGTAGACGGTAAGGTTCTTCTGCGCCAAGTCGGCGGTCTGGCCCGCGACGTCGGGAACCTGCTTGGTCGACGGGCCCGAGCCGACGATGACCGAGATCTCGTTGGTGATCGCCGACGTCTGATTGGCCGGCGGGTTGGTCCCGATGACCTTGTCTTTCATCTCCGGCGTAGAGGGTGACTGGACCTGCTTGAACCGGCCGAACCCGGCCGATTTCAGCTTCTTCACCGCGGAGGCATAGCTCAGCGAAGACACGTCCGGCACCTCGCGCTGCTCGGGGCCGGTGGACACGTCGATGGTAATCAGGTCGCCGGCACCAACTTTCGCGTTGGCCCCCGGGTCGGTGCCGATGACGTGATCGGGCTGGACGGTCGAATCCGGTTTCTGCTGGGTGCGCGTTTTGAAGCCGTGATTCTGCAGCGCGGCGATCGCATCAGCTGACGCCTGGCCCCGCACGTCGGGCACCTGGACGTTGCGCAGGCCGCCTCCAAAGGTGTTGATCAGGATCGTCACGACGACGGTCAGCACCGCCAAGGCCGCGACCGCGAGGAGCCAGCGGCCTACCGAGCCCGGGCCGCGGTCACGGCTGAAGTCGAGTTCCTGGCGGGGCAGCGGATCGGTGTGCGGTCCGGCGGGGCCGCCGGGGTGCGCCGAGGCCAGCATCAAGGAGCGGTCGGCGTCGGTGAGGACTTTGGGCGCCTCGGGCGGCTCGCCGCTGTGCACCCGAACCAGGTCGGCGCGCATCTCCGCGGCGGTCTGATAGCGGTTCTCGGGGTTTTTGGCCAGCGCCTTGAGCACGACGGCGTCGAGGTCGGCGGAGATGCCCTCGTGCCGCTGCGACGGCGGGACGGGATCCTCGCGGACATGCTGGTAAGCCACCGCGACCGGCGAGTCGCCGACGAAAGGTGGTTCACCGGTGAGCATTTCGTAGAGCACGCAGCCCAGCGAGTAGACGTCGGAGCGGGCGTCGACCGAATCGCCGCGGGCCTGCTCGGGGGAAAGGTATTGCGCGGTACCGATCACCGCCGCGGTCTGGGTGACGCTGACTCCGCCGTCGGAGAGCGCCCGGGCAATGCCGAAGTCCATCACCTTCACCGCGTTGGTGGTGCTGATCATGATGTTGGCCGGCTTGACGTCGCGGTGGATGATGCCGTGCTGGTGGGAAAAGTTCAGCGCCTGGCAGGCGTCGGCGATGATCTCGAGGGCCCGCGTGGGCGGCAGCGGTCCGTCGGTGTGGACGATGTCGCGCAGGGTGACACCGTTGACGTACTCCATCACGATGTAGGGCAGCGGTCCGGCGGCGGTTTCGGCCTCGCCGGTGTCGTACACCGCGACGATCGCCGGGTGGTTCAGCGCGGCGGCGTTCTGGGCCTCTCGCCGGAAACGCAGGTAGAAGCTGGGGTCCCGGGCCAGGTCGGCGCGCAGCACCTTGACCGCTACGTCGCGATGTAAGCGAACATCCCGGGCCAAGTGGACTTCGGACATGCCTCCGAAGCCGAGGATTTCGCCCAGTTCGTAGCGGTCGGACAGGTGTTGCGGGGTCGTCATTGCGGTGTTTCGTGTCGGGGCGGCCACGCATACTGGCTCAGCGCGGCCGCCCGCCAGTGATGAGACGGGCTGCATTGCTGTCCAGCATTACCTGTTACCCCTGGATCCGTCCAATTTGTCGGATGCGCCGGAGCCGGCCCAGACTTGCTGGGCGGCTGTCCCGTGTCGGTCACGGTCGGTGCGGACGGTTGCTGCTGGGAGTTGCTGTCGTGGGAATTGATGACGATCAGCACCGCGATGATGATCGCCAGCGCGCCGAGCACGCCGGCGGCCCATAGCAGCGCACGCTGACCGGACGAGAACGTGCGCCGTGGCGGTGGTGGGCGGTGACCGCCGGTGCTGCGCCGGGCGGCGGGGACCCGGCCGGTGGGGCTGGCCGCCGCGCGTGCCTGGGTACCCGACGGAATGGCGGCCGGGGTGGCGCGGCCGGCGGGTGCCCCCTGGGTGGGGCGCGGCGGCCGGCGTCCCGCCCGGACGGCGGCGACGGCGTCGGCGAACGGTCCCCCGCTGCGGTAACGCATGCCGGGGTTTTTGACCAGGGTGATCTCGATGAGCTCGCGCACATTGGGCGGCAGGTCGGATGGCAGCGGCGGCGGCGGCTCTTTGATGTGCTTCATTGCGACCGTCAATGCGCCGTCACCGGTGAACGGGCGCTTACCCGAAACCGCTTCGTAGCCAACCACTCCCAGCGAGTAGACATCGCTGGCCGGAGACGCGTCGTGACCGAGCGCCTGCTCGGGGGCGATGTATTGCGCGGTGCCCATCACCATGCCGGTCTGGGTGACCGGGGCGGCGTCGACGGCCTTGGCGATACCGAAGTCGGTGATCTTCACCTGACCGGTGGGAGTGATCAGAATGTTGCCGGGCTTGACGTCGCGATGCACCAGACCGGCGGCGTGCGCGACCTGCAGCGCGCGTCCGGTCTGCTCGAGCATGTCGAGCACGTGCCGCAACGAGAGCCGGCCGGTGCGCTTGAGCACCGAGTTGAGCGGCTCACCGTTGACCAACTCCATCACCAGGTAGGCGGTGCGGCCCTCGCCGTCCATATTGACCTCGCCGTAGTCGTGGACGCTGGCGATCCCGGGATGGTTGAGCATCGCGGTGGTGCGCGCCTCGACCCGAAACCTCTCAATGAACTCAGGGTCAGAGGAGAATTCGCTTTTGAGCACCTTGACCGCGACACGCCGCCCCAGCCGGCTGTCGACCGCCTCCCACACCTGGCCCATGCCGCCGGTGGCGATGAGGCGCTGCAACCGGTACCGGCCGGACAGCGTCACACCTACTCGCGGGCTCATGGTCCTCCCTGCAGCGCGGCCTCGATCACGGCCCGCCCGATCGGTGCGGCAAGCGCACCCCCGGTGGCGGACAGCCGATCAGCGCCGTCTTCTACGAGCACCGCAACGGCCACCTTCGGGGTCTGTGCGGGCGCGAAGGCGATATACCACGCGTGCGGTGGCGTATGGCGCGGGTCGGTGCCGTGCTCTGCGGTACCTGTCTTGGATGCGATCTGCACGCCGGGAATCGCCCCTTTCTGCTGTGTGACATTCTCGGCGCCGACCATCAACTCCGTTAGCTTAGCTGCGACCTCTGGGGAGACTGCACGGCGCTGTTGATGCGGCGCGGTGGTGCTGATGTTAGCCAGGTCCGGCCCTTGCAGGCTGTTGACCAGGTAGGGCTGCATAGTTACGCCAGCATTGGCGATGGTAGCGGCAACCACCGCATTCTCCAGCGGCGTCACCGCGACGTCCTTTTGGCCGATGCTCGACATTCCCAGCGCGGCGGCGTCCGGGATCGGGCCCGCGGTGGATTCGGCGACTTGCAGCGGAGTGGGGTCGGGGACGCTGTCGAGACCGAACGACTGGGCGGTGTTGCGCAGGGCGTCGGTGCCGGTGAGCAGGCCCAATTGGACGAACGCGGTGTTGCACGAGTGCGCGAACGCCTCACGCAGCGACACGGTTTCGGCGTTGATGCAGGGGGCGCCACCGTAGTTCTCCAGTGTGGCGGTGCTGTCTGGCAGCGGAATCGTGGCCGCCGCGGTGAGCTGCTCGTTTTCGTTGGCGCCGTTCTGCAGCGCGGCCGCGGTGGTGATCACCTTGAACGTCGAACCCGGCGGGTACGTCTCGGCGATGGCACGGTTGGTCATCGGCGAGTGCGGGTCGTCGCGAAGTTGCTGCCAGGTTTGCGACTGTTGTTCGGGGTCGTGCGACGCGAGCAGGTTGGGGTCGTAGGACGGACTGGATACCAGCGCAAGGATTTTGCCGGTCGACGGCTCCAGCGCGACGACCGCGCCGCGGCACGGCCCGTTGCAGCCCTGCTGCATGGCATCCCAGCCGGCTTGCTGGATGCGTGGGTTGATGGTGGTGTCCACGTTGCCGCCGCGCGGGTCGCGTCCGGTGAAGAAGTCGGCCAGCCGGCGACCGAACAACCGCTGGTCGGATCCGTTGAGCAACGGATCCTCGGCGCGTTCCAGCCCGCTGCTGGAATAGCGCAACGAATAGAACCCGGTGACCGGCGCGTACACCGCGGCGTTCGGATAGACCCGCAGGAAGCGGAAACGGCTATCGGTGGCGACCGAATACGCCAGCAGCTGGCCGCTGGCGGTGATCTGACCCCGCTGTCGCGAGTACTCGTCGAGCAGCACCCGCTGGTTGCGCGGATCGGCACGCAGCCCGTCGGCGGTGAACACCTGGGTGAGCGTGGCGTTGAACAGCAGCAGCACGATCAGCGCCATCACGGTCACCGAGATCCGGCGCAAAGAGGTGTTCATACCCGCTCGATCACCTCGGTGCTGGCGCCCGCGATCGGCGACGTGTTGCGCGACCGGGTGCGGAACGGGCGTCGGGCCGAATGCGAAATGCGCACCAGGATGGCCAACAGCACATAGTTGGCCAGCAGCGACGAGCCGCCGTAGGACATCCAGGGCGTGGTCAGCCCGGTCAGCGGAATCAGGTTGGTCACCCCGCCGACGACGATGAACAGCTGGATGGCCAGCGCCGAGGCCAGTCCCGCGGCCAGCAGCTTGCCGAAACTGTCCCGCACCGCGATCGCGGTCCGCATGCCGCGGATGATCACGATGGTGTACAGCATCAGCAGGCCGGCCAATCCCACCAGCCCGAGTTCTTCACCGAACGCGGCGACGATGAAGTCGGTCGACGCGGCCGGCACGGTGCCCGGCTGACCGTTGCCGAGTCCGGTGCCGAAGATCCCGCCGGTAGCAAAGCTGAACAGCGACTGCACGATCTGATACCCGGCACCGTCCGGGTCGGCGAAGGGGTCCAGCCAGGTCTGCACACGAACCCGGACGTGATCGAAAATGAAATACGCCGCAACGCTTCCCAGCGCGAACAAGGCCAAGCCGATGACCACCCAACTGAACCGTTGGGTGGCAAGGTAAACGACCACCAGGAACGACGCGTAGAGCAACAGCGAAGTCCCGAGGTCTTTCTCGAAGACCATCACGCCGATCGACGTGACCCAGGCCGCGAGCAGCGGAGCCAGGTCGCGCGGCCGCGGCACGTCCATGCCCAGGACATGCTTGCCGGCACTGGTGAACAGACCGCGTTTGGCCACCAGCACCGCCGAAAAGAATATGAGCAGAAGGATTTTGGAGAATTCGGCCGGCTGAATCGAAAAGCCCGGCAACTTGATCCAGATCTTCGCGCCGTTCTGCTCAGATAGCGATCTTGGCAGCAGCGCCGGGATAGCCAGAATGACCAATCCGGTCAGCCCGCAGATATAGCCGTAGCGGGCGAGCTGGCGGTGGTCCTTCAGCCAAATCACCACGAACGCAAACGCCCCCACCCCCACCAGCGTCCATAGGATTTGCGGGTTTGCGCGTGCACTGGCCCCGGTGAGGCGGTCGTCGATGTCAAGCCGGTGAATCATCACCAGTCCCAGACCATTGAGCAGCGCCACTATCGGCAGCAGCAACGGGTCCGCGTACGGCGCAAAGCGTCTGATGGCAAGGTGGGCGCAGGCGAACACCGCCAAAAACCCGGCGGCGTAATTGATCAGCTGCCAGTTCACGCCGCGTTCCTGGTTGGCCTGCACGATCGCGAAGGCCGCCGCGGTGATCACGGCGGCGAAGCACAGCAGTAGCAGTTCCGCATTGCGCCGAGTCGGTAGCGGAGGTGTCACCGCGACCGGAGGCTGCGGCTGCGTGGTCATGTCGGAGCCCGGCAGTCGGTACCCGGTTGGGGTGGCGGCGGGGAGAGTGCTGTGACGGTGGGTGCGGCCGGCGTCGGCGATGGGTTTGCAGGAGGTTGTTCGGGGACCGAGGTGCTGGCGCTGGGTTCCGGTGCTGGGGTGGTCGTGGGCGCGAGCGGTGGCGTTGCGGTCGGCAGCGACTGGGCGCGCGCGGGCGGGCAGGGCGGCAGCAGCGACTCGGTCGACAATCTGCGTAGCTGTGCGTCGGCCTGCTCCAGCGTGCCTGCCGGAAGTCCGGCGGCCACTTGCGCGCGAGCCGATTCGACCAGATCGGACAGCTTCATCAGCTGGCAATCGCCACCTTTGCCCGCCTGGCCGTAGCGGATCACCGACAGCTGGTTGCGGCTGTTCAGGCAGCCCTGCGAGTAGGGCTGATGCAGCGGTACGCCCAGGATCGATACCTGGATGCCCTGCATGATGGACACCGCCCCGCCGTATTCGGCGACGTAGTAGTAGTTGCGGATGACGGTCCGGCCGATGGCCAGCGCCGCGAGCACCAACAAGACGACGAGCGCGGCCCCGATCGCTATTCGCCGTCGCGACCGCCGTGGCCGGGTGAAGGTATCGACTTGCGGCAGAACGCGTTTGACCACATTTGGGCGCGGGTTGATGGCCGAGGCCCGGCCGGCTGCGGTGTTGGGTCGGGCCAGTTGGTCCTGATACTCGGAGTCGCCGGATACCGCGCCCGCGATGATCGGCTGGGTCGGGCCGTACTCGTAGTCGACGACGTCGGCGACCACCACGGTGACGTTGTCTGGGCCGCCGCCGCGCAACGCAAGCTCGATGAGACGGTCGGCGCTGTCGGTGACATCGGGAATCTGCAGGGCGTCCAGGATGGTCTCGTCGCTGACCGGGTCGGAGAGCCCGTCGGAGCACAGCAGGTAGCGATCGCCGATGCGCACTTCACGCATCGTCAGCGTGGGCTCAACCTCATGACCGGTCAGCGCTCGCATGATCAACGATCGCTGCGGATGGCTGTGGGCCTCTTCGCGGGTGATCCGCCCTTCGTCGACCAAGGTTTGGACGAACGTGTCGTCTTTGGTGATCTGGGTCAGCTCGCCGTCGCGCAGCAGATAGCCGCGCGAGTCGCCGATGTGCACCAACCCAAGCCGGTTGCCCGCGAACAGGATTGCGGTGAGTGTGGTTCCCATGCCCTCGAGGTCGGGTTCCATCTCAACCTGTGCGGCGATGGCCGAATTGCCCGCGTGCACCGCGGAATCAAGCTTGGCCAGCAGATCGCCACCGGGCTCGTCGTCATCGAGGTGGGCCAACGCCGCAATTACCAACTGGGAAGCGACTTCACCGGCGGCGTGCCCGCCCATGCCGTCGGCGAGCGCCAGCAACCGCGCGCCGGCATACACCGAATCTTCGTTGTTGGAACGCACCAAGCCGACATCGCTGCGAGCCGCATACCGCAAGACCAAAGTCACGGGCGCAGCTCGATTACCGTCTTGCCGATACGAACCGGCGTGCCAATGGGAACCCGTACCGCCGTCGTCACCTTCGCCCTGTCAAGGTATGTACCGTTGGTCGATCCTAGATCTTCGACGTACCATTCCGAGCCGCGCTGGGAAAGCCGCGCGTGCCGCGTCGAGGCGTAGTCATCGGTCAGCACCAGCGTCGAGTCGTCGGCGCGTCCGATCAACACCGGCTGCCCGCTAAGCGTGATGCGCGCACCCACCAATGCTCCCTCGGTCACCACCAGGTAGCGCGCATTCGTGAGGCGCTGTCGCGACGGCAATAAGGTGCCGCGCAACGTCAATCCGCGTCGCACCATGACCGCGCCGGTCGGAGCGTAGATGTCAGTCCGCAAGATTCTCAGCACCGACCAGATGAATAGCCACAACAACATCAAGAACCCGGCACGCGTCAGTTGCAGTACTAGTCCCTGCATCTGGCGTCCCCTCCGTCCTGGCGCCGCACGCTTCGCGTGCCCGGATATAGCAACGTCACGATACTTGGACGATGGTCTATGCGGGCTGAAGCTGGATAGCTTCGCGACTTACGGGATCAATGGATGTGGACGACGATCTCCGAGTGGCCCAACCGGATCACGTCGCCGTCGGCCAACTGCCACTCCTGCACGGGCGCGTTGTTGACGGTGGTGCCGTTGGTGGAGTTGAGGTCCGACAGCAGCGCGACGTGGCCGTCCCAGCGGATCTCCAGATGGCGGCGCGACACACCGGTGTCCGGCAACCGGAATTGGGCGTCCTGGCCGCGGCCGATGATGTTGGCGCCTTCGCGCAACTGGTAGGTGCGCCCACTGCCGTCGTCGAGCTGCAAGGTGACCGCGGTCCCGGACGATGGGTAGCCGGCCTGGCCGTAGTCGCCGTAGCCGCCGGCCTCCGCGGGCTGGCCGTAGTCGTAGTCGCGACCCGCCGGCTCGGCGTATCCGCCGCTCGGGGCGCCGTAGGTCGGAGCGGGAGCGTCACCGTAACGGCCGTAGTCGGGCTGCTGGCCATACTCTTGGCGGCCGTATCCCGGCCCACCGGCATAGCCCTGGTCGTAGCCGCCACCCTGCTCGGGGTAGCCGCCCCGCTGTTCGGGGTAGCCGCCCCGCTGTTCGGGGTAGCCGCCCTCTTCGTGGCGGGCCGGTCCGCGGCCGTAGTCGGTGTACTCGCCGTAGCCCTGGCCACCGGGTTGGCCGTAGCCGCCCTGGCGGTAGCCGGCGTCATAACCCTGGCCGCCGCCCGGACGCTGTTCGTATTGCGGGTAGCCGCCCTGTTCGGGGTAGCCCCCAGGCTGGTCGGGGTAGCCCCCGCGCTGGTCGGGGTAGCCCCCGCGCTGGTCGGGGTAGCCGCCCTGTTCGGGATAGCCTCCACGCTGGTCGGGGTAGCCCCCGCGCTGGTCGGGGTAGCCGCCGCGCTGGTCGGGGTAGCCGCCTTGCTCGGGGTATCCACCCTGCTCTGGATACCCGCCTTGGTCAGCCGGCGGCGCCGGATAACCCTGCTGGTCGGGATATCCGCCCGATTCCGGCGGATAGCCACCCCGGGGGTCCTGGCCACCGCGCGGTTCATCCTGCGGATGGCCGTGGTGCTCGTCGTAGTAGTCGTCGCCCGGCCGCCCCGGCCCCTGGCCGCCGCGGTAGCTCGAATTGTCGCTCATCGGTGGTACTCCTGGTTCTGCGCTGAACGCGTGTTCTGATTGTGGCCGGGCGAGGTCGCCAGCTGTTGGGCGGGGCGCGACATCGGGGTTGACAGCACCGCGGACGCGGAACTGGCCGGTATGTAGGTTCGTCGCCTGCTCGAACCGGACGACCACGTCACTATATGTTTGCCACCCCTGTTCGCCGATGTATCCCGCCAAATGCTTAGCGAAAGCGTCTGAAGTGAGGTCCGGGTCGGCGCCCACTTTCTGGTAGTCGTGCATACCGAGGGTAATGATGTATTCGTTGGGAGCCAAAAGCCGATCGCCCTGGAGTGGGCGGATTCCGTCGGCCGCCTCCCTGCGCAGCAGGGCTTCTACTTCTTGGGGAACGATCGATCCGCCGAACACCCGGGCAAAAGCATCACCGACGGTGACCTCAAGTTTGCGCTCGATCCGTTGAACCAGCCCCTTCTGGCTGCCTGTGTCCAAGCGCCCGCCTCAGTCCTTGTCTATCGGTGCTGCACGGCGGACGGTCCTCCGGCGTGTCGCATCACGCGTGTCGTACTCCAGCATGGTATCGGGCCAGCGCAGCGCAGCGGCACTTGTAGAACTCTGAGAATCGCATCGATCCAGGTCAAGGCCGGGTTCGGCGGGGCGGAGCAGCCCGGTCGTGGCATCGGCGCGGTTGGGGATACCGGCTACTACAGTGGTAGGCTCCACCGGTTGTTTAGGGCGAGTGGCGGAATGGCAGACGCGCTGGCTTCAGGTGCCAGTGTCCTTCGGGACGTGGGGGTTCAAGTCCCCCTTCGCCCACCCGAATAGCTGCAGGTCACAGCACAAATTTATCCTTGCCACGCTGACACGATCTGCCATACATGCCCTGTCCGCGCGGTCGCCGCGGCTTCGCAGTGTCCGCAGCCGCATTCCCGGCGGGTGAAGCAAGAAAAGCGGCCACAGCCGGCGCCGCCGCGGGCCAGCTCTGCGCGCGCGGTCTAGGTGGCGCCTTTTTTAGCAGGGCGCCATGGAAACCTAAGCGCCGTAAGGACTCGCGAGATCAGGTTGACGGCGTGGTAGCCGATCACCGCGGCGATGATCAGGGCCACCGTGGGATCGAGCCAGTACCAGTCGCCGGTAATCATGATGACCGCGCCACTGGCGGCGAGGCCGGCGGCAGCCGCCGCGTTGGCGGCAGTATCGAGCGACACAGCCCTGAGGTTCAGGTCCTCCCCGCTATCACGGGCGTTGCGGTCTGCCCCCACGATGACCGTGCAGAGCAGCATGACTACCGCGGCGACCGTACTGACAATCAGCACGGGTGCGCCGCGTACCTCGGCGGTGCCCGATGCTAGTCGCCGGATCGCGGCCGCGACGACGCCGATGTTGAGGGCCAGCAGCGATCCGGCGTTGACCAATGCCGCAATGTGGGTCGGGTTTGGGTGTCTGCTCAGGTGATCGCTAACCGCTCGATGCGAGAGTCGGATGGCGAATAACGACACGCCGATCGCGGCGCCGTCGCCGAGGTAGTCGACCCCGGCAGCCAACAACCCCAGCGAGTGCGCGGCTAGCCCAACGATCACCAGGGCCACGATGAGCAGCAGGTCGAGCAGCAA
>NZ_DATFZD010000175.1:0-2304 GCF_035314665.1 Mycobacterium sp. | reverse complement strand
CGTCGTTGGCTGTCTGACATGAGCCGGCTTGGGAGGCTCCCCGCCGGTTCCCTGTGCGCCCTCGGTGTGGCGCGCGTCGGTGTGTCGGACCGACGCGCGCAAAAACGCGGTGGCACGCAGTAGAGTGGGGAGGGACGGCCGCTGACATGGTTCAAATCCAGTCGCCCCGATCTAAGCTAGTTTGAAAGCCCTTCGGCGTTCGTGCCGGAGGGCTTTCTCGTTACGCAGACGAGTGTTGGGTCGTCGCGGCAGCGGTCACAGGGCGGGCTGGTACATCTGGTCAACGGATGCCGCGGCGACGCCGAGTTCGGTGGCGACCGCGTCGACCGCGTGCTGGGCGACGTTGAGGTCTACCCGACCGTCGGAGGTGAAGTATGGGCCGATGTAGCGCTCGTAGTATCGCTGAACTTCATCACGGGTCAGCCGGCCGAGGAACGAGGCGATGTAGTCGACGGCCAACTGGGGTTGTTCGGCGATCGTGAGAAGGGCTCGCTGGTTGGCCCGCACCAGCGCCTGCAGCGCTGGGTTGTCGAGCGGGATACGAGTGGGGTCCACGGCGATTCCCACGGTGGGGATCTGGAAGTGGTCGCCGACCCAGGACAGGACCGAAAAGCCCTCCTCGCCGGCGACCTGTTCGGGCGCTAATGTGCTGCCCACGTAGGCCGCATCGATCGAACCGTCGCGAAGGCCCCGCAGATCCATCTGGTAGTCACCCGGGGCTCGTACGACGCACTGCAGGTCGCGATCGGGGTCGAGACCGTGCCTGCGCAGCACGATCCGCGCGAAACAGCCGGGTGCGGTGCGGGGTGGGTGGATCGCCAGTCGGCGCCCGCGAAGATCATCCATGGATTTCACCTCGCCACGCCCGAGGAACCAGAACAGCGGACGATGGGTGTTGACGGCCAGCACATTCCATTGGATGCCGTCGGTCAGCCGTGACAACAAGGCCCGGCCCAAACCGATGGTTGCGCCACCGCGCAGGCGCTCGGTCTCCCACCTGATTCCGTCGCGGACGGCGACGTGGACACCTTCATCCTCGAAATATCCCTCCTGATCGGCCACATACGCGATCAGTTCTTCGTGGATACCACGCCCGACGTAGGTCAGATCGATCGTGTGCATCGGCGGAATAGCCTTTCTCTCAATCTCGGACAGTGCGCTCGCGATCGTTGCGTTCAGTCCATTGCAAGGCCCCCGTTGACCGGAAGGTAGTGGCCGGTGGTGAAACCGGAATCCTCACTTGCCAAGAACGCCACCGTCTTGGCGACATCGTCGGGACGGACCAGCCGTCGCATCGGCGTGGCCGCGGCGAGCTCGCGCATCCGCTCGGTTGTTAATTGCTCGGTCACCCTGGTTCCCTCCACCGTGGCCGGTGCGACGAGGTTGGCGGTGATCCCGTGCGGTGCCAGCTCCAAAGCGACGTACCGCACGAACTGGTCCAGGGCCGCCTTAGCGGTGCCCAGCGTGATCATCCCATCACGCGCACGACGCGACAGCCCGGTACTCAGATAGATCAGCCGACCGTATCCGCGCGAAACCATTCCCGGCACAACGGCCTTCGTTATCAGGAACGCGGCACGCAGTTCGCTGTCCAGCTTGCCGCCGAGCTGCTCCCAGCTCAGCTCGGCGAACGAGGTGATGGCAAACGGCGTCATCGCATTGTGCACGAGCACGTCCGTCCTACCCCACCGCTGATCGATTTCATCGACCATGGCGGTGACGTCGTTAGGCACGGTGACGTCGGCTTTAATCGCCACGGCTTCGCCGCCGGCCGCGACGATGGTCGCCACCACCACCTCGGCCTGTGGTGCACTGGCGCGGTGGTTCACGACCACCCGGTACCCGTGTTCGGCCAGTACCAATGCGGTTGCCGCACCGATTCCCCGGCTGGCTCCCGTGATTAGGGCGACTCGTACCATCGTCCTTACCTCCTCTTAGGGCTGGCCTCTGTTCTGTCGAGGCCGCGCCGTCTGCTGGTGAGGATCGACGTCACGCCGATTGGAAAAGCCACTCTGAAGAGCGCCGCAAATCGGATGCCTGACTGCTAAATAAATACGGAGGCCACAGAACGAAGCGGCGGTTACCGTCTCGTCGAGCCGTCTGCGCGTCCGGCAGGTGTAGTTCTCAATGATGCCTGTGTCGACTGTCCAGCCTGCGATCCCGGCCAAAAAAAGTTCAATAGCCGTCCAGCCGCCCCGATTTTATATTTCGAGTTCGACCGAAGCAAGCTCGGATCAACCGACTTCGGTGTCGTCGGACCGAAGCGGGCAAGGGCGTAGCTTACGCGCTTCGGCTCCTTGAACC
>NZ_DATFZD010000174.1:0-8044 GCF_035314665.1 Mycobacterium sp. | reverse complement strand
GCCCAGATGGTGGCCGACGACCTGGAAGCGCTGCTGTCGGGCAAGACGCCCACCCATATCGTCAACCCGGAGGTGCTAGGACCATGACATCCGTGAGATTCGTGGCGAACCCCGAGGCCGCGGTGCTGGCCGCGGCCAAGGACATGCTGCGCCGCGGGCTGGTCGAGGGAACCGCGGGCAACATCTCGGCCCGACGCGAAGACGGCAACCTGGTCATCACGCCGTCGTCGGTCGATTACTCCGACATGGTGGTCGAGGACCTGGTGCTGGTCGACCCGGACGGCGGCGTGCTGCACGCCGCCGACGGCCGGTCGCCGTCGTCGGAGATGAAGTTGCACCTGGCCTGCTATCAGGCGTTCGACGACATCGGCAGCGTGATCCACAGTCACCCGGTGTGGGCCACTATGTTCGCGATCGCCCACCAGTCGATTCCGGCCTGCATCGACGAGTTCGCCGTCTACTGCGGCGGCGACATCCGCTGCACCGACTACGCCGCGTCGGGCACGCCCGAGGTGGGCAGCAACGCAGTGAAGGCGCTGGAAGGGCGCGCGGCCGCGCTGATTGCCAACCACGGCCTGGTGGCGGTCGGGCCGCGGCCAGACAAGGTGCTGCACGTCACCGCGCTGGTCGAACGCACCGCTCAAATCGCCTGGGGTGCAAAGGCTCTCGGTGGACCCGTCCCGATTCCCGACGAAATCAACGCCAACTTCGCGAGCGTTTATACGTATCTGCGCGCCAACCCGATGTAATTCCGCGAGCGGAGGAACACCATGGCGCCCTACCGGGTGGTTCAGTGGTCAACCGGCAATATCGGGAAGCGAGCGCTCGGGATCCTCCTCGACCGCGACGACTTCGAAGTGGCGGGCGTCCACGCCCTGGGCGCGGAGAAAGTTGGGTGCGACGCGGGGGTGCTCGCGGACCGGCCCCCGATTGGAGTCACCGCGACAAGCGACGTCGACGCGCTGCTCGACCTGGTGCCTGACTGCGTGAATTACATGCCGCGCGTCATCGACTACGAACTGGTGGAAAGGATGCTGCGCCGCGGCATCAACGTGGTCACCACGGGAGACTTTCTGACCGGCACCCATCACCCGGCTGAACTCCCTGCGCTCGAGGAGGCGGCGCGACAGGGACGCGCGACCTTCCTGGGAACGGGATTCGAGCCGGGCTTCATCAACGTCGTCGCCGGCTTCCTCACCGGCGCATGCCGACACGTTCACAATGTCAAGCTCGTCGAAACGTTGGACTGCACCACCTATCCCGTATGGGAAGTGTGGAGGGTGCTCGGATTCGGCAAACCACCCCGTGAGCCAGTAACGCAAATCGACCCGGAGACGCAACGATACGGCCTCGGTTACTTCGAGACGCTGGACATGATCGCGACCATGCTGGGTGCCGAACTCGACTCCAAGGAAGCATTCGTCGAGCCCGCGGTGTTGACCCGGGATCTGGATCTAGGGTGGGTGGCCTTCGCCGCGGGCACCGTCGGGGGCCAGCGCCGCACCTATCGCGGCCATCGCGGCGGCCGCCCGGTGGTCGAGCTGGCCATCTGCTGGACCATGAGTAGTGATGCGCTCGAACCGCAATGGAGCGATCCCGCAGGGTTCAGCGTGGTGATCGAAGGCGAACCACGGGTCGATGCGACGATCTTGTTCGGCAACCCCGGAGAAGACGTGATGACCGTGTTGATGGACAGCACCGCCGTGGCGGCGGTCAACGCCATACCATTCGTTTGCGACGCACAACCGGGCGTGATCACCCCAATTGATCTGCCTGTCATCGGATCCCGTGGCGCCCTAACGCCTTGACGGCGGCCGCTGGTCGAAGGCCACCTTCACCGCGCCGGTCTCGCCCTGGTTGGCGATCGCCAGGAAGGCGGCCCGCCACTGGTCGAGCCGGAAAGTGTGAGTCAGCATGGGGCGCAGGTCAATTCGGCCCTCGGCGACCAGATCGAGGTAGTGCGCGATCGCGTGCTTGCGCTGCCCGTCGACCTCCTCGACTCCGAACGCGTTGCTGCCGACCCAGTTGATCTCCTTGAAGTACAACGGACTCCACTCCCACCGGCCGGGGGCGTGCACACCGGCCTTCACCAGCGTCCCCCGCGAAACCAGCACCCGCACACCGACTTCGAACGTTTCCGGTTTTCCGACGGTGTCGTAGACGACGTCGACGCCGCCGGGGTGTGCCATCGGCAACCCTTGCAGCGGCTGCCACAGCCGGCCGCCGCCCCAGCTCACCAGACCTTCGATGATGGCCAGCCGGGGCTCGTGCGCCAACACGATGTCCGCGCCGAACCGGCGGGCCAGCTGCGCCTGGGCATCGAAGCGGGCGACCACCGCGACCGCCACGTCCGGATAGAGGGCCCGCAGGATCGCCAGTGCGCACAACCCCAGCGAGCCGGCACCGTAGACCAGGACCCGGCCCGATGGCGGCGGTGGGTGGCGGGTGATGGCGTGCAGCGACACCGAGAACGGGTCGGCGAAGACGGCCAATTCGTCGGGCACCGATTCGGGCACCGCGAACAGCATGCTGTCGTGGGCCGGCATCAGCTCGGCGTAGCCACCGGTGACATCGGCCGAGACGCCGGTGTGGATCCCGGGTTTGATGTCGCCGTCGCAAAAGCTCCAGCACAGGCTGTAGTCGCCGTTCTGACAGGCCGGGCAGGGCGGCTCGATACCCCGCGGCCCGCAGGACAGCCACGGGGTTAGCACAACCCGCTGACCCACTTCCAGCCCGCGGGCCTTCGGGCCCACCTTCACCACGTCGGCGACCACCTCGTGGCCCATGACTTGAGGAAACGAGCAGAAGGCCGCCATGGCGTTGTCGGCGTCGCCTTCGCCGAAGTCCATCAAAATCTGCTTGGAGTCCGAGCCGCAGATACCGGTCAGCCGGGGCCGGGTGATCACCCAATCATCGTGCAGCAGTTGCGGATCCGCCACTTGCTGCAGGGCGACCGGACTGTGCGTCAGCGCGTCGTCGGGTCCATCCGACGGCTCGGGCGGCACCCCGAAAACCAGGGCCTTCATCGGGCCGCCATGGCCGCGGCGCCGGCGATGTAGGCATCGAGGTCGGCGTTTTTGGCGTCGACGACCGGCTTCATGTCCGGCAGGTAGTGCTCGAAACGGTCGTCGCTCAGCGCCGCGATAATGCCGTCGGCCACCTCGTCGGCCGGCACCTTGGGCCCCTGATAGAGGGGTTCCTCGCTGCCCGGCTGATCCCAGATCTCGGTGTCGACCGGCCCGGGCTCGATCAGCTGCACGCGTACGCCGGTGCCGTGCAGGTCGACGGCCATCGACTCGCTCCACCCGCACAGCGCGAACTTGCTCGCGCAGTAGGCGGCCTCGTGGATGATGCCCAACCGACCCCCCACGCTGGACACGTTGACGACGACGCCGTGCCCGCGGTCCAGCATCCGCGGCAGGACGGCCAACGTCAGCCGCATCGGGGCGAGAAAATTGACCCGCATGACGTCCTCGACCTCGGCCGGATCCAGCGCATCGACGGCCCGGCGCTTCGGCATCGCCGCGTTGTTGACCAACACGTCGATGCCGCCCAACTCGTCCCACACCCGCAACCCCAGCGCGCCCAACGTCGCGGTCTCGGCAAGGTCAGCCACCCACATCGTCGAGTCGGCCGAGGTTGCGCGGCAGTCCGCCAGCACCTCGGCCAGGCGCTCCGAACGGCGGGCGATCAGTCCCACCACCGCGCCGTGGCCGGCCAGCCGCCGGGCCAGGGCCGCGCCTATCCCCGATGACGCGCCGGTGATGACCACCCGCTTTCCTGCTACCGAATACGCCATCGCCAAAGCGTGGCGCGAATGGCCCGCTGTGACATGGGTTTCGGCAATATGCGTGGATAAGTGAGGATCGGACGACATGGTAAGCTCGTTATATTGGCTAAATAACAACCTGACTTCCTGCAGAGGGGTGGCGATGGCACGCACCGATGACGACACCTGGGATCTGGCATCGAGCGTCGGAGCGACGGCCACGATGGTCGCGGCGTCCCGCGCGATGGCGAGCAAGACCGAGCGCCCACTGATCAACGACCCGTTCGCGGAGCCGCTGGTTCGGGCCGTCGGCCTGGACCTGTTCACCAAACTGGCGACCGGCGAGTTGACCCCCGCCGACCTCGAGGACGACAGCGACGGATCGGCACCGGGAGTGCAGCGGATGACCGACAACATGGCGGTCCGCACCAAATTCTTCGACGAGTTCTTCATCGACGCCACCAATGCGGGGATCCGACAGGCGGTGATCCTGGCGTCCGGGCTGGACGCCCGTGCCTACCGGCTGCCCTGGCCCGCCGGCACCACGGTGTACGAGATCGACCAGCCGCAAGTCATCGAATTCAAATCCCGCACGCTGGCCGAGCTGGGCGCCCAGCCCACCGCCGACCGGCGCGCGGTTGCCATCGATCTGCGCGACGACTGGCCGGCCGCGCTGCGCGCGGCGGGTTTCGACCCCGAGGCGCCCAGCGCATGGAGCGCCGAGGGCCTGCTGGGCTACCTGCCACCCGACGCGCAGGACCGCCTGCTCGACACCATCACCGCGCTCAGCGCGCCGGGCAGCCGGATCGCAACCGAAAGCGGGCCCACCCGCGACCCGGCGCACGAGGAGCGGATCAAAGACCGCATGCGCACGGTATCCGAGCGCTGGCGCAAGCATGGGCTCGATCTGGACATGACCGAGCTCGTCTACTTCGGCGACCGCAACGAAGCGGCACCCTACCTGTCCGACCGCGGTTGGCAGATGAGCGGCAACAGCATCCGGGAAATGTTCGCGGCCAACGGACTTCCGCCCATCGAACAGGACGACTTGCCCTTCGCCGACCGGCTTTACGTCAGTGGCACGCTGACCGACAAGAAGTAGGAGCGATCGAACATGACGCACGCCCAATCCGGAAGGTTCGACGGCGACAGCTGGGACCCGGCTTCCAGCGTGGGGGCGACCGCGACGATGGTTGCCGCCTCGCGGGCACTGGCCTCCCAAGGGCCCGACCCGCTGCTCGACGATCCGCTGGCCGATCCGCTGGTTCGTGCCGTCGGCTTGCCGCCGTTTACCCGCCTGCTGGACGGCGAGGTCAGCCTGGATGACGACTCGGGGCTGAGCCGCAGAACTCGGGTTGAGCAAATGGCAGTGCGGACAAGGTTTTTCGATGACTTCTTCATCAGCGCCACCGAAGGCGGAATTCGTCAGGCGGTCATCTTGGCGTCCGGCCTGGACACTAGGGCCTACCGGCTGCCGTGGCCGGCGGGGACGGTGGTCTACGAGATCGACCAGCCACAGGTGATCGACTTCAAGACCAACACCTTGGCCGATCTTGGCGCCAACCCGACCGTCGAGCGCCGTACGGTCAGCATCGACCTGCGTGAAGATTGGCCAGCAGCGTTGCGGCAGCACGGTTTCGACGTGAATCAGCCGACGGCGTGGAGCGCGGAAGGGTTATTGCCCTACTTGCCGCCCGAGGCCCAGGACCGGTTGTTCGACAACATCACCGCGCTCAGCGCGCCGGGAAGCCAGCTCGCCACCGAGCACATCTCCGATCCCGACGCCTTCTCCGAGGAAAGCGTGCGGCGCATCAGCGAGCGATGGCAACGCGCCGGTTTCGACCTCAACGCGGCCGACCTGTTCTATCAAGGCGAACGCAGCATCGTGATCGACTACCTGACCGGCCACGACTGGCAGGTGGCCGCCCATCCGGCCCCGGAGCTGTACCAGCGCAATGGATTCACCTTCCCGGATGACGAGTCGATGGCGCTATTCCGCAACATGAGCTACGTCGCCGCCACCCTCGGATAGGGCTGCCATGACGCGTACCGATGACGACAGCTGGGATCTGGCTTCTAGTGTAGGTGCGACCGCGACGATGATCGCCGCCGGCCGCGCGATGGCGACCAGGGATCCCCGCGGGCTGATCAACGACCCGTTCGCCGAACCGCTGGTGCGCGCCGTCGGGCTGGATTTCTTTGTGAAGGTGATTGACGGCACGGTCGACTTCTCCACCATCGGGAACGCATCGCCGGCCCGGACGGAAGCGATCATCAACGGGATCGCGGTGCGCACCAAGTACTTTGACGACTACCTGTTGGCGGCCGTCAATGCGGGAGTGCATCAAGTGGTGATCCTGGCGTCCGGCCTGGACTCTCGGGCCTACCGTCTGCAGTGGCCGGCCGACACCGTGGTCTATGAGGTCGACCAGCCGCAAGTGATCGAGTTCAAGACCACCACGCTGGCCGGCATCGGCGCCCGGCCAACTGCCGAGCGCCGCACCGTCGGCATCGATCTGCGCTACGACTGGCCGACCGCACTGCAGGCCGCCGGCCTGGACACCGGAGCACCTTCGGCGTGGCTGGCCGAAGGTCTGCTGATCTACCTGCCGTCCGAAGCGCAGGATCGACTGTTCGACAACATCACCGCGATGAGCGCCCCGCGCAGCACCGTCGCCACCGAATACGTTCCGGGCCTTAAGGATTTGGACCCCGAGCGGGTTCGGGAGCAGACTGCGGCGTTTCGCGAGCATCTCGACATCGACATGCCGTCGCTGGTCTATACCGGCGAGCGCAGCCACGTCATCGAATACCTGCGCGCCAACGGGTGGGACGTCGCCAGCACCCCTCGTGCGGAGTTGTTCAACCGCGAAGGATTCGATCTTCCCGCCCCCGAGGATGACGAGCCGCTGGGCGAAATCATCTACGTCAGCGGGACACTCGCGGGCTAGAAGCGGGACTCCCCGAGCCACAACACGCTGGCACCTTTGAACGTCCGCTCGGCCTGCTCGATGATTCCGGCCAACGACTGGCCGATCAACGCGCCCACGGCATCGGGCAACGATGCGGCCGCCGGCTGCGACGACGGCCGTGGTCGCAGGAAGTCCCACACCGACGTGCCCGGATAGCCGACCAGGCGGACCTTGGCGTCTTCGTCGCAGCCCGCCAACACCTTCGCCCGGCGTACCGCGGTTCTCAAGCCCCCGAGTTCGTCGACCAAGCCGTGCTCGAGGGCATCCGCACCGGTCCACACACGACCGCGGGCAACGGCCTCGACAGCCGCGACGGTCAGGTTGCGGCCCTCGGCGACCCGCCGCACGAAGTCGGTGTAGAACAAGTCTGCCTCGGCCTCGAGCTGGGCGTGCTGCTCGGGGGTGAACGGTGCATCGATCGACCAGGCATCGGCATTGGCGTTGGTGCGCACCGCATCCGACCCGACACCCAGCCGGCCCTTCAGGTCACGGGCGACCAACTTCCCGGTGAGCACACCGATCGAACCGGTGATCGTGCCGGCGTTAGCCACGATCGCGTCGGCGCCCATCGAGACGTAGTATCCGCCCGACGCGGCGACCGCGCCCATCGACGCCACCACCGGCTTGCCGCGGCCGCGTGCCTTCTTCACTTCTCGCCAAATGGTTTCCGACGCGCTGACCGAGCCGCCCGGGGAGTCGACCCGCAGCACGATGGCCGACACCGAGTCGTCGGCAGCCGCCTCCCGCAGACCCGCCGCGATGGTGTCACCGCCGGCGCTGGGCGTGCCGAACGGCAATATCCGCGGACCGCCACGGCCACTGGTGATCGGACCCGCAAGCGTGACGACGGCGATTGTCGGCTTGGGTTTGCGCCCCGGCACCGATGGCAACGAGGATCCGCCCGGCCCGGTCGCGCGGGCATAGCGGCTCAGATATAGCCGCGGCGGCGCGTCGTCGCCGTCGGCATCACCGGCCTCAGGCGAAATACCTTCGGCTCCAACGAGTTCCGCGATGCGCGCATATGCCTCGTCGCGGAAACCGATGCGGTCGATCAGGCCGGAGGCCACCGCATCCTCGCGCAGCAGCGGCGCGCGGTCGGCCAGCGCGTCGAGGGAGTCATGGCCGATCTTGCGCGAGTCGGCGACCGCCTGCCACACCTGGGCGCGCAGGCTCTCCAGCAGCCGGGTGTCGGCCTCTCGATGCGCATCGGTGTAGCGGTCTTCGGTGAAAAGGTTGACCGCCGACTTGTATTCACCGCGCGCGACGAACTGCGCTTCGATGCCGGCCTTCTCCAGCGCGTCAC
>NZ_DATFZD010000173.1:0-4349 GCF_035314665.1 Mycobacterium sp. | reverse complement strand
GGCGGGAGGGGGCCGATCCGGTTACTTCGCAGCCGCTGCGTGCGTGGCCGTATCACGGCCGCAGCCGAGGCCAGGGCTCGCCAACTTGCGAGGGGACGTGGGGTCTGTGCCGTTGACCGCGAACTTTTGGATTTCGCGCCTTCCGGTCAGCGTTGCGCTGAAATCCTGGCTTGTCCTGACGACTCCGGTACGGACAACTCGAGTCGCGTTCACGACACCGCCTCCCACCGCGGCGGGGGCCTGCGCAACGGCCTGCGCCACTGTCACGTCGGAACCCGGCGGGCTAGCGGCGACCACACTATGACCGGCCCGAACAACTCCTCCGACGACGGCGCGGGTCGCACCGACCGCCGGACGACGTCCACCCGGTGCCCCTGCCACGGCGAGCGCCGCCGTGGCCGCTCCTGGGTCAGTCGCCAGCGTCGCGTTGGTCTGCCCCATGGTCGGCTGCACTCTCTTGGCAAGGGCGGGTGTCGGGTCGACCTGGGCTACTGCGGTGGCGGGCGACCCACTGTCGGCAAGGTGGGCAAAGGTGACAGGGGTTGACGGCGTGTGGACGCACAGCGCAGTGATGAGCGCAATGAGGTGTTGAAACAGCTGATGGAAGAACCCTCCTCCAACTGAACTCATGTGGACTCCTTTTCGGTCGTAGTGACCCCGGACACCGGAAAAATACGCCCATCCAACCCCTATAAGTGCCGCTTTGGGCAAAATTTTTCAGTAGCGTAAGCCAACCTTACTACTGAGTAATAGCGAACTCGACATCAGCCTAAATTTGCTGTTCAAGTGGTGGTATAAGTGAATATCGCTACTATCCAGAGATCGCGCTCGTAAATCTCTCAGCAATCGATACGATCGCTTAGCCAAGGCCCCCCATCGCCGAACTTGAGCAACGGTAAGTAGCTGTAATTGACGGATCCGCCACGGTATGCCGCACATCTCACCTGCCGGATGTTTGCCCCTGGTACGCGTGTCGTGTTCTGTCTGACCTGCCGCCGAGGCCCGGCCCGTGCAGCCTCATCGAATCTCTCCGTTCCGGATGAAGCCGGCCTCCTCGGGCGACGCTGAAACTCCCCTTAGGTTCCTCTAAGTTTTGTTCGCCGGATTCTGTCGCCGAGGGTTCGTTGCTGCGGTGAGCCGGCCACAGTCCGGTCACGGCAAACCGCTCGGTCGGGGGCCGCCGTTACCCCTCGTATACGTGAGCGGATATGTCAGCGCCGTCCCCCGGGACCCGCCGCCGGTAGTGTGACGGCCGATGTCAGCCCCCGAGACGCCTCGCCTGCTGTTCGTCCACGCCCATCCCGACGACGAATGCCTCACCACCGGCGGCACGATCGCGAGGTATGCCGCACACGGCGCGGAGGTTCACGTCGTCACCTGCACCCTCGGTGAAGAAGGCGAGGTCATCGGCGAGAGCTACCAACTCCTGGCTGTGGAGCACGCCGACCAGCTCGGTGGCTACCGCATCCACGAACTCACCCGGGCGCTGAACGCACTCGGAGTGAAGGAGCCGATCTTCCTCGGCGGCCCCGGCCGCTGGCGCGACTCCGGCATGGAAGGCACGCCGCCACGTCAGCGCACCCGCTTCATCGATGCCGGCGAGGTCGCCGTCGACGAGATGGCGCGCCTCATCGACCAACTGCGCCCCCACGTCGTCGTCACCTACGACCCCGACGGCGGCTACGGCCACCCTGACCACATCCACGCTCACGACGTCGCCACCGCGGCGGTCGGCGTCAGCACCTGGAAAGTGCCCAAGGTGTACTGGACCGTCGTGGCCACCGCCGCG
Organism: Mycobacterium sp.; assembly: GCF_035314665.1. Classification (GTDB taxonomy): domain Bacteria; phylum Actinomycetota; class Actinomycetes; order Mycobacteriales; family Mycobacteriaceae; genus Mycobacterium. The sequence goes on along the minus strand of NZ_DATFZD010000173.1, from coordinate 2,560 downwards.
ATGCGCGCCGGCCTCGGCTCCCTCACCGAGGTGCCCGACGGCTGGGAGCGACCCGATCCCGACGCCATTCCGTTCGGTTACCCCGACGACGAGATCGATGCCGTCATCGACGTCGCCGACCACGTCACCGCGAAAACCGACGCGTTGGTCGCCCACGCCACGCAGGTCGTCGTCGCACCCGACCGGCGCTCCTGCGCGTTGTCCAACAACCTGGCCTTACCCATCCTGGCGCAGGAGCACTACATCATCGCCGCGGGCGACCCCGGCCCACGCGATGCACGCGGCTGGGAAACGGACCTGCTTGCGGGGCTGAACCTTGGCTGACCAACCCGCAACGCGTAGGCTCCCAGGAGCCGGCGCCGCAAGGAGGGGACTGCCATGGATAACACGGACATGGATCCGCAACTTCAGTACTGGCAAGACCGTGCCGATGGCTTCCAATGGGTGATCGGCTCGCTGGTCGGGGTGCTCGACAGCGTTCCGACCTGAGCGGAACCTCCGAACGCGTCCAAAACCACGGCGGGACAACCAGCCCCGCGTTTCGTACTGCTGTCCTGACGCTGCTTGCGGTTGACGGGGTGATCTCGGCGGTACTGGGCGCCGTATTTGTGCAAAGCCGGCTGGGCTCGGCTCCGTTTCCGATCAGCGCATTGATCAGCGGACTCGTCAACGCCGCGCTCGTCTGGGCCGGGTTGCAGGTCACGTCGTCGTCACGGGTGGCCGCGCTTCCGCTGTGGACATGGCTGCTGACCGTCGCCGTTCTGACCTTCGGCGGCCCGGGCGGCGGCATCGTTTTCGGCGGCCCGGGCATCGACGGCATCAGTGCGCTCGTGTTGCTGGTCGTCGGTGTGTTGCCGCCTGCCTGGGTTCTGTGGCGGCGACGCCACCGCGTGTAAGAGTTTGCGAAACAAGGCTTTACGCGCCTCGGCCTAACTGGGTAGCAGAGGCTTTGCCCAACTGGGCGAGCGGAGGTGCATCAATGAGTGCATCAAGGCTTGGGCCGCGATTCGGGCTGCTCCATGCCCGCGGCCCTGCTCAACCCCGACGCCTACTTTCGTTACCGTGCCCGCCGCGAGAACCGGTTCGCGATGTCGATCCCCAGCCTCGGCGAAGTGCTGTTGACCGGTCGCGCGGACGCCGCGCACGAGTGCCGATCCTGCGGTGTTTTCCGATCCGGCCCGGTTCGACCCATCGCGATTCCTTGACCGCACCTTCGGGCCGGCCGAGCACTCGCCGGACGGCTACGGCCATCGGCGCTGCGTCGGATCGGCGTTCGCCAGTGTCGAGTTGGCCGTCGTCCTGGGGACCATCTTGTCCAGCGTCGAACTCGAGATGAGCCCGCGCGAACGGCGTCGCAGGCCGCCGCGGTCGGTGCCGCGGGGGATCGCGACCCTGCCGAACAGGCCGATCAGGCTGCGGGTTGTCGGACGGCGCTGACTAATCCTGGCATTCTGGCGTCGGGTGGCTTCTTCGCGGTGCCCGCGGCCGCCTGGACGCCGGTGGTCACGTCCTTCGCAACCTCGGTCGTTGCGCTGGTGACCAATTGACGGACGGGCCGCCGGGCCCTGACGCCGCTGTCGCGTTGGTCAACGCGCCGCGCACGCGAACGGGACCGGCGGAACGGGAGGCAGCGGGGGCAGGATCCAGTTCAACTCGGCGATCCCGAGGTTGACCGGAGCGGTAAAGCTGCCGATGTTGACCAGACCCCGGACAAGGCTGACGTTAACGTTTGGTCACCCGGGATGGGGCGCGCATCCGCCGCGCTCCGGCGGCTAGGGTGTCAGGCATGCCAGGCACGGATGTTTCACATAGTGAGACGCCACGGATGATCCCCGATTGGAGTGGGGTTACACCGAGGTGGCCTTGACCCCCGGTGACGATCGGACCGTCGTGCCCACTCCCGCGGTCCCTCTGAAGCCAGCCGCCTCGGCACTGCGGCGAGTGTTGCGACGTGCGCGCGACGGGGTGGCGCTCAACGTCGACGAGGCGGCCGTCGCGATGGCCGCCCGCGGCGAGGACCTCGCCGACCTCTGTGCCAGTGCCGCGCGCGTGCGAGACGCCGGGCTGGCGTCGACGGGCCGCCGCGGCGCGACCGGGCGGCTGCCGATCAGCTACTCGCGCAAGGTGTTCATCCCGGTCACCCATCTGTGCCGCGACCAGTGCCACTACTGCACCTTCGTCACGGTTCCGGGCAAGCTGCGCGCGCAGGGCCGCGGCATGTACATGGCGCCCGACGAGATCCTCGAAGTCGCGCGCCGCGGCGCGGAGATGGGCTGCAAGGAAACGCTGTTCACCCTCGGCGACCGCCCCGAAACCCGCTGGCCCGAGTCGCGGCAGTGGCTCGACGAACGCGGTTATGACTCGACCCTGGACTACGTGCGGGCGATGGCCATTCGCGTGCTCGAGGAGACCGGCCTGCTGCCGCACCTGAACCCGGGCGTGATGAGCTGGTCGGAGATGTCGCGGCTCAAGCCCGTCGCCCCGTCGATGGGCATGATGCTGGAGACGACGTCGCGGCGGCTGTTCGAGAACAAGGGCATGGCCCACTACGGCAGCCCCG